>JACEUQ010000003.1:300000-600000 GCA_024998815.1 Opitutus sp.
TAAAATCACGGGAAAACCTGCGGCGGAAAATTGCCAGTCACCATTGAGTTCCATGCTCCAAAGCTCGCCGGGGCTTTTGACCGTGATCTCCGCCAACTGCTCGTCCTTCGTGCCAGTAGAGGGATAAAGAATCTGATCCTTCGAATCACGCAGGGTAATGCCACGGCCTTTGATTTTCAGGTTCATGGCATTCTGCGGAACATAAAACCAGACCTTCGAGAGACCGGGTTTCCACGCGCTGAAAAAGCCGTTTTGAAAAGAAACGCCCGATGGCATCGGAAAATCGCTCTCAAGCTGGAGTACCGTTTTTTTCAAGCCAGAGACCATGCGAACCTCATATATTCCCGGCTGTATGAGTTCGCGGCGAAAGATTCCGACCTCGGCGGGCCAACGGGAATCTTGAGCGGATGCCTTTCCCTCGGGTCTGGGTGTTTCATCGGACTCGACAGCGTCATCCGGGCCTTCTCCTCCGCGATCCAAGTGCTCACGCAGAAGCAATTTGTCCGATGGATCGAAAAGCCTGAGAGAAATCAGATCGCGATCTTTCTTCGATTGCCCGCGCAGTTTCATGGTGATCTGTTGCGGATCTGCCGAAGTCTTCAAAAGATAGACCGTCACAGGTGTGGACGGACGATACAGGGAATCTGCAAGTTTCACATGTGGGGACTTACATCCCGCAAGCGTCAATCCGACGAACAAAGCCAGCCCCAGCTGTGGCAGGAAAATAAGCTTAGACATTGAGACCGCGCAAAAAAAATGGCGAGTTGCACGAAATTTCATGTTGTTTTCAAACGTTTGATGGAGCGGATTTCATTTATGCTGGCGGCCCATTGAGCGCCGATTGCAGCCTGGCGCGCCGCTGCGGTTCGTCTGGCGCTGGGATAATCCTTCAGCCAGCCTTCGATGGATTTCCACAGATCATTCACAGAGGTTTCCCCGATTTCAAAAAACCAGTCGCCCATGCCGAGATCCCGCCACATTTGACCCTTGATCGTATCCGTCGGCTGCCGAAGGTAGATAATCGGGGTGCCGGATATCAAAGCAAGGATTGGAGAATGGTTTTCGATACTCACAATGCTGTGGGCAGCCGCATAGACAGCCAGAGCCTCATCGGGGAGCCAGTAACGCTCGAGCCATACTGTCTTCGCCCGGACATCCTCCGGCATAAGGTCGTAGATGGTGGTTTTGGCAAGCGGCACCTCGTAGGTCATTTCCGGGCAAAGAAGCACCTTTTTGCCTGTTTCCCTCACCCACCGAACGACGAGATCGGCGAGCAGTCCCATGTCGTGGGCTTGCGTGCGGTTGTTCACTGCATCCTTCGCCTTGGTCGCGGCATCTTCGGGCACCCAATCGTGCATGCGGTGGTAAGGGGTGTAGCGCAGGCGAGGAACCACACAGAGGTAGTCATTCTTTATGAGTTCGTGCTCACGAAGGAAATCATTCGCCGCCTTCGGAGCCGCAGGGGCAAAGCCAAAGGTCGCATCCGCACCGAAAGCGACATGCCCGCTGTGGAGCCCGAACTTTTCCAAAAAGCGCTTGGTGAGTGAATCACGGCAGTAGATGAGGTTGGCCGACTGAAAAACGGATGTCTGGAGATCATTCAGGCTGTGGTGGGGCATGCTTTCGATCTGCTGCGAGAGCTGCTCGAGAGTTCCACCTTCCCAATTCCCGGTTTGCATCGGCCCGGTGGGGTCCATGGTTATGCCGAAAAGCACGCTGGGCTTGCCGGTTTTTTCGTTCCAGATCCTCAAATCGCGAGCCACGATCAAGCCCGGCGCGGAACCGTGCACATAAATGTCGCATTCAGTAAATGCACGACGTAGTGTCTCGCTATCCGGCTCGCCCTGTTCGTTCAGCGTTCCCTCGGCCAATCGAATGTCTGGGTAGCTGGAAGTGAGTTTTTCCCGGACACCACGGTCAATGTTAAGCGGCCAAAGGGTAATTGTGATATCCGGTGCGTATTTTCGAAAAATCTCCAGGAACCCAAAGGTGTGGCCGATGTCGCCGATATTGACTGTCTGCCAGGAGGAACGAAGGAGGAGGTGCATTTTTGTTGATGAGGTAGAACAAGTGGGTGTTTTTGGATCGATTTACAAGAAGATAGCAGGCGCCGTTCAAGACCACCGACAGAAGGGTGAGCGCGATTCCCTGGAGCGTCTCGGCGCGGTGGCCCGGGTGGCGGCTGAATTCAGTGTTCATGTCTGGTCAGGACTCGAGGCGCAGAAACGCACGGTGCCGCCGATGAGCGAGGAGGCGGGATTCCAAGCCTGACGCAGGGTCAACACTGGTTCGGTGGCGGATGGGCGGGCCATCCAGCCGGCGAGATCGGACACGACGATCATGGGACAAAGCAGAGGTGTGCGGCTCATTTAAGGCAGGGGAGATACCTCTTCACTATTGATTCGAGTGATGTTGTGGCAACCTCCATGCGCGCGACTAAGTGGAGTTGGTTGCGGGCGCGGTCGAGGTTGTGACCCGGTCGCTTGGTTTTGAAGTAAATGTCACCTTGGAGATAATCGGTGAGGAAGCGGATGCCGACCTCGAAGGTCATGAGTTTACCAGCGAAAACCAGGTTCTCCCACTCGGACGGTGTGAGGATGTTGCCCGCACCGGCGATGTAGCCTTGCACGATGGCCTCGAAGACGGGGAGCGAGACGTCGATCTTGGACAAATCCGCTTCATCTTCGGCCGCTGTGTTGGTGGCGAAGCGCACCAGGTCGCCGAAATCGTAGAGCGAAAGTCCCGGCATAACCGTGTCGAGGTCGATAACGCAGATGCCTTCGCCTGTGGCATCATCGAGCATGACGTTATTGAGCTTGGTGTCGTTGTGCGTGACGCGTTCGGGGATGTGGCCGGATCTCACGAGGTCGAGCAGGCGGCTGGTTTCAGCCTCGCGCTCAAAGGCAAACTTGAGCTCGGGAAGCACTTCTTTTTTGCGACCGGCCACATCGGCCTCGGCGGCCTTGCGCAACGCCTCGAATCGCTTGGGAGTATCGTGAAAATGAGGAATGGTCTCGTGCAGACGGGTGCCCGGTAGATCGGCAAGCGATTGTTGAAACAAACCGAAAGCCCTCGCGGCTTCATAGGCTTGCTGAGGATTTTCGACGGCATCGTAGGTGCGGGCGTGTTCGACGAACAAATAAACACGCCAATACTCGCCATCCGGAGTCTGGTGAACGGGCTCTCCGGTTCGAGTTGTCACCAAGACCAAGGCGCGTCGGTTATCACCTTCCGTAACTTTACCGGCTACGTGAGCGGTGACTCGGCCTATGTTCACCATCAGTTGGGGGACGTTTTTGAAAATCCGGTGATTGATGCGTTGAAAAATATACCGCACCGGCGTGCCGGCTTGGTCAAAGTTGACCACAAAGGTGTCGTTGATGTGGCCGCTGCCGTAGCGCTGGGCGTCAAGCAGGTTGCCGTGCAAAAGAAAGTGGGAGGCCACCGCGCTCATTGCTTCGCGGGAGGGAGTTTGGGAACGATCGGACATAGAATTTAAGTGGGTTGGGTAAAGGTAAAGGTGAAGTGGGGTGGGGTGGGGTGGGCGATGCGCGCATTGCTTCAGGTAGCGAAGGACTCGAGGGTGGCTTGTAGTCCCTTCATTACCCCGTAGGCCGGCTGCCAGCCCGCCGACATCAGCTTTTGAGGGCTCGCTTGGGAGTGGCGGATATCGCCGGCACGCTCCGGGGCGTGGATGACGGAAGACGGCGAGCCAGAGCGATCTAGTGCTTACTTGCAATAATAAGTGATATTGTATCCGCTTTGTAGATGGGACGAAAAGCCGTGCGAATCACTTGTAGCGAGGGGGATCAGCAATCCCTAGAAAAACGGGCAACCAGCCGGATTGAGTCGAGGCAGCGAGTTGAGCGCGCCCGGATGATCCTTGGGTGCGTGAGTGGCGAGCAGGTGCAAGAGGTGGCGCGCCGCTGCAACACCAGGCCGAACACCGTAATAAAGTGGAGGGATCGCTTTGTGCTGCTTGGCATGAAGGGGCTGGATGATGCGGCACGGCCGGGCGCGAAGCGCACCTACGGTGAGGACTTTCGAGATCGGGTGCTGGCTTTATTGGAAGGGCCACCCCCTCCGGGGCAGGCGCGCTGGGATGGTCCAGCGGTGGCCCGTGTGCTCGGCGGCTCGGTGCACGCGGTCTGGCGAGTGCTGCGCAAGGAGGGCATTTGCCTGCAGCGCCAGCGCTCGTGGTGCGTGAGCACTGACAAGCAGTTCGCAGCCAAGGCAGCCGATATCGTCGGGCTCTACCTGAGCCCACCGGAAAAGGCATTGGTGATAAGTGTGGATGAAAAGCCTGGCATCCAAGCCCTAGAGCGCGCCACCGGTTACGTGGAGACCGACAATGGTAAAATCGTCCAGGGACTCAAAAGCACCTACAAGCGCCACGGTACACTCAACTTGTTCGCTGCCCTTGATGTGGCCACGGGCTTGATCAAGACGCAGAAAACCACCCTTAAGCGCCGGGAGGAGTTCCTGCTGTTCATGGACCAAGTGGTGGCGGATCACCCGCCCGAGAGAGAACTCCACGTGATTTTGGATAATTATTGCACCCACAAAAAGTGCGACGCTTGGCTCGCTCGGCACCCCAATGTCCACTTCCACTTTACCCCAACCTCGGCGAGTTGGCTCAATCAAGTTGAAATCTGGTTCGGCATACTAACAAGGAAGGCGCTACGGGGCGCGAACTTCAGAAGCGTCGCCGAACTTAGTCAGGCCATTGACGCTTTCGTCGCCGCCTACCTGCCCAATGCCAAGCCGTTCAAGTGGCGCAAGCGCGAGGTCAAGGGAAGCCAACTCATAAATACTATCATTAATCTACGCAATTAAGCACTAGAATCGTGTGGGCCAGTTCGGCGACGCTCATCGACTGGCCGTAGCCGGCGTTGAACACACCGGTCACACCGGGACGTTCTGCAAGAAAGGCGAGGGCGCCGACGATGTCCTTCACATAGATAAAGTCACGGGTCTGCCCGCCGTCGCCAAAAATGGTGATCGGCTCGTGCGCGACCGCCTTCTGGATAAAAATCGGCACCGCCGCCGCGTAAGCGCCTCGCGGGTCCTGACGCGGGCCGAAGACGTTGAAGAAGCGCAGAGCGGCGGTTTCGAGCAGGCCCTCGCGTGCATAGAGGGCACAGTAGTATTCACCGTCGAGTTTGGTGATGCCGTAGGGGCTGCGCGGGTCCGGCACCATGGTTTCCACTTTGGGCTGCTCCGGGTTTTCGCCATACACGGCGGCAGTGCTCGCAAAGCAGAGTTTTTTCACGCCGTGATTCTTGCACGAGGCCAAGACATTGAGAAGTCCGTGGATATTGATATCCACGGTCTGGAGTTTGGCCCCAAAAGCAGGTGGATGCGAAGCGGCCGGAGGCCCGGTTACGCAGCGCGGAAGAGTGCTTCAGCCAAGAAGGGTGGCGCTTTTGATGAGTTCGTGGAGGGAGGGTCGGTCGACGTGAAGTCGGAGAAACTCTCTGGGGCGATCTGGTCGGCCCAGCATTCGCTGCGCAGGGTGCGCAAGAGGTCCCCCGTGGAACTGGTCGCAGGCGAGGCGCCCGAAGAGTGCGTGCGCCATTTGGGCGGGCGAAGATGCGGCGGCGGATCAGGGGTTTGCCCCGCAGGATCGCCGAAGAGCAGGGCGGCGATTAACAACAGCGCATAGGCGGCGACGGTGGCGGCGGGTTGGTTGCGGTTGGAGGCGGCGGTGCGCAGTTGTGCCTGGCCGGTGCCGATCAGGGTTTTCTCATCCCGGAAGTTTCCCTCGATGACCCAACGCCAGAGGTAATACTGGAGTTGGTCACCCACGGGCATATCCGGGTCGGTGCAAACCAAGAAGGCAGGCTGGCGATAGAGCAGCTTCGAGCCTGCGCGCAATCGGTAGCCCACCGGGGCGATCACCATGACTTGCAACGGGAGCGTCGCCCCGGCTTTACGCCACAGCACCGGCCCGAGGGTCTTGATTTTAAAGGTGTGCTTTTTTCCGGCCGCATAAGCCTCGACGCTTTGCCAGGCCACGGTGTCGTCGGTGCGCAGCTCTTCCGGGGTCTGGACCGGCGCGCCATAGACCGGCGGGCGACCGGTGGCCGCGGGTGGTCCAGGCAGGGCGTTGAGCACGGCGTCCCGGCGGATCCGGCCGATATAAACGGTCTTGGCGGGCAGGCCCTTGAGTACGACCGCATTGGTGTAACTGCCATCGCCGGCGACCACCAGTTTGCGCGTGTCTGGCAGCGCCTGGCGAAGCTGCTGGATGCGGGCGAGCGCGACGACATTAAGCCGCTGCTGTTTTTTCTTCTCCGTGTACTGCTGAACCTCGTCGGTAGTGGCTTTTTTACCCGGCTTTGGCGGCGTCGGCGCGTGGGTGAAATCCACCGGAATCATCCGGGCGTGTCCGTCGGAACCAGGCCAGGCCGCAGAGAGTTGCACATAGCGCTGGCCGCGCACCAGGTTGGTTTGGAACGCGGGGCCGAGCGGATCGCGTTTCCAGCCGACGCCGTCGATCTTGACCCCGGTTTTGCGTACCAGGGTGTCATCGATGGCGGCCACCAACGGGGTAAGCGCCGGCAGGTTTACCTCAAGCTCATGGAGGACCGTGCGGAAAAGCCCCGCCGGCTTCACCCGGTCACGCGAATACAACCGGTAGTCGGCCGTCCAGTCCTGCTGGGCACGCCCGCACAGACAAATCAGGTTGGTAAGAGTCCCCCGGCACGGTGAAACCAGTGCCGCCATGAGATGCCCCTGCAGTCTCCGGGCGCACTCGGGGGCGGCGCAAGCCGCAGCACAAGCCCGTTTCATAAGTCGTCCCAGCCGATCGGATAAACCCAACTGGACTTTTTTTTAACGCCTACGTCCACCAGCTCGGGCGTGACCGGCATAACGGGCGCGACCAGACTGCGTGAGAGGACCAAATGATGCGCGTCGGTGACGGTCCACTCGACGGCCTCCGACTTGGCGAACCCCATCGTCTGGGCGATGGAAGCGGGTAATGTCACATACCACTGCTCACTGTTTTTGCGGATGATGCGCTGAACTTTGGTGGTGGTGCTCATGGTCCGACACCATCGTTCATGGCCACGCTTTTTCCCATGGGCCCGACGCCCCATTTATCTCTACGGCCTTCTCCGGGCCAACTAGTCAGAGGCCAAACTCCAGCCTCGGCTTTGCCGAGTGTATCGATCAGGCGGGAAAACGGTAGCGGCGTGTTGATGAACATGTCCGCCATCCGGCCGTAATCGCGCTCGATTTCGGCCACTCGATGGGCTGGCGGAACGAGGCGTAAACTGCCCGGTATCGCCAAGTCGTAGTGCGCCCAGCTCGATGCGAAAAAACGGCTTTTGTGACGAACGACCCGAGCCAGCACATCAAAGCGAGTCAGGGCCGCTGCACTGGTTGGATGCGTCAGCAGGGCGGCAAAATCGGAGTAGTGCCGCGAGAAGCGGTCGCGCATCGGCTGTTCGGCCGGCCGGTGGTATTCAGCATGAAGGATGGTCGCCTTTTCCCAGAACGTGCGCTCCACCTCCAAGGCGACGACGCCACCATCGGGGGCGACCATTTCATGCGGGAATTCCTCCGCCACGATGGAGCGGACCGTGTGGTTTCCGGTGGGCTGTTGATCGGTGAGGGAGCCAAACTCGACCTTCACCTCAGGCCGCACGTAGGTCTCGTAAGGCACGGCGACCGGATAATGAAACAGAATGACCGGCGAATGGGTGGCCGGATCGATGATGGCTTCGATTTTCCATGAGCGAGCAGGTAGGTTGCCCAGTTGCACCGAGAGCGCTTCGGTAATCAGCGGGGCGATTTGGTCGCGCACAATCTCGGCACAGCGCGCCTCCAGTTGCTTTTGATTTTTATCGCGCTGTGTGCGCGAGGCCGCGTCCTCCAAGGTGGATTCGGCGATGCCGAGGAAGGCAGGGCTGAGCGAAAGGTCGATGTCCTCCGAGAAACGGGCGATGATGTTAAAAACCTTCGAGAGGGAGGTGCCTCCTTTAAAGACCAGGTGCGGTCGCAGGGTGGGCAGAGCGAAAATTTCACGCAGCAACCAGCACACCCAGAAATCTTTTTCCACGAGCCAGGGGCGCACGCCACGACGGGCGGCCGCTTCGGTGAAAAACGCGGTATGATCGGCTACGGGGAGGCGGGCAAAGTTACGCATGGTCGGAATCCTCGGCGATGGAGCGCAGCTGCGGGCGCATCCATGCCGGGGCGAATTGGCTATCTTTGAGTAAATTTTTTCGGTCGGCCTCCGTGAGCACGGTGCGCAGGGTGGTGATCCGTTCTGGGGTGATGTGGTCTTTGCCGACATGCCGCAGGGCCTGAATGACCGTGCCGCTCAGCCGCCCGCTCGTTTCCAAGTTGCGAGGAGTCGTTCGCCGAAATCGGATTTCTTGCCGACCGATCTTAACCAAACGAGTTGGACCGTCGGTTAGGAAGACGATTTTGGCGGGCACCTGTTCGGAAAGACGGAGGAGGTTGGCTGCATACGCGCCCGAGGGGAGCAGGCGTATGCGGTCGCTACCGACAAGGGCTTGAGCGATGGCGGCGGGATCGGGCGATAGCAGCCCGATACGCGGATGGGACTTGGGGTAGTCATAGAGCCCCCGAGTGAGCTTGCGGATTTTGCCCTGCGCGACCAACCGACCAAGCACGACACCGACGACACGAGGGTCGCCAAGATCGGCAAACGCTTTGGGGGTGAAGACCCACCCCCTGCCGTTGCCATTTATTCGTGCTAATAGCTTTTTTGATGACACTTGGGTAACCGTTATAGTCATCATATGTTGAAAAAACACCCTATTATTTTCAACAAAAACTTTACGATTCATCGGTGGATACAGGCTTGATGCGTATTTCTTGAATGAAAGGAGCCTTGGCGGATGGTCCCAGAATGAGCGCGTCGGTCTCCGGCCGGGCGATCAACGCTTGGCCAATACCGGAAGAAAGGACGCAAAACACCTCGTAGAGGCGTTTACCTTTAACCGTGATTTTATGGGAGGCGTAATCCAGTTCGAGAATGGTTTCATCGTTGGAAAGCGTGAAACCGAGCAGGGTGGCATACGGCAGCGATAGCCGTTCGCGCGGGGTTTCGAAGCGCAGGAAGCCGACGGAGTGATCGCTCGTGACGTAGCATTCGGCGAGTGGCATGGATTATTTGGCCTCCTGCTTTGGTGCGGAGGATTGGGTTGGGGCGTCTGTTTTGAGGCCGAGGGACCGCGATGATGATGGTTGGGCCGGGTGAAGATAATGGAGACAGGCCAGAGCGAGTTCGCGGCCATGCGCGATGCCGTTTGTCCAGAAGGACCGGAGTTCGTGCACCGTGGTCTTGATTCGTGCACGGGCGGAAGTGGGAGGCGACGAGAGGGTGCGGGAAAATTCGGTAGCGCTGATGCGGTCTTCGCTTTTCAAGCGTGATGCATCCAGCAGCGCCTTGCGATCAGGCGTGTAGATGCGGATTTTCTCCCGTCCGCGCGTCGATGCGACGTAGAGACCTTCGCGGCTGATGGGGTTGGTCATGAAGACCGCATCCACCGTCATGCCTTGGGACGCGTGCGAAGTGAGGGCGTAAGCGTGAACGACCTCACGGCTGAGAAGGGTTGCTCCATCCGTGAGGTGAATTCGACCAGAGGAATCGACACCGGCTACCGTGACGGTGCTACCGTTGGCAATGCGCCTGAGCTTCCCGTCGGGCATGGCGGCTTGACCGACCGCCCGCAGGCGAAGCTCGTCACCTTTGGCGACGGACAGGGGGCGTTCATCCAGCACGGACCAACTGAGTCCGCTTTGTTTGGGTGAGACGGCGAACTCCGCCCCGTGAGCGGCGCGCACGATCACGCGTTCACCTTCTCGGCGGAGCACGGTGAGTTCGTCGCCTTTTTCAAAATACTTAGTGCCCTTTCGCGCAATGAGGACATGCCCCGTTTCATAATTTTGGACGTCCTTGTTTTGGGCGCGGGTCCAATCCTTCGGCCAGAGCGAACGAACTGTGTGATCATCGCCTTTTAAAATCTTGGCCGCTCTGAGGCGTTCTCGTGCGGTTTGATTGAGTACGAGGATTTCATCCCACGTCGGTGCGACCATGAGCCCGGTCTTGGGTGCGGTGTGCCGTGGTCCAGTGGTGTGGACGGTTTCAAACCATTCATCGACCATGCGCGAGCGGCGCTCGTGGGCGTCGTGTATTTCCACAATGGCGTCCATCGCATCGAGGCGAGCCAGACCGCCATGAAGATTACCGGAAGCCAAGGCGGTGGCGGCTCGCAGATAGGCTGGGTTTTTGGACTGGCGGCGCATTTCGCTGATTTCGGCGACCGTGATACGACTTTCGCGTTCGACCAGGCGTGCGGCTGCACTGGCCTCCACGCTGGTATGTTGCGCGGCGTCACCCACAAGAAGGAGTCGGCACGAGTGATTCTGTGAAAGGGCGATCAACCGGGTCAGATCATGAGTTGAAAGCAGGCCGTATTCGTCGATGACCAAGACCTTTCCGTGAATGGTCGTTTGGAGGGCGGAATCGATGAGTAGGCGCTGAACGGTATTGGTGGTGGATAGTGCCTGAGCGGCGGCACCATGGCCGACCGTCTTCTGTTGCGCACCGTCGCGTCGGAGGATTTCCACCGCCTTGGTGCTGGGGGCGAAACAGACGGTTTCGCGACCGGCAGACGCGCATCCTTCGATAATCGCAGCCAGGGAGTGCGTCTTGCCGGTGCCGGCCTTCCCGCGTAGTGCCATGACTTGATCGCGGCAATCGAGCAGGCGTTGCACGGCTTCGCTTTGCTCCTGACTCAACTGGGTCACGGTTGGCATGCGGCCTAGTGGTAGTTCGCTTCCAATCCCGATATGAATTGCGGCGATGAGAGATTTTTCGTGCTGGATCGCTTCAGCCGTAGATACGCGGCCATCGACCACCAGCAGGCCATTTTGACCGTGGGTAATCGCGTTTTTGATATCGGCCAGCGTGTGGTGTCCGTAGCCGGACCGGAACACCTCGGCGGTGAGCGTGTGATCTTCGACCACCGCTTGCCGTTCGAAAACGTGTTCCTTGGCGTGCACAAGACAGTCCTTTAAACTTGGAACGTGCGCGACAATGGGTGCCGTGGCGGACTCACGCAGGCGACGCAGGGCCGTTAATTCGGACGCACTGACTTGGCCGAGCTGATGTGAGCGGACTTCCTCGGGCGACAGCTCCTTGAGCTTCCGTTGCCGGGTTTCTCGGACGAGAATGGCCACTTCGTCGTGGGTCAAGGTGCGCCCGAGTTCGAATTCCCGTTTACCGATGGCGGCATCACGATCTTGCGACCGTTTGGAGAAGCGGGCGATAAGCTCGGCCGGAATGCCCGCTAGCTCAAAACCATGCTCGGTCTTCTCGATTGAATAGCCCATCGCCATTAATTTCCGGGCCAGCTCATTCCGATAGATTTCGGTGAAATACCGAGCGCGGTCGAAAAGCTTCCCGGCTTCAAGTGCCACCAAGCTACCGTCCAGTGCGTCGCGAGTGACGTTGAAGATGAAGGAGTGGGAATGAAGTTGAGGGTCGAGGGCACGGCTTTCGCCGTGGCGGAAAACGGCGGCGGCGATGCTGCCGGTTGGCACATGGCGCTTGTTAATCGCCTGCCCTGTTTGGCGTGCCGCGTGCCGTTCGACTTCTGTTAAGGTCGCGAGCACGGCGGCATCATGGGCTTCGATTAGTCGGGAGTCTTCACCGATAAAGGCCTGAATTGAAACCGATTTCGGTGCAGAAAAAACAGCGTCACAGCCAGCCCGGCGTTCAGCTGCCATCCGCTGTGACAGTTGTTCACCGGTGACCGCATGAGCGTTTTGAGAGAGCGCAGTGAAGGCATCATCCGAGATGCTGGTCCCTGCCGTGAGGCCGACCTTTGCGCACAGATTTCCGTAGCACATGCCTTCGATTTTTAGGTCCTCGGAATAGTAGTCGGCCTGACGCAGATACTGACCAAGCGCATGACCGTGGTCCTTACAGGTTCGGATGGTCAGCATAGAACCCCCACCCATATTTTGGAGACACCAACGTCTGAGCGATTTCGCTTAGATTTTTCCCCTGCCGGTCGCTGGTGTTTTCCTTGGCGGTCCCCATTGGGCGCCCATGATTTCCCCAACGATTTCCCAGTCATGAACGAACCCACCGCCAACGATTCCAAAAAACTTTCCCAGTTAATTGCCCAAGCTAAAGCCGGAAAAACAACCAAGGCGGATGCATTGGATATGCACCGTCGCGTTCTTCTTAAGGAACGAGCGGAGGGGACATCGGTGCGCATCTTGGTTGCGGCGTTGGGCCAAATGGGGACGCACGTTTCAGAGGAGACGCTGCGCTTGTGGTTCGTGAAGCAGGAATCATCCTGCTCGCAGGCTCCGACACCGGAGCCAGTGCGGACTGTGACCAAGCCGAAAGTTTCGGTCAGTGTGCCTGTCAGCATTCGTGTGGTACAGTCGACTTTAACGGGGCCTCGGGTTGCACGGTCAGACATTTAAGCTCCCTCCTTCCGCAGATACCGGAAATCGGGGCAAGGGCGCGTTTGTGCGACAACACGTGCGCGTCGCGTGAACCACCCGCCACGCAGCTTTTTTTGGTGAATAAGGATTTCTTGGTAAGGTTCGTCGTTTTTCAGCTTCTTGCTGCCGACAATCAAAAATCCTGTGACCTGGTAATCGTTCTCCTTTCCTCCGGTTTTTAGATTGTGGGTCGCCTGCGGCGGAAGGGCATCTTCAAGGATCGGCGTTTCACTGTGGGTATTTTTTCCGGATGCGTCTCGCCCATGGGTTTGCTTCGGGACCTCCTTTTGACCGCAAAGTTTCCGCATGTAGTCACCTGTTTCCGGTTCGTTGTTTTGCCAGAAGAGTTTTGTTCGAAGATTTCCGAGGAAGGTTGCGGTGAGGTCGGGTCCGACGGCATCCCTCAGGGCCGGCACATGCTGAGTGACGGCGACGGTTGCGCATTTGGACGAACGGGCTGTTTCCTGAAAACTGACATCGGACCGTAGCAGCGTTTTCTGGCATTCATCCCAAATTATCGCCACCGGACGTTGACTGGGGTGCGATGCCCGCCGCTCCAACATACGCTGGACGCTTAATCGCAGTAGCCCGTTGGCGATTCGACCGATTTCTCGATACTCGTTAACAGGACAGTCACAGAGCAGGATTGCCCCATCCAGTAGTATTTCGGGGGTGTAATCTGTCCCGGCGAAGAACATCCCATGCAAAGGCTCCCGCTGAAAAACGTCAGCACACCCGGATGAAAAGGTGAATAGAACGCTGTTTTTGGTGTCCGGTGGATACACGGCAAACTCTTGTAGAAAATAGCTGCGAGCTAGTTGCACGTTCCGGTCTCCGCCGGAGCGATTTACTGCTGATTCGATCATCTGCGCACACTTGGACTCCCGGCACCAAGTTGGATCTTTGGCCTGAGCAAGATTTTGGGGCGCAGATTTTACGACCGACACGATATCATCGAGGAGCAAGTCGTCGGTGGCGCGGAAGACCACGGTTACCGCGTGGCGCACCATATTTTCGACCGCCTGCCGCCAGATGTGATCTGACCCCCACCGCCGATTCATTGAACAGCTAAACACCTGAATACTAACAAAGGAGCGGAATAAGCGGGACAAGCCCCAGGAATTCATTTTGGCTGGGTGAATGATGCCGGCCGAAACGAACCCGTCGAACCCCCAAGGGGAGGTGATTTCGCTGCGCCACTTGCAGGTGCAGGTGCTAGACAGCCCCGAGTTAAACGCCCGAGCGCAGGGGCTGCTTGAGGAGCATCACTATCTGGGCGCGGTGAAACCGGTGGGCGAGCGGCTGCTGTACGCGGTGAGCGATGCGCAGGGCACCTGGGTGGCGGTGCTGGTGTTTGCGGCGGCGGCGCTGCACCTGCGCGGCCGGGAGGCGTGGATTGGCTGGAGTGGCGAACAGCGCCGACGCCGATTGGCGCTGGTGGTCAACAACGTGCGGTTCCTGCTGCTGCCCAAGCCGGCGGTGCCCAACTTGGGCTCGGCGGTTTTGAGCCGGGTGCTCGGCCGGCTCAGTGCCGACTGGCAGTCGCGTTACGAGCACCCCGTGCTCGTCGTGGAAACCTTCGTCGACCCCGAGCGTTTTACGGGAAGTGTATACAAGGCATCCGGGTGGACCGAGTTGGGCCTGACCAAGGGCAACACGCGTAAGTCGCGCGATTACTACGAGCACCACGCCAAGCCCAAGCGCTTGTTTGTGCGCGAGCTGGAGCCCCGGGCCCGGAGAGCTCTTCAGGCAGGGCAGATCAAACCCTCGCTGGCTGCGGTGGAGGCGAAAGTTCCGGTGCGAAGTACCCTGAAGGCCCCCGATTTAATCAGCCTGGCGGAGGCCTTCCGGCAAGTGCCTGAATACCGCGCCTACATCGGGGCCTATCCCTTGCACGCGCTGCTGGCGATCACGGCGGCGGCCTATCTGGCCGGAGCACCCCGCGGCCAACGTGACCTGGCCGCTTTCGCCCGCCGGCTCTCCCCGGTCCAACGCCAAGCCCTCGGGGTGATCCGCCGCCGCGGCAAATACGGCGCTCCCAGCCAGCCCACCTTTAGTCGGCTGTTCGCCCGCGTTCAGGCCTCGCGCATCGAGGAGGTTTTACTCGCCCACCAACGTCAGGTGCGAGGCGAGCCCCCCGACAGCGAGATCGTGGTCATCGACGGCAAAGTCCCCAAGCACAGCGGCGGACAAAACGTCGTGACCGCGGTTACCTCGCCGAGCTTGTTTTATCTCGGCAGCGAGGTCGTCGCCGAAAAAAGTAACGAGATTCCCGCCGCCCGCGCCCTGTGTGAGAGACTCGATTTGGTCGATAAACTCGTGAGCCTTGATGCCCTGCATACCCAGGCGGACACCGCGCGGGCGATCGTACTGGAGCATGGCGGCGACTACCTGTTCACCGTCAAAGGCAATCAGCCCGGCTTGCAGAAAATCGTAGCAGCGCAAGTGCCCGATCCGGGCGCCCCTTTTTTGACCCGTTAAAAGATCCCGCTGCCGAGCAACGTACCACCCAGGAAAAGAAGCACCCCGTGACGCGCACCCTGGTGGCGCGCGAGTTGAGCGCGGAAAGCGCCTGCTTCCCCCTGGTGGCGCAAGCCGCGAGAATCTGCCGAAAACGCCACGGCAAGCCCACCGAGACCGTGGCGCTGATCACCAGTCGCCCCGCCGCCGAGTTGACTCCCGCCCAATGGCTGGAGGTCAACATTGCGCACTGGGGAATCGAGACCGGTTTGCATGCCCGCCTCGACGCCTCGCGCCAGGATGATCGCTGCCGATTACGCCGCCCGAACGCGGTGCGCATCCACGGCATGTTCAACCGCTGGGCCAACAGCCTGTCCATGCACTGGCGCGGTCAACGAACTAAAAAACGCCACCTTTATACCTCCGACTTTATCGCCCACATGTCCGAAAATCATGACCGTCGCGCGCTCCGCGCACTTACCTCGGTAAACTTCCCGCTATGAATCGGCGCTGTCTGACCCCGAAGAATCCCGACGAGGCATTGCGAGTTCTGCGGCAGCGGTGAAGAGTGCTGCAACATTTCCGGCAAGGTCGCCTCGTTCTGCCCGTTCCCGGGCCGCCTGCATTTCATGCCGAAGGATATTAAACCCTAATCGATGCCGAGGCCCTACCGAAACCACAGAGTTTTCACGTCCTGTTTCACGGGCTAGATTCCAACACATTTCGCTGTCCGAGGGGGTAGTTCCTTTTGTCGTCAAAAATAGGCATCCGTATCCTGCTCGCATCATAGCTGCGGTTTTTAGTTGGACGCCGCCGGAGGTCTTACCTGATCCCGACGCTCCGACATGGAGTGATCCCTCGTAGCTCAATCCCACCGACCATCGGGTGCTTCTGCCCCACGCGATCAACGGTTCATCCGGCTGCCAAACATCTGCTTTATGAAAAAGCCGATTATATAAAAAAGAGTTCATTGCGTAAAATAGAGGTAGTTTGAGCCTCCTCGAAAAGGTTTTTGGTTTTTTCTAGTAAAAACAACTTATGTGATTTAAGTTTACTGTAAAAGTGCCGTATTATACTGCATGAAAACAGGAAACAAAATAAGTAGCGGCGTTAAATTATCAAGTAACGAATCGATCGTTTATCCCTCCGGCGACTTCTTTTCAACCCCGGCGCGCAGTGATTTTGGTGATTTCTTACTGCAATTACAGCGCTTTTGGCGGTCCCACCCCGAAATCGAAGTGGCCATGACCGCCGATCTCGACGCCCACGCCATGGCGGAAAAGCGCGAACGGCGGAAGGACCGGGAGTTCGAACTGGCGCAGACCGAGGCGTTGTTCGCCGTGCCGGCGTCAGGCACGGCGGAAAAAACGCAAGCCGAGTTCCTCGCCGCAGGGCGTCCGCGCACCCCCGCTGTTGTGGTTTTTATCACGGCCATGGCCACCGGTTACTTGGGGTCGCAATACAGTGCCTGCCCCCGGATGGTGCTGCTTGAATCGGCATCGTTGCGCACCTTGCTCGATGATTTGGGGTACACGCTGCCTGCACCTAATACCGTTGGCCCCCTGATAAATCGCCTGAGTGAGAGTACTCTCGCCCTGATCCACCGGGCCCAATTGGCCGATATTTTGGCCGAAGGGCTCGATTCGTTTACCGATATCACCCTGGACAGCACGGCGATCAAGGCATCCAGTTGCTGGCCAACAGACTCCGGTATCATTTACCGCCTCTTTGAGCGAGCCTACCGCATGGGCGGCAAGCTCGACCAGGTCGGGCTTAACTCGCTGCAGGATGGCTTCAAAGACCACTGGCTGGAGGAGTTGCGAAAGAGCGCCCGCGCCATCGCCCTGCTGGGTGGTGGTCCCCGCCGAGCCCAAAAACTCCGGCTGCTCTACGACCAGTTTTACCAAATCGCCTGCAAGTTGGGCGGCAAGTTGCTCACCCAAGTAGAAGCCGCAGAGGCCGAAGCAAATGTTAAACTGTCCAAGCTGCGGCCCTCCAAGCGCCGGATCGCGGAAGACCTACTGGACTGCATCCACGGGGACGTGGTCGCGGTGATTACGACGATCCAGCAAAGCATTGCGCGGGTGCATGATGGGGTGAAGACCAAGTCGAGGGAAAGGGTCCTCAGCCTGGCCGATCGCAGTGCTGCTTTTATTGAAAAAGGCGGGCGGGAACCGGTGATTGGCTACAAGCCGCAATTGGCCCGCAGCCGCGGCGGTTTTGTCACCGCGCTGATTCTCGACGCGGGCAACGTGGCTGATTGCAAGCAACTGGTGCCCCTGCTGATCCAGAATATCGCCAACACGGGCCTGGTGCCGGCGAGCGCGAACGTCGACGACGGCTACTCCAGCGCCGAAGGGCTGGCGCAGGCATACGAGCTGAAGGTGGCCAAGGTGAGCATCTCCGGAGCCAAGGGGCGCGCCTTGCTCGGCGAGGAACTGTGGAACCACCAGGATTATATCACGCTTCGCGCCGAGCGCAGCGCGATCGAGTCGCTGATGTTTACGCTCAAGTTCAACCACGGGTTCGGCCGGCCGGGTCGTCGCGGGTTGGCGGCGGTGCGCAGCGAACTGACCCTGAAGATCCTCGCGCACAACTTTGACCGGATGATTTTGGTGCGCGCCAGAAGGTCTCAGGAAAAGCCGCTGCCCTTGGCGGCCTGAGTCGCTTCGCTCGTCGCGGCTAACCCAAATCGGTTCAATTAGTTCGGTGCAAAAGCCCCGGAGCGAACCGCCGTGGACTTCGCCGTTGGAAAAGCGACCTTGGTGATGGGGCCGGGGCTGTTTTTAGGCCGCCGCCCCTTCGTGAACACGTAAACCGAGTTCGTTCAGGGCTGTTTGCGCCCCCAGTGGCCGGCCGGGGCGGGAATACGCCCGTTGCGAAAGGCTTTTCGAGGAGGCTCTAGTTTACGCCGTCGTCCGTGTGGCCAGTTTTAGGCTGAAGGTTGCCTTTGAAATACACATATATAGCACCCTCCGAGTTTTTAACCCGAAGTGATGCCCCGATGCCGTCCAGCAGCTTAATGCGGTCGTCAGATGCAGCTGACAAACCCAGGTATCGGCCGATTTCAGGTGTGCCAAATTTGAGTGTAAAAAGAAGCCCAATAGCCGCAAAAAAAAGCGCTTAGCCCGCATGCGATAAGTACGTTAAATAGCTTCATTTTAGCGACCGACCATGCAGTGTTTTCAATTCGGTCGCCGAGTCGTGCCAAGCCAATCTCTGTGGCAAGTGCGGCGCCGCCTTGTTCAATGATCCTAATGGGTTGCCCGGCTAGAGCCTCCTCGAAAAGCCTTTCGCAACGGGCGTATTCCCGCCCCGGCCGGCCACTGGGGACGCAAACAGCCCTGAACGGACTCGATTTACGTGTTCACGAAGGGGCGGCGGCCTAAAAACAGCCCCGGCCCCATCACTAAGGTCGCTTTTCCAACGGCGAAGTCCACGGCGGTTCGCTCCGGGGCTTTTACACCGAACTAATTGAGCCGATTTGGGTTAGCCGCGACGACCGAAACTACTCAGGCCGCCAAGGGCAGCGGCTTTTCCTGAGACTTCCTCGCGCGCACCAAAATCATCCGGTCAAAGTTGTGCGCGAGGATCTTCAGGGTCAGTTCGCTGCGCACCGCCGCCAACCCGCGACGACCCGGCCGGCCGAACCCGTGGTTGAACTTGAGCGTAAACATCAGCGACTCGATCGCGCTGCGCTCGGCGCGAAGCGTGATATAATCCTGGTGGTTCCACAGTTCCTCGCCGAGCAAGGCGCGCCCCTTGGCGCCGGAGATGCTCACCTTGGCCACCTTCAGCTCGTATGCCTGCGCCAGCCCTTCGGCGCTGGAGTAGCCGTCGTCGACGTTCGCGCTCGCCGGCACCAGGCCCGTGTTGGCGATATTCTGAATCAGCATGGGCACCAGTTGCTTGCAATCAGCCACGTTGCCCGCGTCGAGAATCAGCGCGGTGACAAAACCGGCGCGGCTACGGGCCAATTGCGGCTTGTAGCCAATCACCGGTTCCCGCCCGCCTTTTTCAATAAAAGCAGCACTGCGATCAGCCAGGCTGAGGACCCTTTCCCTCGACTTGGTCTTCACCCCATCGTGCACCCGCTCAAGGCTTTGCTGGATCGTCGTAACCACCGCGACCACGTCCCCGTGGATGCAGTCCAGTAGGTCTTCCGCGATCCGGCGCTTGGAGGGCCGCAGCTTGGCCAGTTTAACATTTGCTTCGGCCTCTGCGACTTCTACTTCGGTGAGCAACCTGCCGCCCAACTTGCAGGCTATTTGGTAAAACTGGTCGTAGAGCAGCCGGAGTTTTTGGGCTCGGCGGGGACCACTGCCCAGCAGGGCGATGGCGCGGGCGCTCTTTCGCAACTCCTCCAGCCAGTGGTCTTTGCAGCCAGCCTGCAGCGAGGTAAGCCCGACCTGGTCGAGCTTGCCGCCCAAGCGGTAGGCTCGCTCAAAGAGGCGATAAATGATACCGGAGTCTGTTGGCCAGCAACTGGATGCCTTGATCGCCGTGCTGTCCAGGGTGATATCGGTAAACGAATCGAGCCCTTCGGACAAAATACCGGCCAATTGGGCCCGGTGGATCAGGGCGAGAGTACTTTCACTCAGGCGATTTATCAGGGGGCCAACGGTATTAGGTGCAGGCAGCGTGTACCCCAAATCATCGAGCAAGGTGCGCAACGATGCCGATTCAAGCAGCACCATCCGGGGGCAGGCACCGTATTGCGACCCCAGGTAACCGGTGGCCATGGCCGTGATAAAAACCACAACAGCGGGGGTGCGCGGACGCCCTGCGGCGAGGAACTCGGCTTGCGTTTTTTCCGCCGTGCCTGACGCCGGCACGGCGAACAACGCCTCGGTCTGCGCCAGATCGAACTCACGGTTTTTCCGCCGTTCGAGCTTTTCCGCCATGGCGTGGGCGTCGAGATCGGCGGTCATGGCCACTTGGATTTCGGGGTGGGACCGCCAAAAGCGCTTCAATTCCAATAAAAAATCACCAAAATCACTGCGCGCCGGGGTGGAAAAGAAGTCGCCGGAGGAATAGACGATCGATTCGTTACTTGATAATTTAACGCTGCTACTTATTTTGTTTCCTGTTTTCATGCAGTACAATACGGCACTTTTACGGAAAACTTAAATCACATAAGTTGTTTTTAATAAAAAAACCAAAAGCCTTTTCGAGGAGGCTCTAGCTTGTGAGCTTTCCGAGCTGGCTTCTGTAAACCGCCATGAAAGCCCCGAACGTCATTCCTTTCGTTCGGTCGTCGAGAAGCGCTGATTTGCCAATTAGATCACGGCTGCCATTTCTGACACAGATCAGCACATCATTATTTAAAACCATGATCCGCTCAGGGATGGCCGTATCAACAAACACATTATCGTCGAATGCCAGAGCATCGTTCTGGATATTCGATGAACGGAGGACGAGAACGCCGGATTGGCGAACGTCCGTAGGCTTATAGGTCAAGCCTATCAAAGCCTCACCGATCTCCCCAAGCTTCTTCACATCCCAATCCTCCGGAATCACCCCGACCTCGGTTTGTTTATAGCCGGGTTTCATCAGGCAGAACCCTCCGTTTTTTCCACCCGCAAGGCCTGGCGCTCGGTCAACTCGCGGGCGTGTTCGATGGCTTGATGTAGGCGGGCTTGAAGCAGCTTGATCGGGGGCAGCTCGGTGAGGTATTCGCTCACGCGGATGGATTTGGCGTCGAGCTGGAGCAGCTCCACCTGTTCGGCATCCGCCGAGGCGCAGAGGATAAGCCCGATGGGGGCTTCCTCACCGGGGGCACGCTCGTGCTGATCCAGCCAGCGCAGATAAAACTCCATCTGGCCGACATGGGCGGGCTGGAAGTGCTCCAGCTTCAGCTCCACGGCGATGAGCCGCCGCAGGTGCCGGTGGAAGAACAGCAGATCGAGATGAAAGTCGTCGCGCCCCACGCTCATGCGCTTCTGCCGGGCGACGAAGGTGAAGCCGGTGCCGAGTTCCAGCAGGACGCCTTCGATCTCGCGCAGGATGGCGTTTTCCAGATCGGCCTCGCTGTAGGCACCGGTCAGGCCAAGCAGATCGAGGAAGTAAGGATCGCGGAAGACGACATCGGGAGAGAGCTGCCCGGCGCGCATCTGGCCGATCTCGGCGGCGATGGTTTTCTTGGGCTTTTTTGACAGGGCCGTGCGCTGAAACAGCATGCCACCGATCTTTTTGCGCAGCGTGCGCACATCCCAGTGCTCGATCCGGCAGAGCTCGGCGTAGAAGTCGCGGGCGAGCGGGTCTTTAAGCGGGAGCAGTTCCAGGAAGTGGCTCCAGCTCAATTGTGCCGACAGCGTCGACACAATCTCCTGTGCGGGGAAACACTGGGAGAACTGGATGGCGCGGTATAACGCGCGGAGGCTGAAAGCTTGCCCAAACTCCGCCGTCAATTCCCGCGACACCGTCGCGAGAATCTGTTTCCCGTACGCGGCACGCCCCTCCTGGAGGTTGTCGGTGAGCAGGCGGCGGCCCAAATGCCAGTAGAGCAAGGTGGTGGTGGAATTGGCCACCACGGCGATGCGCTGGCGGGCGGCGTGGATGAGGCCACGCAGATCGGTGATGAGCGCCTGTTCGTCCACGCGGGCGACGGCAGCCTTGGCCGGACGGAGGGCGGGGGCGGTGCGGCGGGAGGTGGGTTTCTTTTTCATGGCTGGCCTCCGCCGTTGGGCAGTTGTTTGAGCATGCGGTCGAAATCGGACTCAAACCGGCGGTCCTGGATGACCCGGTATTTCTCAAACTCCGATTCGGCAAAGGCTTTGGCGATCTCGGCGGTGACTTTGCCGGGGTTTTGGAGCAGGTCGCGTTCGTTGAACTGGAGGAAGGCGTCGAGTTTCTTGGCCCAGTCGGCCATGGTCATGGGGATACCGCGCTCGGCCTGGGTCTCGGCGTAGTCGAGGTACATGGTCACGAAGCGGTCGAGCGCCTTGAGCTCTTTTTCGGTGAGGTAGTTTTTGGCGACGACTACATCGGGTTTGAGGATCTTGCCCTTCGGAGCGTTGCGCCAGGTGGTGAGCCCCATCTGCTCCTTCGTGCTGTCGGCCCGCTCGACGATGAGTTCGGCGGCGGTGTGGCCGTGGATGGCGAAGTGGAGCTTGTTCTGGACGGTGGCGAAAAAGCTCTGGGTGGTCTCGGCCTCGGCGCTGTAGTCGAGGGCGGTGGCGTAGATGTCGGTGATTTTCTGGTAAAACCGGCGTTCGCTGGCGCGGATTTCGCGGATCTCGGCCAGCAGGTTGTCAAAATAGGACTGGTCGAAGAGGGCGCCGTTTTTCAGGCGCTCCTTGTCGAGGACGTAGCCGCGCAGGGCGAAGTCGCGCAACACGCCGATGGCCCACTGGCGGAACTGGGTGGCGCGGGGGGAATTAACCCGGAAGCCGACGGCGATGATGGCGTCGAGATTGTAGAAGGCGGTGAGGTAGCTTTTGCCGTCGGTGGCAGTGGTTCGGAATTTCCGAATAACTGCCGCCTCGGTCAGTTCAGCGCTGGCGAAGAGGTTTTTCAGGTGCTCGTTGACGGTGGGCACCGTTACGTCGAACAGGGTGGCGAGGAGTTTCTGGGTGAGCCAGACGGTCTGCTCTTCGACGCGGACCTCGATACCCGTTTCCCCGGCCTGGGCGGTGAAGACCAAAAACTCGGCGGTGCTGTTGCGCAGGTGGGCTTTTTTACCCTGGCTCATGCCTTGGCCTCCATTTTGCGCAGGTGGGCGTCCACCTTGGCGGCCAGTTGGGCGACTTCATCGACGAGCTGGGGCAGCGGGGCAGCGTAGCGGTCGGCCAACAGGCGGATGCGGCTGGTCAGGGTTTGCGACACACGGTCGAGTTCGCCCTGCACGGCGGTGGCGAGGGTTTTGAGCCATTTATCATCGACCACCAAGGTCTTGATTTCGGACTCGGTTAGGCGCGGATACTTTTCGTAGGCGAGCTGGTCGAGGGCGGCCTCGGCGTCGCGGATGGCTTTTTTGAGGTCGGCTTCGTCGGCGTTGAGCTTGAGCCAGCGCTGGAGGACCACGGCTTCGTCTTTGGCGTCGGGGTCGGCTTTGATCTCTTTTAGCCGGGCGCTGATTTCGGGTTTGGCGATTTTTTCGAGTTGGCCAAGGAAACCCTCCTCGCCGCCGTGTTCTTCTTCAAGTTCGGCCAGGCTGGCAGTGGCGGCTTCGAGCGCGGCTTGGGAGGCGTCGAGGGCGGCTTGTTCGGCGGCAAAATACCGGGCGACGATGAGGGGCTTGGGCACGAGGTCACAGGACCAGCCGCGATCTTTGGTTTTACCCTTTTTGTCGGTTTCAAGGAGGCGGGCAGGCTTGGCCACCCAGCCGTCGGCGGCGATCAGGTAGCAGTCGTCCTGGAGGGTAGCGGACCAGTAATCGAGGAGGTGTTGATAGACGGCGTAGGGATCGATCAGGGCCTGGCCCTCGGCGTGTGCGAGGAGCTTTTCGGCGTGCTCGCGGATGACGTCCTTGGGGTGGCAGCCGGGGGCAAGCAGGCGCAGGCTGACGGCGGCACCGGCGCGCCATTTTTTGAAATGGGTTTCCAGTCCGGTGATGAAGGCGGCGAACTGGGGGTGTTCGCTGACGCGGGTGCGGAGCTGGGCGGCGGGTGCCTGGAGTTGGAAGTAGCCGGGGCGCAGGTCAGCAAAAAGGGAGGCGCGCAGTTCGGGGCAGACCGTCCAGTAGTCGCTGAGGGCGTCGAGGTCGCGGGACGGGATACCGCCGTGGAGGTGGGCGCCGATGTCCTGGATGTCCTCGGCCTCCTGGGTGTCGATGTAGCGCGGGAGGTTGAGGTTGTAGTCGTTTTTCTCGATCTCGGTGTGGGGGACGAGGCGGGAATAGCCGGGGTGTTGCTCGCCGTGGGTAAACACATCGACGATCTGGTGCAGGTCGCGTTCGCGGAGGCGGTTTTTGGGGCCGTCCTTCATGAAGCCCTTGGAGGCGTCGATCATGAAGATGGCCTTGCGGGCGGTGGCGTGCTCCTTGTCGAGGACGAGGATGCAGGCGGGGATGCCGGTGCCGTAAAAGAGGTTGGCGGGCAGGCCGATGATACCGCGAATGACACCGCGCTGAATGAGGTTTTTGCGGATCACGCCCTCGGCGTTGCCCCGGAAAAGGACGCCGTGGGGGAGGATGCACGCGCCCTTGCCAGTGCTTTTGAGCGAGCGGAGGATGTGCAGGAGGTAGGCGTAGTCACCCTGTTTGGCGGGCGGGACGCCGTAGCCGGTGAACCGCTGGAAGGGGTCGGCGTCGGGGGTGAGCCCGGTGCTCCAGCGCTTGTCGCTGAAGGGAGGATTGGCGACGACGTAGTCGAAGGTTTTGAGCGCGTCGCCGTCTTTGAAGAGGGGGCTGGCGAGGGTGTTGCCCTGCTTGATGTCCGCCGTGGCGTAGTCGTGCAGGATCATGTTCATGCGGGCCAGACCGGCGGTGGAGGAGTCTTTCTCCTGACCATAGAGGGTGACGCGCACGGCTTTGCCGCCCTGGCTGGCCTCGTCGCCGATCTTCAGGAGCAGGGAGCCGGAGCCGCAGGTGGGATCGTAAACGGTGGTGTCGTTACTGGTGGCGGCCTGGCTGATGCCGAGGATCTGGGCGATTATGCGGCTGACTTCCGAGGGGGTGTAGAACTGGCCCTTGCTCTTGCCACTCTCGGTGGCGAAGTGGCGCATGAGGTACTCGTAGGCGTCGCCGAGGAGGTCGTCGCCGTCGGCCCGATTTTGGGAGAAATCGAGCGAGGGGTTTTCAAAGATGGCGATCAGGTGGGTGAGGCGGTCCACCTTTTCCTTACCGTCGCCGAGCTTGGTGGGGTCGTTGAAATCGGGGAAGTCGGAGAGCTGGTTTTCGCGGGCGAGCGGAGCGAGGATCTTTTTGTTGATCTGGTCGCCGATGTCGGGGGTGCCCTTGAGGGCGACCATGTCGGCAAAGCTGGCCCCGGCGGGGATGACGATGGGGGCGAAGGGCTGACCGGCGTACTTGTCGCTCACGTATTTCACGAAGAGCAGGACGAGCACGTAGTCCTTGTACTGGGAGGCGTCCATGCCGCCGCGCAGTTCATCGCAGGACTGCCAGAGGGAGGAGTAGAGTTCGGACTTCTTGAGGGCCATCGGTCGGGGGACGGTAGCGGGTGCCGTCCCGGGTAGAAGCAGAAAGGGGGCGAGCGGGCGGTTTTGGGTGAGATTTAACCCGAGGGGGTTGGACAACGGTGGGTGGAGGCCGGGATTTGGGATGATTTCCGCAATGCGTTAGGGCGAAGTCATCAGGCGAGCCCAGACGCTGAGTTTCGGCGGGATGGGTTTTAGCGGACGTGCACAGGGCATGAGCTGCGACATCATGCGAATGTAGCCGTAGCTTGCGTAGAGACCTATGCCGGCGACAGCGGCATTCAGGATTCGCCTAATGGTATTGATGTTCGGGTCCAAGACGCGGGCGGTGCTGGTGATCACAATGGCGAGGCAAAGTCCGACGATGACCACCAGCGATACCTTGGTAAGCACTGCTAGGCCAAGGTCACGCAGGCGGGGATGGGTCCGGTGTGCCGAACGCAGCCACAGGCAGGTGCCCGCAATCGTGAAGACGCACCCGATAAGGATGAGCGGCAGCGGTCGGTTTACGGGCAGGATGATCATCCCGGCTGCGATGATTAAAAGGGCGGTGAATACGCAATCACGGGGGCTGTTGAACACGGTGAGCTGCCGCCGGTATCCACGTATAATTCCCGAGACCAAAAGGAAAAACCAGACGAGGGTTGCGATGGCGTAGGCGAGGAGAGCAGGCGTGGACATGGGGAGTTTGGCGTTAGACGGGAATGAGGCCGATCTCGGTGGGTAGTAGTGCGGGCGATTGGGTGAGGCCGAGTCGCTGCAACATGCGGCACACCGCTTCGGCCAATATGGCCACGTCGGCCCGGGCGTCGTGGCGTTGGTGTTCCGGCGTAGATACGCCCAGTCGCTCCTTGACCGCATCCAGGCCGTGCGCGTTTTCACCGGTCCAGAGGCGGCGCGATAGGGTCAGTGAGTCGAAAAAAGGAACCTCGCGAACGGGCACCTGGGAGCGGTTGCAGGCTTCCCGAATAAACGGCAGGTCAAACCGCGTGCCGTTGTGGGCGACCAATGTCGCGTCGCCGACGAACTGGGAAAACGCACGGAGCGCATCTTCCGCCGCCGGGGCGTCACCGGTGTCGTCTTGCCAGATACCCGTGAGGTTGGAAATGAACCAGGGAATCGGTTGGCGCGGGCGGACGAAGGTTTCGAAACGGTCGGTGTCGGCGGTGAGCACCTGACCGTCGCGCACCCGCACGGCGGCGATTTGAATGATCTCATTTTTGTAGGGCGAGAAGCCGGTAGTTTCTAGATCGAAGATGACGAGGTTCATGGCGTTTTATTGGTGGAGGAGATTTTATAGCGTTTATAAAACCGCATATGCGGGCACTGAATAGTCATTGTGCCCGAAACGGCCTCCGGCCCTCGTTATCCCGTTTGTTATCAAGGTTCACATTACACCCTTCTTTTTTCGGATCATCTGTCATGTCCTGGAAATGCTGGAGGGTTAAATTAACATCCACCCAGATGGAGCCGATGCGCAATAGGTCTGCCCACGACAGTTCAGAGTGATCACACAGTTGATGGAATAACCAACAGTGGTTCTCCTCTTGATCTGGATTATCTAGTGCTTAATTGCGTAGATTAATGATAGTATTTCTGAGTTGGCTTCCCTTGACCTCGCGCTTGCGCCACTTGAACGGCTTGGCATTGGGCAGGTAGGCGGCGACGAAAGCGTCAATGGCCTGACTAAGTTCGGCGACGCTTCTGAAGTTCGCGCCCCGTAGCGCCTTCCTTGTTAGTATGCCGAACCAGATTTCAACTTGATTGAGCCAACTCGCCGAGGTTGGGGTAAAGTGGAAGTGGACATTGGGGTGCCGAGCGAGCCAAGCGTCGCACTTTTTGTGGGTGCAATAATTATCCAAAATCACGTGGAGTTCTCTCTCGGGCGGGTGATCCGCCACCACTTGGTCCATGAACAGCAGGAACTCCTCCCGGCGCTTAAGGGTGGTTTTCTGCGTCTTGATCAAGCCCGTGGCCACATCAAGGGCAGCGAACAAGTTGAGTGTACCGTGGCGCTTGTAGGTGCTTTTGAGTCCCTGGACGATTTTACCATTGTCGGTCTCCACGTAACCGGTGGCGCGCTCTAGGGCTTGGATGCCAGGCTTTTCATCCACACTTATCACCAATGCCTTTTCCGGTGGGCTCAGGTAGAGCCCGACGATATCGGCTGCCTTGGCTGCGAACTGCTTGTCAGTGCTCACGCACCACGAGCGCTGGCGCTGCAGGCAAATGCCCTCCTTGCGCAGCACTCGCCAGACCGCGTGCACCGAGCCGCCGAGCACACGGGCCACCGCTGGACCATCCCAGCGCGCCTGCCCCGGAGGGGGTGGCCCTTCCAATAAAGCCAGCACCCGATCTCGAAAGTCCTCACCGTAGGTGCGCTTCGCGCCCGGCCGTGCCGCATCATCCAGCCCCTTCATGCCAAGCAGCACAAAGCGATCCCTCCACTTTATTACGGTGTTCGGCCTGGTGTTGCAGCGGCGCGCCACCTCTTGCACCTGCTCGCCACTCACGCACCCAAGGATCATCCGGGCGCGCTCAACTCGCTGCCTCGACTCAATCCGGCTGGTTGCCCGTTTTTCTAGGGATTGCTGATCCCCCTCGCTACAAGTGATTCGCACGGCTTTTCGTCCCATCTACAAAGCGGATACAATATCACTTATTATTGCAAGTAAGCACTAGGTCAGGGATATGGTGCTCGTTCCAGTTTTCGATGGAGCTTCCCGACTCGTTTTCAAGCATACCAATGCTATCCCTGATTTCCGCCATGATATTATCCTCGTCCTCGTTATAGGCCGGGTCGGTGGGATTTAGATTAAAGTGTATTTTGCACTCAATCTCATAGTCGTGAATCCAGTCAGCGTCGCTCTCCACCTTGGCGTTCATCATCTCGATAAGCGCCCTGGCTTCTTTTTTATACTGTTGTTCAATTTCGTTCAGGCGGGTGTTCAGATTCACGAGGAATAATCGCTGCTCCCGGGTCATTTCAGCTGGCTGTAATTTAATCTCTGATTTCTCGTGCATTCGCATATCCGCGAGGTGCTTAAGTCCAGCCTCCAGTTGATCGTCTTCGATACTGAAAACATCCACCACGGGGCCTTCGCGTCGGGGTAGGTTTGCCGCGATGACGATAAGCTGGCCCAAGCGTAAATCCGGATTGCCGCGCCAGACATACTTTAATTCCTGGGTGATGGGGTGAATACGTGCAGGGTTTCTCATTTTAGTGAGGGAGTGGTGCTGATTATTATTTTATATGATTTCACAGCAGTTGCGCGGCCCGGTCCTTGACCAGCTTGTTGATAAGATTTTTCATCAAGTAAGCGGACAGGGATGCCGCGATGCCCGCGCCTAGGTTTTTCACCGCTTCCTTTTTATTACCCTTTTTGAGGTCATCGATGCCGGAGGTAATGCTGCCGATGGCGATGAGGCCGGTAATAATAAACAGGAAAACCAGCATTATCTTGGTGGGCACTGCGATGAGCGCCCGAGGGAGCGTCTGATTCACGGTCATGGAATCGCGAATCGACAAGTACACGAACAGGGCAGTGAGGAGCAGGGCGACGATGCCCGCTAGCGCCGATTGATAAGCAAGTACCAGAGTGGCGACAAACGACAGGAGCAGGAGGAACGAGAGCGCGACGTCTTGTCGGCCATTATAAATCACCAGCGTGTTGTTTAGACCCATAACCGTTCCCGGTATGGCGATGATAAAGCTCAGGATGAGAACGAAGGACGCAATGCCCACCAGTGCACTGGCGATGTCTTCTTGGTGCTTGCTGGACGTGGGTTCGTCCGAATTGCCGACGTTGCCCGACTGCGTGACCGTTTGGCTTTCCCCGATTGTATTTACTTCAGCTACCGCCGCATTGGCCGGGTGTTGAGGAGTGATATAGTAGCCGATGACTGCCATGGTCCCCATGACGACGATGATGAGTAAACCGACATAGCCGGTGACCAACCCGGTGATCGCCATGGACCGGCCACCCAGAGCGGGATTCTTTTTGCAGTCAGATAATGCGCGGTGGCCGAAAACGACCGCCAGGATCGGCGGTATTAACAACATGAAGCCGCCAATCGTGGTTATGATCCCGAGGATCATGGAACTCAGGGCGAGTCCCGATGATGGGCGAATTTCTGTACTGGTGGCGGTTTCGGTAGTCATGCTTTTTCGGTGTGTGTTGCGAAGGTGCGCCAGTAGATTACTCGCATGTGCGACATTTTAGGTCGCGGCCAGTATGGTGGCCGTAAAATCCACACCCCGATTCAGGGCATTGGCCGATTTTTTATAGGGGCCGGAAGGCTACTGCTTCTCAGGCCATAGCTGTTTTCTTAAACCATTTACTATGCGTGTAGTATAGCCGTCCTTGCGGCATTCGGCCCGGTGATAAAGCGCCGGAATTGCCCACGTTGCAGGGAATTTGTTTTTATCGAGGTCGATGGATTCCAACACAGGCAAACGAACGCCTTCAGGGGCGGCAGGGAGGTCCACCAGCTGGTTCCGGCTTAAAAACACATGCGTCAACCGGGATAGCTGCGAAAAGGAGTCCGGTAGGGCGATCAGGTTATTTTGACCCAAGATGAGCCAGCGCAGCGCACACCAGCCGCCGATGCTGTCGGGCACGCTGCTCAGCTCGTTGTGACCCACGTCGAGAAACTCCAGCGATGACCAGTTGCCCACCGTTTCCGGAAGCGCGGTGAGTTGATTTTCGTAAAGCGACAAACGGGTCAAGCGGCTGAGTCGGCCGATGGAGGTCGGCAGGTTTTTGAGGCGGTTACCCTGAAGGTGAAGGACGGCGAGATTGGGCAGGTTACCGATCTCCTCGGGAAGTGAATCGAGTGCGTTGTAGGAAAGATCCAGCTCCCGCAGTTCGGTGAGTTTCCCCAAAGAGGCCGGGAGACATCGCAAGCGGTTGTGGGATAAATCCAGTTTTTGGAGGCACGGCGTTCGCTCGAAGAATGAGGACGGAAGGACGCTCAGTTGATTTTGGGCCAACGAAAGGTGCTCGATCAGCGGGGGTGCAAACCAGTCGGGAATAACCTGCAACCCAGTTTGATCCATCCGCAGGGTGGTGAGACGGTTGTGGTTGAGCCGGAGAACCTGGACGCCTTCGCGCTCCCATGCGGCCGGGGTGTGCGCACGGAGTAGGCCAAAGCCGGCATTGATTTCGCTGGGCGGGTAAGCCGGGGTGTTCATAGGGTGACGCGGCACCGGGATAAATCCGGTGACACACCACCCTAACCGATGCCGCGACACGTTGGGTCGCAGGCGATGCTAGCCGCCTATGTTTTCACGGGACGCTTACGCTGCGGGGACTTTTCCACGGGGTAATTAGCCGCTGCGGCGCGCAGGGTTTCGCCGATGTGGTCTCGGAGCGAGGGGGGCGAAATCACGGTGATGTCCGCGCCTTGGGACAAGATCCAGAACGAGAGCAGCCAGGAGTCCTTCACCGTGGCCGTAAGGACGTAACCGTTATCGGAGCGCAACTGCTGATCCTCGGCGAGCTTGGCCTCCGCAAGATAGCAGGCCAGTTTGGTGGAAACGTGGGCTTCGAGCTGGATCATGGCACCGCCGCCAAACTCCATACCCCCACCGGCCAGGAAGGCGTCGAGGGAGAAGTCGGCCGGACGGTTGGCGGACTCGGTTGTTAATTTCGCCGAGCGCATCCGGTGGAGCGCGTAGAGGCGCACGTCTGGATAATCAAATGCGGTGGCGACAAGGTAAGCGACCGGGCCGTTTTGGACTAGGGCGAGCGGGTGAACCTAAATCCGGCAATAGAAACTAGCCAAAAATCACGCAGGTGATTGTTTGGCTGTCATATGCCGCCGTTTTTACCGCCGGAAAAAGCTCACCCCGAGGGTGAGTCAGAAAACCCTGATCACAAGGCAACGCCAAGCGATGCCGCCGAGGTGTTGATTGTGGATACACCCGGAGGACGTTTTCGTGCGCAGTTCGCCCCAGAGTTGCCGGTGAGCCCCTTGGGGGCACTGGTGTTTTTCACGCAGTACTTGTGTGCGACAGGAGGCTTCGAGGCACTGGTTGCGGACACGCCGCTTTGTTACAGCAGCAACCGCGCACACCGCCCTCGCGACGTGATTGGAACCCTGCTTTTGGGGATGCTCTCCGGGCACTATCGCTACGCGCACCTCGCGGCCCTGCGCGGCGACGACATTGCCCCGAGCCTGCTCGGACTTAAGTCGATTGTCAGCGAGGATTGTGTGCGCCGGGCGCTGGCTCGCATCGGTGCCGAGCAGGGGCAGGACTGGTTGCGGCGTCACCTCGACCAAACCTGTCATGGGTTTTTGGATAACCAGTGGATCCTCGACATCGATGTCACCATCAAGCCCATCTATGGACGTCAGGAAGGTGCCAGCATCGGCTATAACCCGCAAAAGCCCGGACGCCCCAGCCACGCCTACCACACCTACTGGATCGCCACCTTGCGCCTGTGTCTGGACGTGGAGGTGCACCCCGGCGATCAATCCGCCGCCGGACATGGTTTTGCGGGGCTGTGGGCGCTCATCGACCGACTGCCAGCCGAGCGCCGGCCCCATCTTTTGCGCGGTGACTGCGCCTATGGCCAGGAGGCGCTGCTCAGTGAAGCTGAAGCGCGTAAACTCAACTATTTGTTCAAACTGCGCCGCACCGCCAAGGCCCGCGAGCTGGTGGCCGCGCTTGAACGCACCACCACCACCGCTTGGACCGACGCCGGACAAGGCTGGCAGGGCTGCGAAAGCTGCCTGCGCCTGCAAGGCTGGAACCGGGCCCGACGTGTGGTGGTCTTGCGCCGTCGCCTCAACGACCAACGCCACCCCCGGGCCCGCCGCCGCCTCGTGCGCGAGCAAGCCGACCACGCTTTGCTGCTGAACATCCCCGACGCGGCCGCCTGCGAGCCGATCATCTACGAACATCAGATCCTCGTTACGAGCCTGCCCTACGAGATCCTTACCCTTGCCACCCTGTATCGGGAACGTGGGGGCGCGGAAATGTGAGCGGCGGCGCGAACACCGTCTATTTCTGGCGGTTACAAAATCACCTGTCGTAAAAGCCGATGACCGGCCCCGCCAGGGGCCGATCATCAGGCCCGGTCAGCTTGCAGGTTCGTCGGCTAGGCGGTCTTTCATGCGGTAGGATTTGCCCTCGATGACGACGGTCTGAGCGCGGTGCAGCAGGCGGTCCAGGATCGCCGCGGTGATGCCAGCGTCGTTGTTAAAGATCCCTGCCCAGTGTTTGTAGGCCTTGTTGGTGGTGACGATCAGCGAGCCGCGTTCGTAGCGTTGGCTGACGATCTGGAAGAGCAGGTCGGCCCCCGACTTGTCGAGCGGCAGGTAGCCGACCTCATCGAGCACGAGCACCGCAGGGGTCATGTAACGCTTCAACTCGGCTTGCAACCGGTGCAGGGACTGGGCGGTGACCAGGGCGTTGATCGCGTCCACCGCCGTCGTAAACAGCACCGTGTAACCCGCCTGGCAGGCCGCGTAGCCCAACGCGCTCGCGAGATGTGTCTTCCCAAGCCCCACACCACCGCAAAACACCACGTTGGTGCGCTCCTTCACAAAACCCAGTTCGAAGAGGTGGCGTACCTGCGCTTCGTTCAACTCCTTGGGCCAGTCCCACTGGAACTGGTCGACGGTTTTCTTGACCGGGAAGCGCGCTGCCTGGATGCGCCGCTCCAGCGCCCGGATCTGGCGGTCCTGGGTCTCGGCCTGCACCAGTCGGCGTAAAAATTCGGCGTGCGAACAGCGCGCCTTGGCCGCCTCGGCGGTCAGTTCGCCGTGGTGACGCAACAGGTAACCGAGTTTCAGATACTTAAGCTGGTCTTTTAATAAATCGGGTTTTTCGGGTTCTGTTTTCATAGAGTGTAGGGGCTTAAATCCGGGGGACACAGTTCGAGTTCCAACGCGGCCACCGCGTCGGCGCGGGTGAGGTGGATCGGCCCGGCTTGCGGCAAGGCCCGCGCGCGTTGTTCGAGCAAGTTGAGGATGTAATCGCTGGAGTAGGCGCCGAGTTCATGGGCGCTTTCGATCGCCCGGCCGACTGCCTCCGTTCCATACAGGGCCACCAAACCCACGATAGTCGCCAGGTGGTGTCCCGCGTTGAGCCGGCGCTCCTCCAGCCCCCGTTGGTAGGCGGGTGCCGCCGGGCTCAGTTCCAAAAACCGTAGCCGCAGGCGCTGCCGCGCTCCCTGCCGTTTGCGCTCTTCGAGTTCGCGCACGTGCTCGGGGTTTTCCACATCGGCGCGGCGGGCAAAACTGCGGGCGTGCTCGGCCACCAGGGTGCGGTCCGCATAAAACCTCACCTGCGCCCCCTCGATCTGCGCGGTGAGTAGCGCCCCGGCAAACTTCGTGGGCACCGAGTAGCGGTTCGTTTCGATACTCACCCGGCACCGCCGCGACGCCCGCACGCTTAAGGTGCGCACCGCCGGACTGGCCACCGGGTTAAGCGGCAGGAGCGCAGCGCGCTCCTCGGGCAGCCGGTCCACCGGCCGGCCCTGGGTTTCAGCGTGAACGCGCACGTTGGCCACCGTTTCCAGCCACAAGCTGGCGGCCGGCCCCAGCTCGGTAAACCCGTTCATCTGCCGCCCGCCAAGGAAGCTTTTTTTCACGTAACCCACCGCGTTTTCCACCATGCCCTTGGACTGCGGATGCCCCGGCCCGCACGCTTTTATCGTAAACCCGTAGTGCCGGGCAAAGTCCAGGTACTGGGCGTTGTACACCGGGTCGGTCCCGGGCACATGCGAGAGGACGGCCGTCTTGCAGTTGTCCACCATCACCTCGCGCGGCACCCCGCCGAGTTTTTCAAAGGCGCGCCGGTGACAGCCCAGCCACCACTCCTGGCCCTGCCCGAGGGTAAATTCCACATGCAGGAACCGGCTGTACCCCAAAACCATGACGAAAAAACTTAAAGCCCGCCGGGTGCCGTCCACCTCCACCGCGCCAAAACTGCCCCAGTCCACCTGCGCGGTCTGGCCGGGGGCAAACTTGAGGGTAAGAAACGCCTCCAGGTTCCTCGGCCGCACCCGCCGCACGTAGTCTTTCAAAATTGAATACCCGCCCGTGTACCCCCGCTCGCGCACCTTTTGCCAGAGCTGCATGGCGGTGAACGGATGGGCCTCCAGCCAGCGCGCGATCGCCGGCTTGTGCACGTCGAGCTTGCTTGGCCTAGGCACCTGCGCGGCCTGGCTGCGCACGTACTTTTCCTGCGCCTGCCAGCGCCTCACCGTCTGCACGTGCAACTGGAGCGAGCGGGCGATTTGCGGCGCACTGTGACCGGCCGCCTCCGCCTGTTTTATCCGGCAATACAGTTCGTAATCGATCACGCGCCCACCTCCCGGCTCGGCGGCGGCGTTGCCGCCAGCGTGTGCGTTGGCCTGCCCCGGTCCAAGGAGAGCACCTGGTAAAGTGGCGCGGCGTAGGCGATCACCCCGGCCTCGATTAACTGCCGGCGCGCCTCGACCAGGCCGTCCTCGCTGAGCGTGAGCAGCCGGGCCAGGGTGCGCGTGGCGTAGTAACTCAGCCCGTCGGCGTCGCCCACGGTGACCAGGACCAGATAGAGGCCCCAGGCGGGGGCACTGGCCCGCCCCAGGTAATTGCCCCGCACCAGCCGGTGGTCCAGCCAGCTAAACTGGGCCGGCGTGCGCCGGAGTTGTTCGCGATCGATCGGTTGTTTTTGCATAATCGGGCGGCTGGACGTCGATGCCCAGGATCACCCGCCCCCGGGATTGCAGGTGTCGCAGCATGGGTTCGAGGTCCTCTTGTAACGTCACTCCGGCGAACTGCGCGATAAGCCCCACGAGCACAGGGTTTTGCGACTCCCATCTGTCTTGTAACGGCACGCAGGGATTCGGTAACGCCACCTCGGCGACCGGCTCGGCTTTAGGCTGGTGCACAACGGATTGCGTAGTTGGGATGTCTTGTAACGCCACCCGCCGTCGCGGCCCCCTCCGCCTTGAGTACCCCGGATTGGCCTTCCGCCACTCCTGCACCCGTTGGACATTTTCTGGGCCTTTCCAGTGGTCGAGGTTCTCCGGCTTCGCCAACCATTTGGCCTGACTGGCCGCCCGGCTCGCCCGTCGGCATCCCGGCTTCCCGCAGTAGCGCTGACGCTCGCGGTTATGCGCGTCGGGCAGAAAGAAATCGACACAGTGCAAACACTTGCGTGAACCGGTTGGATGCATCGCTGTGCATCCGCCAAGCGTCCCGCCGGTTCAATCTCCACCCATTCGCACCCCTCATATCCCCAGCCGGACAGGGAAGAAAACCCACCCACGGAAGAAGAGTATTACTCTTTTTAAGGGGAAGAAGATCCACCGAAGAAGAAGTGCATTCCTAACCGCCAGAAATAGACGCTTTCCCGCTCGCCGCTCACAGCGGAAAACCCCTTCGACGAGCTCAAGAACCAGTGGAGCTGGTCGGGGTTTACCTCCCAGGAGCTAAACTCCTGTCAGCACGCCGCGCGTTTGGCCGCACTGGTTTACAACTGGTGGACGCTCTATCACCGCCTGCTTCAACCCGGTCAGCACCACGAGGCGGTGAGTACACGTCCCCGTCTGCTCTGCGGAGCGACCCGGCAGAGCGAACACTCCGGTCAACGCCGCCTGGACGTGCGCTTGAGCCATGCCGAGGCACCTCGCCTGAGTGAACTCATCACAAAGCTGGCCAGATGGTTACATGGTATCCTTCATAATGCGGAGCAATGGAGTGTCGCCCAGCGCTGGGGGCAAATCGTAGCGAGGATTTTACAGGAAAACTTCCCTGTACTCGGCCCTGAACCGCCTTTGGCCACCGCCCCAAGCTGATCGCGCTTCCGTTCAGCCTGCCGCAGCACTCTCCACCCTCATCTATCCGACGGGCAACGCCCGCCGGCCGCACTTTCTATTGCCGGATTTAGGATAAAGCCAGCACCCGATCTCGAAAGTCCTCACCGTAGGTGCGCTTCGCGCCCGGCCGTGCCGCATCATCCAGCCCCTTCATGCCAAGCAGCACAAAGCGATCCCTCCACTTTATTACGGTGTTCGGCCTGGTGTTGCAGCGGCGCGCCACCTCTTGCACCTGCTCGCCACTCACGCACCCAAGGATCATCCGGGCGCGCTCAACTCGCTGCCTCGACTCAATCCGGCTGGTTGCCCGTTTTTCTAGGGATTGCTGATCCCCCTCGCTACAAGTGATTCGCACGGCTTTTCGTCCCATCTACAAAGCGGATACAATATCACTTATTATTGCAAGTAAGCACTAGCTCCATCCGCACTTTGTCGCGTAACTTGACCAGACTTTTCGCACTGGGTTCCACGTGCGGATACCTTCGTTTGCTCTTCATGCCTTGCCGCCATGCGACGGAAAAACCGAGGAACTCAAAGCCTTCCTTTCGTGTATCCACCAGTCGGGTTTTCTCTTCGTTGAGCTTTAACTTACGTGCCTCCAGCCACCGTTTCAGTCGCGTTTGCAGCCCCGCCCCTTGACCCGGTTTGCACAGGATCAGGAGGTCGTCGGCGTAACGCACCATCGTCGGCTTTTGTTCGCACTTCTCATTCACCGCATGATCGAGGTCGTTGAGGTAGAGGTTCGCCAGCAGAGGCGATATAACTCCGCCTTGTGGCGTGCCACACCGGTTCGCGCTCACCTTGCGGCACCCCGTGTCCCGGTCCTCTTCCACGATGGGTGCGCGCAGCCACGTTTTTATTAAACGCAACACGCTCCCATCGCTCACCCGTTTGGCCACCAATTGCAGGAGTTCGCGGTGCGGGATCATATCGAAGTAGCTCGATAAATCCGCGTCCACCACCTCCACCTTTCCGCTCAGCATGGCTTCCTTGACCTTATCCATCGCCTGATGGGTCCGACGTTTCGGCCGGTAGGCGTAGGAATGGTCATGGAAGTCCGCCTCTAGGATTGGCTGCAACACGATCACCGCCGCGCTTTGCACCACCCGGTCTTTCACCGTAGGGATGCCCAGCGCACGACGTTTGGTCCTGGCCTGATCCTTCCATATATAGACGCGCAGGACCGGACTGGGTCGGTAGGTTTTCGTTCGCATTTCCTCCGCCAGCGCAAGCAGCCATGCCGCCCGATAGGCTTCGTTCTTTACGAGCGTTTCCACCTCGAACCCGTCCACTCCCGGCACGCCGTCATTGGCGATCACCTGATCGAGCGCATCCGACAGAATGTCCTGCCGATACAGCTCTCCATACAAACTATAGAACCGCCAATGCGGCTCCGCTTTTGCTTTCCGATATAGCACACGTTGCAGCTTCCGAACCTTCGGTGACGTTTTTATCCAGAGTTCATCACCCCAGCCATCGTCGGGTCCTTTGCCGCTCTGTGATGCGTGGGAACAAGTGCCCTCCCTTCGCTCCCCGGCGGTTTTAATGTCCGCTAGATCATCACTACTATGGAGGTCTCCGACTCCTGCCACGGCCCGTCCGGCCTTACGAGGTTTTGCCGCGCTTGTGCCGGTGGTTGAGGCATCGCAAGACGCCCCACCGCCGCAGGTCTCACCACTTAACCTAACGACCTTTCCCACCCCGCCGCCCCCGCTGACTCCGCCGACGTGTTGATCGGAAATCAACGATTTAGGTCCTACGTCTTTGCGAGACTGCCTTTTCCGATCCTTGCAGGCTTCACCGTTCAGGTAGCGGCTGGACTCGTCGGTTGTTTCGGTAACGGAGCTCATTGGATGGGGTTCACCTTCGTTGCGGCTGACTGGTTCGGGCACACGGTCGTGCTTTCCGGCGAGGCCTCGCGGCCTGCATCCGTGACCGGGCCCTTCGACCGCGAATCGTTAAATTCGGCCGAACAGACTTTCACTGTTATGGTTGTTAGTTTCATGGTCGCACACCTGAATTCCGAAGTTCAAACCAACCACAGATTACACAGATTACACAGATACAATCCCTTAGGAGGTAAACGGACTCAGCTTGATTCCCTTTTTTTTCATCCTGTCTTCAAATTCAGTAACACTCTGTTATCTGTGCTCATCTGTGAATTCCGTGGTTAAAACTTCGGCGTTCGGGTTTAACTCGTGCCAAGAACCATACAGGTGCTGCGCATCATGTATGGCGATCTGAGCTGATCACTCCGGAGAGTTTCGCAGACTTCGCAACAGCCACCCTCACGTCAACGAACTCATCGAAACCCATGCCGTTGCTACCTGCGGTACGATTCTACCTTAGCTGGGGGGGGGGATCTCAACTCGTTTTGGGGCCAAACTCCAGACCCTGAGCTCACGCTCAGGGCCACGCACCGTTTCGCTGAGCACGAACCTACACTAGGACCCGTTTTTTCCAGCGAAAAGCAGCTCACTATTCAAAAACTGGGATACGCCCCGCCAGTTGCGGTCCGCGAAGCACTTTGCCCGCCCGCCCCAATTCCGTGCGGCACACCGCACGCCGGGCGCGCCTCCGCGCAGCCTACCCCGCCGCCACACCCATGTGGTCGCCCATGCGCGCATAGGTTTCTATCTGCTGGGCGCTCTGCGTCACCAAATCGTCATCCAGGCGAATGCGGCCTTTCGCAAACACCGTGATCACGCAGGAGCCGCCGAAGGTGAAAAAGCCCTTCTCCTCGCCCTTGGCCACCGGCTGGCCCGCCGCGAACACGTTCTTGATCGTGCCCACGCAGGTCGCCCCGACCTCGAACATCGCCACCCGTCCAAAGCGCGAATCGTCGATGAGCGTCAGGGCGCGTTTGTTCTGCACGAGGTAGCCGACATTTTTGCGCAGCGCGATGGGGCTCACAGAAAAAAGCGCCCCGTTAAGGATGCGCGGGGCACTGGGTTTGCCCGCCACCGGGAAATGAAACCGGTGATAATCCACCGGGCACAACCGCGAGATCACCATCGAGCCTCCGGCAAATTCAGCGGCGAGTGAGGCGTCGTTAAACAAATCGGCGAAGGTAAACTTCATGCCCTTCACATAAAACCCCTGCGCTGCATCCACGTCGGGAAACCCCAGGTGGCGGCCGTCGGCGGCGAACACCGCGACGTCGTTGCCCGGAGCGATGGGGCGCGCGGCGGGCGTGAGACCGCGATAGAAAAACTCGTTAAACGTCTTAAACGACAGCGGCGAACAGGCGAACTCGTCGACGTTAAGGTCGTAGTTAGCGATGAACGGCAGCACACGTTGGGCGCTCATCGGGCGGTCCATGCGCCAGCCGTACCAGTGCGAAAACACCGCGCGCTTGATCAGAGCCCAGGTCGAAAAGCGCCCCAGCGCGGTCTCGTAGGTCCAACGCAGCCACGGCTCGCCATACACCAGCTCAGTCTCGGTGGTCTGCGTATAACGGTTATGAAAACGAATCGGATCAGCGCTCATGTTGGAGGGAAAGCGACCACCTTCACCGCCGCCGCGTGGGGGCGCAAAGCAGAAAATCCAGCGCCTCGGCGTTGCACGCCTCCCTGAGCTCACGCTCAAGGCCACACTTGGCGCGGCTCACCCGGGGGCCTGCATTTGTCGGGACCAGCCCCGCCCAACTCATCCCGTGTTGCGTTGTCCGACGTGGCCTTGCGCGTGAGCGCGAGGGGCTTTTTCCGGCGCGCTTTGCGCTCCCCTCCTTGAGCTCACGCTCAAGGCCACACTCTTCTCGATCACACTTCTCGTGGCCTTGAGCGTGAGCTCAAGGTGTTTACCCTAATATAACGCCCCCCCCCCAGAAACCGATTTAATTGAGCGTTCATCTTGAACGCGAATTGGAGCTCACTGCCAATTCAGCACGAAGCGGGTGAAGTAAGTGGTATCGAGCTTCTTCACGTTCGCGCCCGGCAGGCTGGTGTAATCGTTGGACACGCCCAGGCGCAGCTTCCAGCCGCTCATCGACAGGGGCATTTCGAAGTAGGACTCTTGAATGGCGTGGTAGTTGGAGAACTCGCTGAAGGCCGGCACGAAGGTGATGTCGTTAACCATCTTGGAGTCACTGAATTTGATCTCATGGTGCGCACCCAAGTCCAAACCGAAGCTCTGGATCGGTGGCGTGAGGGGGTCCTCGTAGGACTCATACCGATACGACAAACCACTGCGCCCCGTCAGCTTCTGCCGCTGATTTTTCACGAAATCGTAGCCGGCGCCACCTGCCGCGAGGCTGTACAGGTCGATGCGTTTAACCCGATCAAAGCCCGACTCGTCGCGCACGTACCAAGATTTGCGGCCCGAGTAATTGTCGGCGTAGTCCACGCCAATTTTGAACTGGTCGGCCGAGGTGACTTGATTGGTGGTTTGAAGCCGGTAACCGCTGTAAAACTGCAAGATATCGTGCACCCCGACGCGTTTGATGCGTCCACTTAAGACGGTGCTGAACTGTTCGCGGTTGCCTGATTTGCCCGCCAGGTCGCCCGCCGCCTCATAGTGCCACTGCGGTTTGGCCACATCCTTGGCGCTCGGCGCCCAGAGCTCGGCGATCTGGCTGATCGGCACTTCAACCGGTTCTCCCGCACCGACCACCTTGACCTGACCGTAACTGGAAGGCTCCACCGTGCCCGACAGGACCTTGCCGTCAGTCAGATGCACAAAGCGCACCTGCTCGGTTTGCACACTCGCCACCTCGGACTTTTTAACCGGCAGCGTACCCGCAAAGTTGGTACTCAGGAAAATCGTGGAGCCCTCGACCTTGGTGATCTTGCCCACGAGCCGCGCACCGCTCTTGGTCTCGATCACATCGGCGAGCCCGCTTCCGGCCCCAAGCATGAAGGCGGCCCAGAGGGCAAAGCAGCGAGTGAAGTTCGGGCGGAGACGCATGCGTTGGCCTTTTTAAGACAAAGCCTGCGGCGGCCGTCAAATGCTCAACCGCCTTCCGCTGTTTTTAGGCCCACCGGAAAGGCGCTCGACAGAGTGAGGGCGGGCGCGTTGGTTCGCCGCATAATGCCCGCCGACACCACCCAACGCCCCTCGCTCATCCTCGCCGACCGCTGGCAGGACTACCAATTGCTCGATTGCGGTGACGGCATGAAACAGGAGCGCTGGGGCGACGTCGTTCTGGTTCGCCCCGATCCGCAGATCATCTGGCCCAAACACGGCGGCCCCGAGTGGGTGAAATGGGACGGCTTTTACCACCGCAGCGAAAAGGGAGGCGGCCGCTGGGAAAACCGCAAGCCCCTGCCCGACTCCTGGAACATCAAATACCAGTCGCTCGGCCTCACCTTCCGCATCCACCCGACCTCCTTTAAACACACCGGATTGTTCCCCGAGCAGGCGGTGAACTGGGAGTGGTTTTCCGCCAAAATCAAAGCCGCGCGCGCCACCGGCCGCGAGGTCAACGTCCTTAACCTGTTCGGCTACACCGGCGCCGCCACCTGTGCCGCCGCCAAGGCCGGCGCGAGCGTCACCCACATCGACGCCGCCGAGGGCATGGTTAAATGGTGCAAAGAAAACGCCGCCCTGTGCGGCCTAGCCGACGCCCCCATCCGTTTCATCGCCGACGACTGCCTCAAGTTCGTGCGCCGCGAGCTCAAGCGCGGCAAGCTCTACGACGCGGTCATCATGGACCCGCCCACCTACGGCCGCGGCGCCACCGGCGAGATGTGGAAACTCGAGGAACACCTCTGGCCGCTGCTGCAGGAATGCCGCGCTCTGCTCACGCCGAAGCCGCTGTTTTTGTTGATCAACGCCTACACCGCCCGCCTCTCGCCCACGGTGGTGGTTAACCTGCTCACCGAGCTCATGGCCAATCGTGGCGGCACGATCACCGGCGGCGAAGTCGGCCTGCCCATCAAAGCCGACGGCAAAGTTCTCCCCTGCGGCATCTACGGCCGTTGGGAGGCCTGAGCCCCAAGCCACGCCCTTCAAGCTCCTCCGCGAACGCCCACGCCACTCAACGCCCCCCCGCGCGACACGCCCATCTCGCCCCGCTCGTCCCCTCGTCGCACCCCACCCCGACCGCACCGATGAAAACGTGGTTAACTTCCCTGCTCTTGCTCGCCTCGCTGCTCGCCCCTACGAGCGGCGGCGCAGCAGAGCCTGCGGACGCGCCTGCACCCACCGCAGAGCCCGCCGCGCCTGTTCCCATCGTACTGGAGCGCCTGCGCTTCGGCTCCATCTCCGTCTACACCGAGAACGACAAGTACCTCGGCGGCACCGACGAGCACTACACCAACGGGCTGAAACTCTCGTTGCTCTCCACCGATCTGCGCAGCTTCTCCGACGACTCCGTACCCGCCCCGGTGCGCGGGCTTTCCAAACTATTCGGCAGCTGGGTCGAGCCCGACCAGGCCTACAAACTCGGCCTGACTCTCGGGCAAAACCTCTACACCCCGGCGGACACCGCCACCCCACTTTTTCAACCCAACGACCGCCCCTACGCCGCGTGGCTCTACATGGGCGTCGCCTTCCACGTCTACCACCCCGCCGCCGAAACCGGCGGGGCCGACCGGCTCGACGTGTTTGAAATCAACGGCGGAGTGGTCGGTCCCGCCGCCTTGGGTCGCGCGACCCAGAACGGTTTCCACGACGTCATCGGGGTTGCGCATGCGGAAGGCTGGGAGCACCAAATCGAGACCGAGCCGGGCATGAATTTCGGGTACGAGCGCAAGTACCGCTTCGCCACCCGCAACGCGCGCACCGGTTGGGGCGCGGACGTGATCCCGCACGCCGGACTGAGTTTGGGCAACGTGTTCACCTACGCCAACGCCGGCTTTGAAGTGCGCGGCGGCTGGTGCCTGCCGTCGGATTTCGGCAGCAACCTGATCCGTCCCTCCGGGGATTCCAACGGCCCGCGCCGTGCCCCGTTTAACGTCCTGGTGTTTGCCGCCACCGACGGCCGTGCGGTGGCCCGCGACATCACGCTCGACGGCAACACCTTTAGCGACAGCCCCTCGGTCGACAAAAACCCCTTCGTCGCCGACCTCTATGCCGGCATCGGTTTGGGCACCACGCACTGGCAGTTAACCTACGCCCAAGCCTACCGCACCCGCGAATTCCGCGGCCAGGACCACCTCTCCATCTTCGGCTCCCTCAGCCTCACCTTCTTTTACTGAATGAGCTAAGAGCTTGAAGCTAATAGCTCACAGCTCCCAGCTCTTAGCTCTCCATATGTCCCTCGCCGATACCTACTTCGCCACTGCCACCTCCATGCTCGCCTCAGCGCGCGAGAAAAACATGCCGGTTATCCGCGCCGTCGCCCCGCTCATCGGGGCCTCCATCGCCGCCGGCGGGGTTTTGCACACCTTCGGCAGCGGCCACTCCGAACTGATCGGCCGCGAGATCATCGGGCGCGCCGGCGGCCTCATGCCCGTCACCGGCCTGATCGACCCGGGCTACGGCTTTTCCGAAAACGTGGTCGGCTACGGTTCGCGCCTGGCCGAGCGTTACGACAACCACTACCAGCTGCTCCCCGGCGAAACCATCGTCGTTATCTCCAACTCGGGCAAAAACGCCTCGCCCATCGAGGTCGCCCTCTACGCCAAAAAGAAGGGCCTGCACGTCATCGCGCTCACCTCGCTGGCCATGAGTACCACCGCGAAAACCGTCCACCCCGGCGCGCAAAATCTCCACTCCATCGCCGACTACACCTTGGACAACCTCGGGGTGACCGGCGACGCCATCACCGAGGTCGCCCCCGGGCGCTTTGCCGGCCCGACCTCGACGCTGATCGGCGCCACCCTGCTCAACCTGCTCACGCTCGAAGTGATCGACTGGCTGGTGAGCAACGGCCACCCGCTGCCGCTGGTCACCAGCCAAAACATCCCCGGCGGCATGGAGGCCAACATCGCCCTCTCCAAAACCTACCGCACCCGCCTGAGCAAACTGATCGGCTAACGCGCCCCAGCGGAGGGGTTACACAGAGGGCACAAGAGGCGTCACGGAGCGCACGGAGTTCGAATCCCCATAGCCACCTCTCCGTGAACTCTGTGCCGCCTCGCGTGTCCTCGGTGTAACTTCTCCCCTTAAAAAATGAAAATCGGCGTTGATGGCGGCGGCACCAAGACTGAGCTCATCCTCATCGACGAGATGGGCGAACTCGTCGAGCGACACCTCGCCGGCGGCTGCAACCCGAGCATCGCCGGGCCCGAGGCTGCGCGCAAAACCCTCGCCACCGCCCTGTCGCGCATTCGCGCGCACCACCCGGTTTCCCACACGCTGCTATGCATGGCCGGAGCTACCAGCTTCTGGAGCGAAACCGCCGCCACCCTCCAATCCGATGAAAGCTTCGGCAAAGTCGTCGCCTGCGACGATTCTCGCCCCGTGCTCGAGCTGGCCACTGGCGGAAAGCCCGGCCTGGTTCTGCACGCCGGCACGGGCTCGTTCGTCGCCGCGCAAGCCCCCGACGGCACGCTGCACTACGCCGGCGGCACCGGCTGGCGCTTTGGCGACCCCGGCAGCGGCTACGACCTGGGCCGCCGCGCGGTTTCCAAGGCGATCTTGGAGCTGCAAGGTTGGCAACTCACCACCCGGCTTTCGACCCTGGTTCGCGACCACACCGGCCTGACCACCGCAGCCGAAATCACGCGGCACTTTTACCAACACTCCGAACCCAATAAGCAGATCGCCGCCCTCGCCCCCGCGCTCCTGCGCCTGGCCGCCGAGGGCGATCATGCCGCCCACCAGGTCGTCGCCGAGTCGATCACCGCGCTTTTGCAAATCGCCGAGGACGTCATCACCAAACTGTTTCCCGGCTGGCACCGCGACCTGCTACGCACCGGAGTGACGGGCCCGATTCTCACCCACGCCGCGGTGCGCCCGCTGCTGGGCACGCGCAGCTCGCTGCAACTGCGCACGATCACCGAGCCCCCGATGGAAGGCGTGCGCCGGCTGCTGGTGCGCGCGGGCGCGTAGTAGGCAGTAACATTAAAGTGCCGGATCAAACCAAGGCAGTTTAGCCGCGAAAGAACGCATAGAACGCAAAGAACAAACCCTGTATTTCTATGCGTTCTTTGCGTTCTTTCGCGGCTAAAAGGATCGAAGTGTTTTCTGTTTTTTCAGGGCCGGCAGAATGCGACATCCTGAATGTTACTGCCTACTACTACCACTCGGCCTCGCGCGCCGCACACCGCCTCTACTCAGCGGTGCGTTTTTCGGCGATACGGTAACCCACCCCGCGCACCGTCTCGATCCAGTCCGCCTCGGTGCCCAGTTTCTCGCGCAACCGCCGCACATGCGTGTCAACGGTGCGCGTCTCGATCTCGGTCTCGTAGTTCCACACGTTGAGCAGCAAATGCTCGCGCGTTTGCACCCGGCCGCGGCGCTCCATCAGCAGTTTCAATAAATTAAACTCCGTGGCTGTAAGCTCCAGCGGCTGGCCGTGGAGTTGGACCACATGGCGCTCCGTATCGATTACGATTTCGCCGACTTGAATACGCTTGGGCACCTCGGGAACGACCACCGCCAAGCGGCGCAAAATCGTCTGCACGCGCAGCACGAGTTCTTTGGTGCTAAAGGGCTTGCAGATGTAGTCATCCGCCCCGGTTTCCAATCCCTGGATACGGTCGTTCTCCTCGGCCTTGGCGGTGAGAAAAATTACCGGCACTTTTTTCAGCTGGGGGTCGGCCCGCAGCATGCGGCAGATCTGGATGCCGCTGAGCTCGGGCATCATCACGTCGAGGATGACCAGATCGGGCAAAAACGTGCGGGCGATGCCAATGCTGCGATTGGGGTCGTTGACGACTTCAACCTGGTAACCCTTGGCCTTAAGATGATACGCGACGAGGGTGGACACGTCAGACTCGTCGTCCACGACCAGGATTTTTTGCGGGAGAGGTTCGGCCATATCTTGGAGCGCAGGCATAGCCGAAGAGCCGACCCGCTCCCAGAGAATTTACCCAACGTTGCACAATCGTTACAACGTCGCCGGATCGTCACCGCGTGATGGAAACTGGACTTTGGGCGCCTAAACCCAACCCACACACCTCCTTGAGCTCACGCTCAAGGCCACACTTGGCGCGGTTCACCCGGGGGACTGCATTTGTCGGGACCAGCCCCGCCCAACTCATCCCGTGTTGCGTTGGCCGACGTGGCCTTGCGCGTGAGCGCGAGGGGCTTTCTTCCGGCGCGCTTTGCGCTCCCCTCCTTGAGCTCACGCTCAAGGCCACACTTGGCGCGGCTCACCCGGGGGCCTGCATTTGTCGGGACCAGCCCCGCCCAACTCATCCCGTGTTGCGTTGTCCGACGTGGCCTTGCGCGTGAGCGCGAGGAGCTTTCTTCCGGCGCGCTTTGCGCTCCCCTCATTGAGCTCACGCGCAAGGCCACACTTGGCGCGGTTCACTTGGCGCCGCTCACCCAGCGCGACTCGCCCGATCAACTCATTCGGCACGCAACGCATCCCACGAATGGCCATCAGGGCTTCGGCTTCACCACCGCTTCCGTCAGCAACTGTTTGCCGCTGTGCAGGGGCTTCTCCGCTCCCGAGGGCAGGATCGCCACCGCCTCAACTCCCTTGGGAATGATCGCTTCCAGCCGGAAGGTTTTACCGTCCGCACGCCAGCGACTGACCACCCGCCCGGCCGGCGTTTCCACCGTGCACTCGGCGTTAGTCAGCGCGCCGGGATTCGGCGCGATGATGATTTTCTTCCAGCCAATCCCGCCGGCGGGCTGCCGGATCCCGCCCACGTAGCCATAATACCACTCCATCACGTGGCCGAGCATGCAGTGGTTGAGCGACTGGTAGCCGTCCATCATCGCGTCCCAGGCCTCCGGCAGCGAAGTCAGCCCCTTTTTCAAAATGCCACCGTAACTGCCGACTCCGTCGCGTGAATACACCCGGTGCAGCACGTCGGAGCGACCTGCCTCGGCCAGCGCGCGGATGACATACACATGGCCCACGTCGCCCGCGGTCTGCTGCCAGTCGCGCTTTTCCAAATCAGCTATCAGGTCGTCCAGCAGCAACGCGCGGTCGGAGTCCGGAACCACGTCGGCGCACAACGCCATGGCGTTGGCGCATTGCGGACCGCCCGAATGGCGGAGCTTGCGCGTCACCGAATCCTGAAAGTGGCGCTGGAAATCCGCCGCGATGCGGGCGTGCAGCGCATGATAGGTTTTCGCCTCCTCGGGCAGACCAAGCACTTCGGCCGCCTGGGCAACCGCCCGCGCGCAAAGCGCCCAGGTGGCGGTGGCCGACAGGTTGGCCGGGGTAAAGCGCGAGGGTCCCGGTTTCTCGCCGTGGCCGTAATCGTACCAGTCGCCCAACCCGCCCGGGGCTAGCCCGTCCTTGGCCTCGGTCTGAATGTAGTCGGTGAACTGGCGCATCATCTCGAAGTTGTCGCGCAAGATTTGCACGTCGCCGTACCACTCGTAATGCCGCCAGGGCAGCAGCGCCGCCGCCGCGCCCCACTCCACCGTCCACTGGAAACCGGCGCCAAACTTCGGATATCCTGGGGCCACCGTGCGCACCCGGCCACTGGGCTCCTGGGCGTCGCGCACGTCACGGATGATTTTAGCGAACCACGTGCGGCAGTCGTAGCGGTACTGAAAACTGGGAGCGAGCAGGTAGGAGGTCTCCAGCCAGCCGAGCTTTTCGCGGTGCGGGCAGTCCGTCATCACCCAGCTCATGTTGGCGCGCATGGCAGCATCGATGATCCGGTGCGTGCCGTTGTAGAGTTCGCTCGACGTCTTGAACGTGCCCGCCTCGGGCAACGCAGCGCGCACGTCGACTAGCTCCAACCGGCGAATCACGGGCAGGTTGTGGGGATTAGGATGACCCGGCTGAACCGCCCCGGTGACCTCGACAAATTGCATGCCGAGATAAAACGAACCCCACTGGCGGGTCAGCGATTGGCCGTCGGTGATGATCTCGCAACCGACCACGTAATCTCCAAACAGCCGGTCTTGCGCATTCTTGTGTTCGCCGCAGCGAAAACTCACCCGGTCGCCGGCCTTGCCTCCCGCCAACTCAACGCGCAACTGCGCGGCCATGTTTTGCGGAAAACTGTAGAGGAACGTCGCCGGTGCCTCCGCAGGCACAGCGGCTGGCTGAGCACCCGGTTGCTCGGTGTCGGGCGAGGCGTTCACCGGCGCGGGCGCTTGTGTTTGCGCCTGTCTGACAGAGATCGGCTTCTGGTGGGCGAAGGTTGAAATGCAGGGAAAGAGCTGCGGCTCCAGCCGGGCCGCGGGCGTGGGGGTTTCACGTGCCGTTTGCCAAGTGCGGTCGTCGAAACCCACCCGGTCCCAGCCGGGCAATTGCCGGCGCGCATCAAAATCCTCGCCGGCGTAGATGTGCGAGAAAACCACCGGGCCGTCCGCCAGGCGCCACGAGGCATCGGTGCCGATGCGCACCACGGTGCCGTCTTTTTGGGTGGCGGTGATTTCCGCGCACAGCAGGAAGGGCTCGCTGGGGGTGCGCTGGACGCCTCCTTTATTATAACGGCCAGCGGGCGGGTTGGGGTTATGCCAAAAGGAATTATAGAGCATCACGCCGAGACAGTTCGGGCCGGCCACCAGCGCGGGGGTCAAATCGAAGTCGCGGTAATAAAGGGTCTTTTCATAGTCCGACCACGGCTGGTTGATGGCCGTGGCGGCCAGCGGCCGGCCGTTGAGGCTGACCTCGTAATCGCCCAGGCCGATGATGCGCAGGGTGGCACTTTTCGGCTTGGCCGAGAGGGTGAATTCCTTGCGGAAAAGCGGGCCGGCCGCGTCCGCCGCGCGCCCGACCGGTGGGGCGATGAACTTGGCTTGTTCGAACTCCGCCGCGCTGGCGGAAAGGACGAGGACCGTCATGCTGGCGAGTCCGAGAATGAGTCGGAGCTTGGAGCGTAAACGCGGGAAGGTCATTGGATTGGGGGGGGGGGTACCAGCGCAATTGAGTCTTTTGGAGGCAGAAGGGCGAGGGATTTAGCCCAAGCACAGTTTCCAGGCCGGGCAGGTTATGGCGGTTTGATCATGTATCCGTGTGCCCCGGCCTCGACCGCGCAAGACAGGTCGGGGCCAATGCTGTTTCAGCCGTTCACCAAGCGCCGTTTCCCTCCGCTTCAGCTATCACCTGCGCTTCTGGGCTAGTTTCAAAATCGTTCAACTTATCTCAATTACTATCTAATCGCTGGGCTTGAGCGGGGTCATCCGCTACGCTGCCTGGATGGCTAATCGTATTATCCTTAACGAAACGTCCTACTTCGGTCCGGGTTCACGCAGCGTGCTTCCTGACGAAATCAAACGCCGCGGCTTCAAAAAAGCGCTCTTCGTCACCGACAAGGAACTGATCAAATACGGGGTGGCCCAGAAGGTCCTCTCCGTACTCACCGCGGCGGGCATCCCCCACGTGATCTACGACGACATCAAGCCGAACCCGACGATCGCCAACGTCACCCAGGGCATCGCCGCGTTCAAAGCCTCCGGCGCCGATTTCATGGTCGCGATGGGCGGGGGTTCCTCGATCGATACCGCCAAAGCGATCGGCATCGTGGTCAACAACCCGGAGTTTGCCGACATCACTTCGCTCGAGGGGGTCGCTCCCACCAAAAACCGCAGCGTGCCGATCATCGCCCTGCCCACCACCGCCGGCACCGCAGCCGAGGTGACCATTAACTACGTGATCACCGACGAAAAGGCGGTGAAGAAGATGGTCTGCGTGGACCCCAACGACATTCCTGTGCTGTCGATCGTCGACGCCGAGTTGATGTATTCGATGCCCAAGGGCCTGACTGCCGCCACGGGCATGGACGCGCTCACCCACGCCATCGAGTGTTACCTCACCCGCGCCGCCTGGACCATGTCCGACATGTTCGCGTTGCAGGCGATCAAGATGATCGCGGCCAGTCTCGCCGAAGCGGTTAACACCCCGACTTCCTCAGAGGCGCGCAACGGCATGGCGGTGGCCCAATACATCGCCGGCATGGGCTTTTCCAACGTCGGTCTGGGCATCGTGCACTCGATGGCGCACCCGCTCGGCGCGTTTTACGACACCCCGCACGGCATCGCCAACGCCGTGCTCCTGCCCTACGTGATGGAGTACAACGCGGCCGCCGCCGCCCCCCGTTACCGGGAAATCGCCCGCCAGATGGGCGTGGCAAACGTGGACGCGATGAGCGAAGCCGAGGCGGTGAAGGCCGCGATTGGCGCGGTCAAGGCCCTCTCCAAGGCGGTGGGTATTCCGGAAAAACTACGCGAAATCGGGGTTAAGGAAGTGGACCTGCCGTGCCTGGCGGTGGCGGCGTTTGGTGACGTGTGTACGGGTGGCAATCCCCGCACCACCTCGGTTCCCGACATTTTGGGGATTTACCAGACGGCGTTTTAAGAAACGAAAAGAGGGGCGGGCGGGCGGCGCTAACCTGTAAAGCCGCGCTCCCCCCAAGGCTTAACCCTCGGCACCTTCGCATCCGAACCCTCCACGGCTAGCCAACCCGTTTCGCCCGGCCAGAGTGTCACCTAATGGGTGACACTATCTGCGGACCCAACGTCCGGAGGGAGCGCTAGCAAGGGGACTGCACTTACAGGGAGCTTAAACCGGCTCCGGCAGGCTGAGTCAGGTTGGGGGCGTTTTAGTCTTTGCAGTTTCACATGAATGATTCTCATGGGCCGCTGCAACGCCGTCCCGCCTGAGTAATTCACTCAGGCGGGACAACTCTCCACGCCCATCCTTGAATTTTTAACCATGTCCGCCCTCCGCTCCCGTTCCCTCTCCCTGATCGGCGCCGGCCTGCTGTCCCCCGCCGTAGCCGCAGCCCAAACCGCCGCCGCGCCCTCCCCCGCGCTCAGCGCCGGCGACACCGCGTGGATGCTCACCGCCACCGCGCTGGTGCTGTTCATGACCCTGCCGGGCCTGGCTCTATTTTACGGCGGCTTGGTGCGGGCCAAAAACTACCTCTCGGTGCTCATGCACTGCGTGGCGGTAGCCGGGCTGGCCTCGGTCCTGTGGGTCGTCGGCCTCTACAGCCTGAGCTTCACCCCGGGTAACGGCTGGATCGGCGGCCTCAGCGCCCTCGGCCTGCACGGAGTCGGCGGCCTGGCCGGGCGCACCTATCCGGAAACCGTGTTTGTGATGTTCCAGATGACTTTTGCGATCATCACCCCCGGGCTGATCATCGGCGCTTTTGTCGAACGCCTGAAGTTCAGCGCCATGCTGCTGTTCACCGCGCTTTGGCTGGTGTTGGTTTACGCGCCGGTGACGCACTGGGTGTGGGGCGGCGGCTGGATGCAGCAACTCGGGGTAATCGACTTAGCGGGCGGCATCGTCGTCCACGCAACCGCCGGCATCGCCGCGCTGGTGTTGGCCTGGTTGGTCGGCCCGCGCGCCGGTTATCCCGCGCACATGCACCCGCCCCACAGCCCGGGCCTGGTCATGATGGGCGCCGGCATGCTGTGGGTCGGCTGGTTTGGCTTTAACGCTGGCAGCCAGGGCGGGGCTAACGAGGCGGCCGGGCTCACGATGTTGGTCACCCACATCTCGGCGGCGGTCGGCGGCCTGACGTGGATGGCCCTGGAATGGCGAAAGAACGGCAAACCCGGCCTTGTTGGCATCGTGACGGGCTTAGTGGCGGGTTTAGCCACGATTACGCCCGCATCGGGCAACGTCAGCCCGCTGGGCGCGGTCCTGATCGGCTTCTTGGCCGGGTGCGTCTGCTATTACATGTGCGTACTGATTCGCCGAAAGCTGCGCATCGACGACGCGCTCGACGTGTTTGCGGTGCATGGGGTGGGAGGCATTTTGGGCACGCTGTTGTTGGCGGTGCTCGGCTCGCCCCGTTTTGGCGGCCACGGCGTCGACCACATCGGCGCGCAATTTTTAATTCAGGCCAAGTGCGTCGGCTTCACCCTGCTCTGGTCCGGCGTGATCAGCCTCGTGATCGGCCTGGTGATCAAAAAAACCATCGGCCTGCGGGTGGACGAGTCGGCCGAAGACATCGGCCTCGACCAAGCCGAGCACGGCGAAACCGCCTACCACCTCGAATAAGTGCGCTGGGGGAACGCCGCCCACCGCCCGAACACTCAAACCACCCGCGTGGGTTTCCCCTCTTCCGCCCCATGCCGCGCCAGATGACGGCCGAAGCCGCGCATCACCACCAGGTGGGCGATGGCCTGCGTGAGGTTGTAGAAGTACCAGGGCAGCGTCGGCGAAAAATCGTGGATCGCCGCCAACACGCAGGTGCGGTTGAGCATTTCGCGGAACTCGAGCCGGCCTTTTTTGTTGTCCTGGGTACGCGCCAGCAGGCCGCCGGTGATGTAAAACAACACCCGGTCCTCGGTGCTGCGGGTTTTCGAATAGGTCAGTTCCAACAACAACACCCACTGCGAACCGAGGTAAAAGCGGCAGCGTCCATCACCATCCACCGTACACTTGATAAACGGCCAGACGAACCGGGGCAGCCAGCGGTAATACTCCTCCGCCACCCAACGCGACGAAACCCCCGCCGGCAACGGCAGGCGCTGCACCGAGCGCACCCGCTTGGCCGCACGCATCGCCAGCTCATCTCGCGGCCGCAGCGCTTCAAGCCGCGGGCGAATCAGGCGATTGTTCGCGTCGACCGACTGCCGCAGCGCTTCGCCAAAACTCATCGCGCCCACTTTCAAGTAGGCAAGCAATGGGTTTTCGTGGGCCAGCATGTCGTGCTTTAGACTCTCCACCAACGGGTTAACCAGAGCAGGCGAGGCCCCGGTGATCCACGCCACCCAAAACTTGGACAACCAATTAGGCAAAAGCGGAACCTCCACCATGCGCGGGGACCGCCCGAGGAGCTCGGCGGTTTTCTCCAGCAATTCGCGATAAGTCATCACGTCGGGCCCGCCGATATCGTAGCTGGCGCCATAGTAGGTCGGATCGCCCAGCACCCGGTCGATCGCGCGCACCACCTCTTGAATGGACACCGGCTGCATGCGCGAGCGCACCCACGACGGCAACACCATCAGGGGCAGGCGGTGCACCAGGTTGATCAGAATGCGCAACGAAGACCCGCCCGGCCCCACCACCAAACCGGCGCGCAAGGCGGTCACCGGCGTCGCCCCTGCGCCCAGCGCCTGTTCCACCTCAAGGCGGCTTGCGAGGTGCGCAGAGAGGGTCACTGCCGGCGGAATCAAGCCGCCCATATAAACGATTTGTTTGATCCCATGCAGGCGGGCGGCCCGTGCGAAGTTGTCCGCCAAAATCAGATCCAGATCCACAAATGTGCCCTGGGTAAGACGCGAAGACGGCAGCATGGAATGAACGAGATAAAGGGCGTAATCGGCGCCCTTGAGCGCCTCCTCGGTTTCCAACAGTGAAAACAAATCACACTGCCGCCACTCGACCCCAACCGTCACCGGCCCGAGGGCGGCGTGGGCCAGCGAACGGGTCAACGCGACCACCCGAAATCGTTTGGCCAGCTGGGCGCAAATCGCCTGGCCGACAAAACCGCTGGCACCGGCCACCACCACCGTGGGCTGCGTAATTGTAGTCATCACGTTAAAATGTAGTCGGTTAAACCAAGCGAATGAAGGCCCGGTAAACGCCAGAGGGAGGCGTCTGCAAGAGCGTCAGCTTCGCAAAGGCAGTCCAGGGCGCAAGCGCCGAGGCGTGGGGCTTCACCGGAGGGGGCGCATCCGTGTGGACTGGCTCGTTGCCGAAAGTAGCGCAGACTTCCAGTCTGCCTCCGACGCCGGTCGGAGCCGAACCCGGAGCAGACTGGAAGTCTGCGCTACTTTTCGATCCCGGACGACACAGAGGTCGTCCCTCCGGCTTCGTCCTCTTTCTCTTACTCTTACTCGTTCTCTCCTCCGCGGCCCTACCCTACCTGCTCCCACCCTTCGCGCCTCGCCCCTGTCCCCTACCCGCTCAGCGCCCTCCCCTACCCGCTTCGATCAAGACCATCAGCGTGCTGATATCCGCCGGATTCACCCCGCTGATCCGGCTGGCCTGGCCCAGCGTATAGGGGCGAATTTCCGCCAATTTAAGAGCACTTTCCTTCCGCAATCCACGCACCTGGGAGTAGTCGATGTGCGGCGGGATTTTGATTTTTTCGATCTCACTGAGCTTGGCGATTTGCCGCTGCTCGCGCGCCAAATACCCCTGGTGACTGACCCGATAAAGCACCTCCTGCCGCAAGCCCTCCGGCTCAGCCAAAAACTCCGCTGGTAACGCGGGCATGTTTTCCAACGGCCCGGTCACCGCGCGTCGGATCGAATCCCCAAAACTCCCCTGCCCTGCCGGCGCTTTCGTGGCCTCCAAAAAGTCGATCCAATGCTCGGTCTGCCGTTTTCCCGCCTGCATGCGCGCTAGCCGGGACGGCGACACCAACCCGTGATCCCGGGCATGGTGCTGGAGCCGCAACTCGGCACTGCCGTGGTTAAACAACAAGCGGTATTCAGCCCGACTGGTGAACATCCGGTAAGGTTCGTTGGTGCCCTTGGTCACCAAGTCGTCGATCAACACCCCGATGTAACCCTCGTGACGGCCAATGACCAACGGCGGCAGCTGACGCACCTTATTGACCGCATTTACCCCCGCCACCAGCCCTTGCGAGGCAGCCTCCTCGTAACCCGACGTGCCATTGATCTGCCCGGCAAAAAATAAGTTTTCGACCTTTTTGGACTCCAAGGAAGCGAACAACTGCGTCGGCGGGGCGAAATCATACTCCACCGCGTAGGCCGGACGCAGGATCTGGGCATTTTCCAGCCCCGGAATGCTGCGCACCATCTGCACCTGAACATCGAAGGGCAACGAAGTGGACAACCCGTTGATGTAATACTCGTTGGTCGAACGTCCCTCCGGCTCCAAATAAAGCAGATGCCGAGGCTTGTCGGCAAAACGCACGAACTTGTCCTCGATGCTCGGGCAATAACGCGGGCCGACGCCCTCAATCTCGCCCGAATACATGGCGGAGAGATGCAGGTTGTCGCGAACCAACCGGGCAGTTTCAGCGGTGGTGTGGGTCAGCCAGCAAGACACCTGATTGGTGTCGTGGGCCCAACCCAGACGCTTTTCGCCGGTCTGTTCCACGTGGAACAGGTCTTCCGGATCACGGCTGTCGTAGAAGGCGAAGCGGGTGGGCACCTCGGACCCGCGCTGCTCCTCCATCTTGGTAAAATCCAGGCTGCGACCGAGCAAACGGGGCGGCGTCCCGGTTTTGAGCCGTCGCAGCTCGATTCCGGCCTCCAAAAAGCTCGCCGAGAGGGTTTTGGCCGAAAAATCACCCAACCGACCGCCTTCGTTCTTGTTTTGGCCGATGTGCATGAGCCCGCGCAGGAACGTCCCAGTGGTCACGATCACGGTTTTTCCCACAAATTCGATGTCCAGGTTGGTCCTAACGCCAGTGACCGTCTGACCCTCGTAAATGAGCCCCGTCACCGTGGCCTGGAAAACCTGAAGGTTGGGCTGCAATTCCAGGGTGTGCTTCAGGCGGAATTGATAGGCCTTTTTATCGCACTGGGCGCGGGGCGACTGCACGGCCGGCCCCTTGGACTCGTTGAGCAGGCGAAACTGGATGGCCGTGAGGTCCGTATTAATCCCCATTTCGCCGCCCAGGGCGTCGATTTCACGCACCATTTGACCCTTGGCCTGCCCGCCAATGGCTGGATTACAGCTCATTTGGGCGATCGTATCGATGTTGCCCGTGAGCAGCAGGGTGGAGGCCCCCATGCGAGCGGCCGCCAGCGCGGCCTCGCAGCCAGCATGGCCGGCACCGCAAACGATCACATCAAAGGGAGTGGAGTTAAAAATCATGCGGAAGGGGAGTAACCACTAATGAACACTTATGGGCACTAATGAAGGCAGAAAGTCGACAGCCCGAATACCCCAGATTCTTAACCGCTAATGGGCGCTAATGGACGCTAATTACGCGTCGACTAATTCCAAGCCGCTCGAGCCTTTTAGCCGCGAAAGAACGCAGAGATCGCATAGAACTAAACCTAAATCCGGCAATAGAAAGTGCGGCCGGCGGGCGTTGCCCGTCGGATAGATGAGGGTGGAGAGTGCTGCGGCAGGCTGAACGGAAGCGCGATCAGCTTGGGGCGGTGGCCAAAGGCGGTTCAGGGCCGAGTACAGGGAAGTTTTCCTGTAAAATCCTCGCTACGATTTGCCCCCAGCGCTGGGCGACACTCCATTGCTCCGCATTATGAAGGATACCATGTAACCATCTGGCCAGCTTTGTGATGAGTTCACTCAGGCGAGGTGCCTCGGCATGGCTCAAGCGCACGTCCAGGCGGCGTTGACCGGAGTGTTCGCTCTGCCGGGTCGCTCCGCAGAGCAGACGGGGACGTGTACTCACCCTAAATCCGGCAATAGAAACTAGCCAAAAATCACGCAGGTGATTGTTTGGCTGTCATATGCCGCCGTTTTTACCGCCGGAAAAAGCTCACCCCGAGGGTGAGTCAGAAAACCCTGATCACAAGGCAACGCCAAGCGATGCCGCCGAGGTGTTGATTGTGGATACACCCGGAGGACGTTTTCGTGCGCAGTTCGCCCCAGAGTTGCCGGTGAGCCCCTTGGGGGCACTGGTGTTTTTCACGCAGTACTTGTGTGCGACAGGAGGCTTCGAGGCACTGGTTGCGGACACGCCGCTTTGTTACAGCAGCAACCGCGCACACCGCCCTCGCGACGTGATTGGAACCCTGCTTTTGGGGATGCTCTCCGGGCACTATCGCTACGCGCACCTCGCGGCCCTGCGCGGCGACGACATTGCCCCGAGCCTGCTCGGACTTAAGTCGATTGTCAGCGAGGATTGTGTGCGCCGGGCGCTGGCTCGCATCGGTGCCGAGCAGGGGCAGGACTGGTTGCGGCGTCACCTCGACCAAACCTGTCATGGGTTTTTGGATAACCAGTGGATCCTCGACATCGATGTCACCATCAAGCCCATCTATGGACGTCAGGAAGGTGCCAGCATCGGCTATAACCCGCAAAAGCCCGGACGCCCCAGCCACGCCTACCACACCTACTGGATCGCCACCTTGCGCCTGTGTCTGGACGTGGAGGTGCACCCCGGCGATCAATCCGCCGCCGGACATGGTTTTGCGGGGCTGTGGGCGCTCATCGACCGACTGCCAGCCGAGCGCCGGCCCCATCTTTTGCGCGGTGACTGCGCCTATGGCCAGGAGGCGCTGCTCAGTGAAGCTGAAGCGCGTAAACTCAACTATTTGTTCAAACTGCGCCGCACCGCCAAGGCCCGCGAGCTGGTGGCCGCGCTTGAACGCACCACCACCACCGCTTGGACCGACGCCGGACAAGGCTGGCAGGGCTGCGAAAGCTGCCTGCGCCTGCAAGGCTGGAACCGGGCCCGACGTGTGGTGGTCTTGCGCCGTCGCCTCAACGACCAACGCCACCCCCGGGCCCGCCGCCGCCTCGTGCGCGAGCAAGCCGACCACGCTTTGCTGCTGAACATCCCCGACGCGGCCGCCTGCGAGCCGATCATCTACGAACATCAGATCCTCGTTACGAGCCTGCCCTACGAGATCCTTACCCTTGCCACCCTGTATCGGGAACGTGGGGGCGCGGAAAACCCCTTCGACGAGCTCAAGAACCAGTGGAGCTGGTCGGGGTTTACCTCCCAGGAGCTAAACTCCTGTCAGCACGCCGCGCGTTTGGCCGCACTGGTTTACAACTGGTGGACGCTCTATCACCGCCTGCTTCAACCCGGTCAGCACCACGAGGCGGTGAGTACACGTCCCCGTCTGCTCTGCGGAGCGACCCGGCAGAGCGAACACTCCGGTCAACGCCGCCTGGACGTGCGCTTGAGCCATGCCGAGGCACCTCGCCTGAGTGAACTCATCACAAAGCTGGCCAGATGGTTACATGGTATCCTTCATAATGCGGAGCAATGGAGTGTCGCCCAGCGCTGGGGGCAAATCGTAGCGAGGATTTTACAGGAAAACTTCCCTGTACTCGGCCCTGAACCGCCTTTGGCCACCGCCCCAAGCTGATCGCGCTTCCGTTCAGCCTGCCGCAGCACTCTCCACCCTCATCTATCCGACGGGCAACGCCCGCCGGCCGCACTTTCTATTGCCGGATTTAGGCTCACCGCCTCGTGGTGCTGACCGGGTTGAAGCAGGCGGTGATAGAGCGTCCACCAGTTGTAAACCAGTGCGGCCAAACGCGCGGCGTGCTGACAGGAGTTTAGCTCCTGGGAGGTAAACCCCGACCAGCTCCACTGGTTCTTGAGCTCGTCGAAGGGGTTTTCCGCGCCCCCACGTTCCCGATACAGGGTGGCAAGGGTAAGGATCTCGTAGGGCAGGCTCGTAACGAGGATCTGATGTTCGTAGATGATCGGCTCGCAGGCGGCCGCGTCGGGGATGTTCAGCAGCAAAGCGTGGTCGGCTTGCTCGCGCACGAGGCGGCGGCGGGCCCGGGGGTGGCGTTGGTCGTTGAGGCGACGGCGCAAGACCACCACACGTCGGGCCCGGTTCCAGCCTTGCAGGCGCAGGCAGCTTTCGCAGCCCTGCCAGCCTTGTCCGGCGTCGGTCCAAGCGGTGGTGGTGGTGCGTTCAAGCGCGGCCACCAGCTCGCGGGCCTTGGCGGTGCGGCGCAGTTTGAACAAATAGTTGAGTTTACGCGCTTCAGCTTCACTGAGCAGCGCCTCCTGGCCATAGGCGCAGTCACCGCGCAAAAGATGGGGCCGGCGCTCGGCTGGCAGTCGGTCGATGAGCGCCCACAGCCCCGCAAAACCATGTCCGGCGGCGGATTGATCGCCGGGGTGCACCTCCACGTCCAGACACAGGCGCAAGGTGGCGATCCAGTAGGTGTGGTAGGCGTGGCTGGGGCGTCCGGGCTTTTGCGGGTTATAGCCGATGCTGGCACCTTCCTGACGTCCATAGATGGGCTTGATGGTGACATCGATGTCGAGGATCCACTGGTTATCCAAAAACCCATGACAGGTTTGGTCGAGGTGACGCCGCAACCAGTCCTGCCCCTGCTCGGCACCGATGCGAGCCAGCGCCCGGCGCACACAATCCTCGCTGACAATCGACTTAAGTCCGAGCAGGCTCGGGGCAATGTCGTCGCCGCGCAGGGCCGCGAGGTGCGCGTAGCGATAGTGCCCGGAGAGCATCCCCAAAAGCAGGGTTCCAATCACGTCGCGAGGGCGGTGTGCGCGGTTGCTGCTGTAACAAAGCGGCGTGTCCGCAACCAGTGCCTCGAAGCCTCCTGTCGCACACAAGTACTGCGTGAAAAACACCAGTGCCCCCAAGGGGCTCACCGGCAACTCTGGGGCGAACTGCGCACGAAAACGTCCTCCGGGTGTATCCACAATCAACACCTCGGCGGCATCGCTTGGCGTTGCCTTGTGATCAGGGTTTTCTGACTCACCCTCGGGGTGAGCTTTTTCCGGCGGTAAAAACGGCGGCATATGACAGCCAAACAATCACCTGCGTGATTTTTGGCTAGTTTCTATTGCCGGATTTAGGCTAAAGGGCTTTTTCTTTGCGCTCCTTGCGCTCTTTGGCGGCCAAACTGCCTTGGCTGGCTCCGCCACGTTGAATGCTACTGCACGCTGAGACACGTGACCCGCCGCCATCACTTGCCAATACAGAAGGTTTTAAAAAGGTGATCGAGCATGCGCTCGTTGTCGATTTTACCGGCAATCTCACCCAGCGCATCGAGCGCCCCGCGCAGGTCGCTGGCCAGCAACTCGACCGGCCCAGACTCCGCAACCTGCTTACTGGCAATAAGAAGACATGAGTTCGCTCGCCGCAGCGCATCGGCGTGACGGGCGTTAATCGCAATGATTTCATCGCCCTGATCCAGCCGGAAGGCGTCGGCCAACCGGCCCACCTGGACCGTCAGCGCCTCCAGCCCGGCGCCAGTTAAAGCCGAGACCTCCAGCACCGGCAAACCAAGCGGAGACAGGGCAGGGGAGGCCATGCCGCCCGCAACCACGTGCCCGCCCGCACCTGAAACAGAACCCAGCAAATCAGCCTTATTGAGCAGCACCACCGTGTTGGCCGGAGTCAGCCGGGTAGCAACGGCTGGAGGCAGGGCAGGGCAGGGACGGGTAGCGTCGAGCACCCAGAGGAACAAATCCGCCTCGGCAGCGCGCTCCAGGGTCTTGGCCATGCCGAGTTTTTCCAGCGGGGCAGGGGCGGGATTGAGCCCGGCGGTGTCGATCAGCCGCAGCCAATGCGCCCCGAGCGAAATACGCTCCTCGATAAAGTCCCGCGTCGTCCCCGGCTCAGCGCTGACCAGGGCGCGCTCGTGGCCCACCAGCGCGTTGAGCAGGCTGCTTTTGCCCGCATTGGGCTCGCCGATGATGACCGTCCGGATGCCCTCGCGCAGCAGTTCGCCGTAGTGCTGGGTGGCCAGCAGCCGCGATGTTCCACGTAGAACACCCGCCAATTCAGCCGCCACCAAGCGGCGGTCCTCGGCAGGCAGGTCTTCGTCGGGGAAGTCGATGTAGGCTTCGATGCGCGCCAGCACCAGGAGCAGCCCTTCAGTTAACTCACCCAGATGCCGGCCAAGGCTGCCGCGCAGCTGTTGGTTGGCTGCAACCAGTGCGCGTTCACTGCGGGCGTGAATCAAATCCATCACGGCCTCGGCTTGGCTGAGGTCCATTTTACCGCCCAAAAAGGCGCGGCGGGTGAATTCACCTGCTTCGGCCGCCCGACAGCCCCTTACAAGTAGGTCCTTGAGAATGGCTTGGGCGATGAAGGGATTGCCGTGGCAGGAGATTTCCAGCGAATCCTCGCCGGTGTAGGAGCTCGGGCCCCGGTAAAAGGTGACCAGGACGTCGTCGAGCAACCGGCCGGACTGGTCGCGGTAATCGGCGTGGCGGGCCAGCCGCGGGGGCAGGGGAGTGGGCCCGAAAATCGCCTGTGCCAGGGAGGCGCAGTCCGGGCCGCTGGCCCGCACCACGGCAAGGGCGGCGGTGCCCACGGGCGTGGCGAGAGCGGCGATGGTGTCGGTCGTTCGGGACATGGCGCAGACGGAATGCGGAGACCCGCCAAAGGGCAAAATTAAACCAGCCGGGAGCGAACTGGCAGGGAAAGGTTCGCCCCGGGAGGGTCCACCTCCGTGTGGACCAGTAAGGTGCTAAAAGTAGCGCAGACTTCCAGTCTGCTCCCTGGAGTTTGGCCCCAAAACGAGTTGAGATCCGCCCCCCCCCCCCAGCTAAGGTAGAATCGTACCGCAGGTAGCAACGGCATGGGTTTCGATGAGTTCGTTGACGTGAGGGTGGCTGTTGCGAAGTCTGCGAAACTCTCCGGAGTGATCAGCTCAGATCGCCATACATGATGCGCAGCACCTGTATGGTTCTTGGCACGAGTTAAACCCGAACGCCGAAGTTTTAACCACGGAATTCACAGATGAGCACAGATAACAGAGTGTTACTGAATTTGAAGACAGGATGAAAAAAAGGGAATCAAGCTGAGTCCGTTTACCTCCTAAGGGATTGTATCTGTGCAATCTGTGTAATCTGTGGTTGGTTTGAACTTCGGAATTCAGGTTAAACGGCCAAACTCCAGACCTTGAGCGTGAGCTCAAGGATTCGGCTGATCTGCGTTCGACTAGTCAGGGGCCAAACTCCAGAGCGCAGACTTCCAGTCTGCTCCGGGTCCGGCCGAGGCAGACTGGAAGTCTGCGCTACTTTCTCGATTCCGGACGACACGAAGATCATCCCTCCGGCGGAGCGAACACGGACCCTCTGATGCGCCTATTATCGGCAACAACCCATTTAAGTTTCCCGCCATTTGTGCCGTTAAGAGAGGACCTTCTAGTTCCACCCCATTTCTTTTCGGCCTGCTTCACCCCTTAAACAAGCGCATCCGCAGCATTTCCCCCACTACCTCACCATGAAAATCCTCCAGTCCCTGCTCTCCCCCCTTGGCGTTTGGCGCGACCTCTCCGGGCAACTTGATCCCCGCCAGGCCAGTTTGGTCCTCGTATTCGGTCTACGAAAACTTCTGGCCGATCCGTCCTCCCTGACCGCGTTGCGCGCCCGCTTTCCCGCCGCCCGCCTGGTGCTCACCTCCACCGCCGGCAATTTCGCCGATGTACAAATCGAGGACGCCGATCTGGTCTGCACCGCCGTCCATTTTTCCCATGCCACCCTGCGCACCTCCGTCGCCCGCCTTGCCCCGTCGGTGGAACTCAAGGACCTGTGCAGAGGAATCGTCACCGAACTCACGGGTCCCGACTTGCGCCATGTCTTGGTTTTTTCCGACGGCGGTTTGGTCAATGGCACGGTTTTGAGCGAATCCTTTAACAGCTGCCTGCCCGCCGGCGTCACCCTCAGTGGCGGCTTGGCAGGCGACGGCACCGACTTCGCCCAAACCACCGTCGGCCTGGACGCTGCGCCAGCACCTGGGTGCATCGTGGCGGTCGGCCTTTATGGCGCGTCGCTGCAAATCGGTTTTGGCAGTGCCGGTGGCTGGTCGAGTTTCGGCCCCGCCCGACTCGTCACTGCCGCCCAGGATAACGTCCTCCATCAACTGGATGGTCAACCCGCTCTGGAAATTTACAAAACCTACCTCGGCTCCGAGGCCGCCGCCTTGCCCGCAGCCGCCCTGCGCTTTCCGCTCTGCCTACAGCTACCCGGCGAGGGCAATTCCATCGTGCGCACCATCCTGTCGATCGACGAGGCGGCCGGCACCATGACCTTCGCGGGCAACATCCCCGTTGGCGCAACCGTCCGGCTCATGCGCGCCTCGCAGGAGGAACTTATCTCTGGAGCCGAGGACGCCGCGCGTAGTGCCGCAACTCAACCCACCAGCCTGGTCTTTTGCGTGAGCTGCGTGGGCCGCCGAATTGTACTCGGCCACCGCACTGAAGAGGAGTTGGAGGGCGTGCGCGCGGCCTTTGGCCCCGGCCCCGTTCTAACCGGCTTTTACTCGTATGGTGAACTGGCGCCGTCGGGCCACTCCGGCTCCTGCCAGCTGCACAACCAGACGATGACCGTGACCAGTATCGCCGAGCTCGTTGCATGAGTCAGCACGCGCTGCTTCTTCGCCAGTTAAGGCGTACCTTCGGCGGGCCCGAGGGGGTCCCGCCGGGGCTGGAGCGTTTCCTCGAACAGGTCTCCGCGTCCTATCAGCAATTCGATCAGGACCGGAAATTCACCGACCACGCCATGTCGGTGAGCTCGCTGGAGTTGGCTACGGCCAACGCCGGTCTCCACGCCCAAAACCAGCGCAACGAGGCGGTGCTCGCGCGCCTGCGCCAAACCATCGGGCTGCTGCATCCCGACGGCGGGGCAGGGGAGGCGGCCGGGGCGGATTTGCTCGGTTTGGCCGATGCCATCGAGCACCTCGTCACCGAACGCCAGGCCATCGAAGCGGCGCTGCGCCAGGCCAAGGACGCCGCCGATGCGGCAAGCCGCGCTAAGAGCGAGTTTTTGGCCAACATGAGCCACGAAATCCGCACGCCGCTTAACGGCATCATCGGCACGGTTAACCTGCTCAAAGCCTCCGCCCTCGACCCCCAGCAGCGCCACTACGCCAACCTCGCCGGCACCAGCGGCGAAAACCTGCTGGAGCTCATTAACGACATTCTGGATTTCTCCAAAATCGAGGCCGGCAAACTGGCCATCGAGACGGTGGATTTCAATCTGGGGCGCCTGCTCACCGATTTGTCCGGCGGACTCTCCCTGCGCGCGGAGCAGAAAAAACTCACCTTCACCTGCGAGGCCGCCGACGACGTGCCGCTCCAGCTGCAGGGCGACCCCAACCGGGTGCGCCAGGTCCTGCTCAATCTCACGGGCAACGCGCTGAAGTTCACCGGCTCAGGCGCGGTCGCCGTGCGTATCCAACTCGTGGAGCGCAAAGTCGACTCCGCCCAACTGCGCTTCAGTGTGCGCGACACCGGCATAGGCATACCCGCCGACAAACTCGGGTCTCTGTTTCAGAAATTCACCCAGGCGGACGCCTCCACCACGCGGAAATTCGGCGGAACCGGGCTGGGTTTGGCCATTTGCAAGCAGTTGGTGGAACTCATGGGAGGTCAAATCGGGGTGAACAGCTGGGAAGGGGAGGGGTCCGAGTTCTGGTTTACCCTGCGCCTGGCCATCCAGGAAGCGCCTGTTGCCGGTGGCGGCGCCGCCCCGCCCCAACTCGCCCTGTTACCCGGTCAAACGTCGGCGCGAGTGCTGGTGGCCGAGGACAATTTTATTAACCAGGAGATTATCCGCGCCGTACTCGGAATGCTAGGGCTGGCGCCCGATTTGGTTGGCGACGGATTGGAAGCGGTCCGGACGGCGGCGGAAGGGAACTACGATTTGATTTTTATGGATATGCAGATGCCGGAGTTGGACGGCTATGAAGCCACGCAACGCATCCGCGCAAGCGGGGCCGAGCATGCGGGGGTACCTATCATCGCGATGACCGCGAACGCTATGATCGGTGACCGCGAGAAATGCATCGAGGCGGGCATGGATGACTACATCAGCAAGCCGATCGATACGGCGGTGTTGGTGGGGCTGTTGCAACGCTGGCTGCCGGTGCGGGATTGAGGAATGCGTGTCCTCACGCAGGACGTGGCGTTGAGCGTGAGCTCAAGGAGGCGCACCAGCGCACGCCGTTGGGTGAGGAACGGGTTTGCCCACAAGCCCAGCCTCTGCGTCACTGCGGACAAGTTCCGCCCACCGCCCCACCCATGTTTTGCCTGCGCACCCTCCTCCTCGTTGGACTTTGGCTCGCCGCCATGCAGCCCACGCCGCTGCGCGCCGACACTGAGCTGGACCACACCAAGCCCGCCACCGAGCCGATCGCCCTCGCCAGAGGCTCCTTTGAAATCGCCTGGTACCAGCCCACCCAGCTTGCGGTGCGCGGCCTGTTCGTGCTCGGGTCGGGCGACGGCGGTTGGAGCTATTGGGAAACCCGCATGGCCCGCCATCTCGCCAGCCGCGGCTGGGCGGTCGCAGGAGTCGATTTCGCCCTCTACGCCGCCACCGATTTTAACCAAGAGATTCTGGCGGCTGATTTCGCAAGATTGGTGGCCGAATTGGCCCGGCGCAACGGGCCGCCGAAAGACGCACCCCAAACAACCGCGCCAGCCCAAGCAGCCCAGCAGCTGCCGGTGATCTACGGCGGCTGGTCGATGGGCGCCGAACACTCGCTACCCGCCGCGGCCGTCCTCTCGGCGCGTCCCGCCGGCTTGCACGGGCTACTGCTGGTCGCCCCCGGACCGCGCGGCCGCTACGGCCTGCGCACCGCGGACAAACTCGGTTTCGCCCCCACCGGCGAAGGCACCTTTGGCCTGGCCGATTTCGCCCCGCAGCTCAAAGGCCTCCGCCTCGCGCAACTCCACGCCGGCCTGGACCCGCTCGACTCGATTGACTGGTTCAAGGGCCTCCAGCTCGACCTGCGCATGTGGACATTTCCCCGCGCGTTTCACGATTTCAGCAACGCCAACGACAAGTTTCTGGCTTTGACCGACAAGGCCATCGACTGGCTGCTGGCCAACCCCGCGCGCAAAAACAAAAGCTCATGAGCAACGTTAACTCCCTGCGGCATCGGCCGACATTTTTTTGGGCCGGTTTGGTGGCCGTGATCGTCGGCCTGTCCGGAGTGGTGCAGTTGGTCACGGCACTATTTCCACCAAGCCAATGGCTGGAGGACCAACTGGAAAACTGGACACCCTTCCACATCGCAATGGAGTCGCAGGCCCTGCTGGTGCTGGCCGGGTGCGCCCAGCTGGCGCTCGGGCGCGGGCTTTGGCGGCGCAAGCGATTCGCCTGGTGGGTGACGCTGATCGTGTTGCTGGTCACGGCCCTGTTGCACACAGGCAAGGATTTCGACTGGCAAATGGCCATCGGCAGTTTGGCTCCGCTGGCCGTGCTGGTCTGGCAGCGCAAACAATTCGTGGCCCAGTCCGACAGCGGCTCGCTGCGCTGGGTGTGGATCATCGGCCTGCCGGCGCTGGCGGCAGTGGTGACGTTTGGTTTTTTGGCGGTGCGCCACTTCGGGGTCACCGCCGAGGGCAACCACACGGTGGCGGGCACGCTGCAGTCGGTCTTCGAGCTCATTTTCCTGCAATCCACCGACACCCTGCGCGCAACGACCCAGCAGGCGCAGGCGGCGTTTTTCGCGGTGAGTTTCGCCGGCGTGGCACTCGGCCTGATGGTGCTCGCCCTGGTGCTGCGCCCGGTGTTTTTAAAACACCCGCCCACGCCCATCGAGCTGCAACGGGCTCGCCGCATCGTCGACGCCTACGGCGACAACCCCTTCGACGAATTCGCCCTGGCCAGCGACAAACGCTACTTCTTTGCCACGACCAACCGCTCGGTGGTGACCTTCGCCTTGTGGCGCAACTACGCGCTCACCTTGAGCGACCCGATCGGGCCAGCCGATGAACGCGAGCGCGTGGTGGCCGAGTTTCTCACCTACTGCGAACAGCAGGACTGGGAGCCGGTGCTTTACCAGGTCGGCCCGGACCACCTCGAGCTCTACGCGAAGTTCGGCTTCAAGCACCGCAAGATCGGCGAGCAGACCCGCATCCCGCTGGCCAACTACCCGATGGCCGGCCCGAAGTTTCAAAAACTGCGCGCCTCCAGTTACCGCGCCGGTCGCGAAGGCCACACCTTCTTTTGGTATCCGGGCGTGGGGCCGGTGGACGCGAAAATCGAGGCCGGTTTAAAACATGTGTCCGACGCCTGGCTGAAGGCCAAGGACGGCCGCGAAATGGCCTTCGACATGAGCAGCTTCAACATTGAGGAAATCCGCCTGCGCGGGGCCGCAGTGGCGCTCGACGCGAACGGTAACGTGGCAGCCTTCGGCACCTGGTTGCCCTACCGGCAGGGGCGCGGGCGCTGCCTGGATCTGATGCGCTACGATTCCCCGGTGCACGGCATCATGGATTTTGTAATCGTCGAATCGATACGCGCCTTCCGCGACAAGGGGCTCGATGAAGTCAGTCTGGCCAACGCCCCGTTGGCCAACACGGCCGAGCCGGAAAACACCCACGACCGGGCGATGCGGTACATTTACCAAAACTTCAACCGGCTCTACGGCTACCGCACGCTGTTTGAGTTTAAGAAGAAGTATTTCCCGGTGTGGCGCGGCTCGTATTTGGCCTACCGCAGCACAGCCAAGCTGCCGTGGATTGGCTACGCGATGGTGAGTATCCACGTACCCGGCGGGGTGTGGAAACTCCTGCGCTCGTAGGCGCGGGCTCCGGGGAGAGGGAGGAGGCGGAGTGCGGGCACCTATGGATCGAGTCTCCCCACTGACGAAAGAGAACGAGTAGGAGTAGGAGTAAGAGTAAGAGAACGAGAACGATTCAATCTCGCGGGCGGAACGCCCGTGCCACGTGGCCTGAGCGTCCCGTCCCTCCGCCCGATCTTTCTCGTTCCTCTTTATCTTTCCCGTTCTCGTTTTCCTACTCCTACTCCTACTCGCCTAGGGGCTCGTCGCTCCGGTTTAGCCCGCGCGGGGACGCACCCCGGCTTTGACAGCCCCGCCCATTCGCGTGATTGACCCGTATGTCCGTCTACCTTCAGCAAGCCCGAATCACGCTGCGCCTCGCGCTGCCCATGGTGGTCGGGCAGGTCAGCCAGATGCTGCTCGGGGTGATCGATAGCGTGATGATCGGCCGGTTGGGCGCGATCCCCCTGGCGGCCTCGGCATTCGCGGGCGGGGTGTTCATGCTGTTTTTTATGGTGGGTGTCGGGTTGTTGTTACCCGTGGCCGTGCTGGTCTCGCGCGAACACGGCGCCGGTAAAACCCAAGACGTCGCCCTGTGGCTCCAGCAGGGCACGGTTTTGGCCGTGCTGGCTGGCCTGGCCGAAGTCGGCCTCATGCTGGCGCTGTGGGGCGTGTCGTCCCACCTCGGCCAACCGCCGGAAGTCCTCGCGGAGGCGGGTCCATTCTACGCGTTAATCGCCGTCTCCTTGCTGCCGGCGATGCTGTTTCAAGTTTTTAGACAATACGCCGAAGCTCTGGGCCGCCCGTGGATCCCGATGGCGCTGATGCTGGGCGGAGTCGCCCTGAATGTCGGGCTGAACTGGGTATTAATCTACGGCAACCTGGGGGCGCCAGCACTCGGCCTAGCAGGGGCGGGCTGGGCGACACTGGCGGCGCGGCTGGCTGTGTTGGCCGCGATCATCGTGTGGCTGCGCCGAACGGCTGCGTTTAGAGGCGTTTGGCCAGCAGTATGGCAAGGCTGGCCTAGGGCAGGGCGTTTGCGCGTGATGGCGGGCCTTGGCGGGCCGGCGGCGGCGATGTTTTTCATGGAAGTGGGGGCGTTTATGGTCTCCACGCTAATCATGGGCTGGCTCGGCGCGAAAGCCCTGGCGGCGCACCAAATCGCGCTCAGTTGCGCGGGGTTTATGTTCATGTTTCCGCTGGGGCTTTCGATGGCGGTGGGCATGCGCCTGGCCAAAGCGGCGGGCGAAGGGCGCCACGATTTGCTCCGGCCCATTGCTGGCGGGGCCTTGGCGATGGGCTGGGCCATCATGAGTATATCGGCGGTGGTCTTTGCTCTGTTCGGGGCGGACCTGGCGCGGGGCTTTGTGGACGAGCCCGGGGTGATTGTGCTGGCCACACGGCTGCTGGTCGTGGCGGCCATTTTCCAATTATTCGACGCCGCCCAGGTGATTGGCGCCGGGGCTTTGCGCGGGTTGGCCGACGTCCGCGTGCCCACGGTAATTACCTTCGTGGCCTACTGGGTTTTGGCCATTCCCTGTGCATATGGATTGGGGCTGCACACGAGCATGGGCGCAGTCGGCGTGTGGACTGGACTTGCCACCGGCCTAGGTGTGGCCGCGGTGCTGCTGGCCATCCGCTTCTGGCGGTTAACCCGCCCCACGCCGCCCCACGCCCCGGTCCAAGCCAAAGTGTCACCTATTAGGTGACACTCTGGAGTTTGGCCCCTGACTAGTCGAACGCAGATCAGCCGAATCCTTGAGCTCACGCTCAAGGCCACACTCTTCGCGAACACACTCCTTGTGGCCTTGAGCGTGAGCTCAAGGATTCGGCGCACCGCAGCCAGAAAAAACACCTCGTGCTCACGCACGAAGCCACACCGAGCCAAAGCCACCCAGGCAAAGGCACACTCCAGGCCGCACCCGCCCGAACGTGGCCTTGAGCGTGAGCTCAAGGTCTGGAGTTTGGCCGTTTAACTCGTGCCAAGAACCACACAGGTGCGGCGCATCATGTATGGCGATCTGAGCTGATCACTCCGGAGAGTTTCGCAGACTTCGCAACTGCCACCCGCACGTCAACGAACGCACCGAAACCCATGCCGTTGCTACCTGCGGTACGCTTCTACCTTAGCTGGGGGGACGGATCTCAACTCGTTTTGGGGCCAAACTCCAGATCAAGGCTAACCCAATAGGTTAGCCTTTATTCCGGGCGGGGAGTTCTAAGCCAGCGCCTCGGCCAACGCGGCGATGATGTCCTCAACGGGTTCGCAGCCGATCGACAGGCGCATCAGCTCGGGATGCAACCCGGAGGCGGCCAACGTGGCGCGGCCGCTCTCGCTGGTCACCAGGTCGTAGTGCGCCAGATAAATAAAGGGGCTGATCAGCGTGTGCTTCATGCCGAAACTGGGGCCTTTAGCCAGGCGCAGCCGGTCGTAAAAAGCCGCCGGCGGCATGTCCACCACCAGCGAAATCATGCTGCCGATCGACTCGGGGCTGCGGGCGAGCGCGAGGTAGTTGTCACGAGAATCCGGATGCAACGACCAGTAAAGTTCCTTCACCTTGGGGTGCGTGCGCAGGAACTCGACCACCGCCGGGGTGGTGCGGTTGATCTGAGCGATCACCGCGGAGGTGTCGCCGATCTGCGCGGCCAAACGGGCGATATCGCGCGAATACACCGGCTCCAGCGCGTGCGGCAGACGGGCGCGTAACTCGCAGGCGTGGTCACTGTGGGGGTTAACCACCACCGCGCCGAGCATCACATCGCCCTCACTGGCGGTGTATTTGGTGAGTGAGTTGACCACCACGTCGGCGTGGGGCAGCACGTCAAGGTTGAGCGGCGAGGCGACTGTCGGGTCGATCACCAACATCACCCCGTAACGGCGGCACAACGCGGCGATCGCCGGTAAGTTAACCGTCTGGATGAGCGGGTTGGTCGGCACCTCGGTAATGAGCGCGGCGATACGCTCACCCTGAACGGCAAACAGGGTTTCGAGGGCGGCCAGATCAAAAACGTTGCTCTGATAAAGGTGGTCGACGGCGGGCGTGTCGGTGAACTTTTGCAGGAGCGCGATGGTGTCAATGTAGAGCCACCCCAGTTGCAGCCAGCGGGTGCGACCGAGCGGGCGCTGCAAATCGGAAACAACGCGGAAGGTGGCGGCGATGGCGTTCATGCCGCTGGTGGCCAGAAAGACATCGGTGGTCGCGGCGTGTTGATAAAAACGCGCCACGTGCCCCTTCACGTTGGCGGGCGCGTAACCCTCGAAACCCTTTTCCTCCTGGGCCTGCGCATCGCTGAGCTCGCCCACCCGCAGCAGGTAATCCTCGGCCTCGCGCGAGGACAGGAACATGCCGGTGTGCTGGAGAAACGTCTTGGCGCGGGCCGACAGCGCGGCGTTTTCGGGGAAAATCACACCGGTGAGCGCGGCCTCGGCGGGCAGAAGTGCGGCGGGTTCGCCCAGGTGCAAGCGGAGTTGTTCGGCGGCGCGAATCGACGAGGTGAGCCACACGCTGTGGCCAGCCAAACCGAGGGTGCGCAGCAGGTGGGCGCCGGCCTGTTTGGCAAAAGGATGCACCACAAAGCGCGGATAACCCGAGGTCAGGTGGCGGGTGACCGCAGGGTCTTTTTCCTCGTAACCGATCACATCGCGCATGGTCGGCAGGCTGGCGGAGACGCCATGCAGGCTGGGAGGGATGCGTTGACCGAGCGGAAGGTGAGTAAACACGGACATTTGAGCGAACAATGGGGCGGAACCCACGCCCGCTGGCAACGCCGCTCTTCGGGAGTGGGGCGTGAGTGAATCCTGAGTTGAAACCGCGCGGCGGGGGCGCGAGCTTCGGCCCACTCATGAAAATCGTCTCCTGGAACGTGAACGGCCTGCGAGCCGTGCTGCAAAAGGGCTTTCTCGACCAACTTAGCCCCGACCGCGCCGACATCGTTTGCTTGCAAGAAACCAAGTGCCACCCCGGTGACGTGCAACACGTCGAGTGGCCGCCGGCTATTCCGTGTTTTGGAATTCCGCCGTGAAAAAGGGCTACAGCGGCACCGCTATTTTTACCCGCCACACGCCACTCGCCGTCTCCTACGGCATCGGCATCGAGGAACACGACCAGGAGGGCCGCGTAATCACCGCGGAGTTCGCCGACTTCCATCTGGTCAACGTCTACGTTCCCAACGCCCAAAACGAGCTCGCGCGCCTGCCGTATCGCCAGCGCTGGGACCGCGACTTCCTTGCCCACCTGCGCACCCTGGAAAAAACCAAACCGGTGATCGTCTGCGGTGACCTCAACGTCGCCCACGAACCCATCGACCTGGCCCGCCCCAAGGAAAACGTCGGCAATCCCGGCTTCAGCGACGAGGAGCGCGACGGGTTTCGCGCCTGCCTCACAGCCGGCTTCATCGACACCTTCCGTTTTTTTGAAAAGGGCCCCGGCCACTACTCGTGGTGGACGTACCGCGCCGGAGCCCGGCCGCGCAATATCGGCTGGCGCATCGACTACTTCCTAGCCTCCGCCGCTCTGCAACCACGCCTCAAACGCGCCTGGATCTCCCCTGAAGTCATGGGCAGCGACCATTGCCCCGTGGGCCTGGAACTCACGACATGAGCAAAAAAAAAACCGCCCCTGCCGCGCCCGCCGCCCCCGCACGCGCTAAAAAGAAAGGCGCCACAGCCAAACCGGCCGCCCCGGTTCGCGCCGCAACGACCTCGGAATGGGCACACGTATGGCAGTCGCCGATACACGGTCAGGGCATTCGGGCCAGCCGCGATATCCCGTCCGGCACGCGCATCATGGAGTATGAGGGCGAACGCATCACCAAGGCCGAATCCGAGCGGCGCGATGCAGCCCGCGCGGCCCGCGAAGCCGAGGGCGGCGATGGGTGCGTTTATATTTTCGAGATCAATAAACGCCACGACCTCGACGGCCACATGGAGTGGAACACCGCACGCCTGATCAACCACTCCTGCGAGCCCAATTGCCAAAGCGAAAAAGTCCGCGGGCGCATCTGGATTTCCGCGCGCCGCGACATTGCCGCCGGCGAGGAACTCTCCTTCGACTACGGCTTCGACGTGGAAAACTGGCGGCAGCACCCCTGCCGGTGCGGTTCGCCCAAGTGCGTGGGCTACATCGTGGCCAAAAGCCACCGCTGGCGCCTGCGCAAGCGCTTGGCCAAGCTGCGCCGCACCACCGCGAAGAAATAAACCCACCACCCATGCCCACAGCCCTCGCCCGGGAACTCAAAACCCTCTGCTTAAGCCACCAGCCGGCCCTGCGCCTTGCCGTGGCCGAGAGCCTGACCGGTGGCCGCGTCCAGGCCGCGATTACCGCCGTGCCGGGCGCGTCCGGCTTTTTTCTCGGTGGCATCACCGCCTACAGCATCGACCAAAAGGTTAAACTCCTCGGGGTAAAACGCGCGGCCGCGACCCCGGTTAACGGCGTGTCGGCCGCCGTCGCCACGCAGATGGCGCAAGGGGCGGTTCGCTTATTCGGGGCCGACATGGCGGTGGCCACCACCGGCTACGCCGAACCGGCGAAGGCGCAGGGGGTGGCCGAGGCGTTTGCCTATTGGGCGATCGCCCACCGCGTGAGCGCGCGCCGCTGGCGGGTGGTGACGGGGCGAGTGGTGTGCGCCGGCCTTAACCGCATCTCCGTGCAAAGCGCAGTCGCCGAAACCGTGCTCGCCGAGTGGGTCGCCTACCTAAAAACGCTGAAAAAGTAGCCCAGCCCTAGTAGCAGAGACTTGAATCTTGCCCGATTGAATTCTGAGGTAGTGCGGTGCTTTAGCCCGCAGGTTTGCAACGGATTGCCAACTGCCATTACCGATGCGGGCTGAAGCACCGCACTACGTTCGATCCGATTCTTTAAATGTTACTACCTACTAGAGTCTGAGCCACTTTGGGTTAGCTTTCGTGTCGGAGGCAGACTGGAAGTCTGCGCTACTTTTTTCGATCAGCCCGAGTCCCCCGTTTTCCCCATTTCATGGCCAAGCCCAAACCCACCCACCCGATTGCCTGGTTTCTTGTGCGCCGCCTTGCGGGCCTGAAACGCGGTGCGGAGCGCCTCTGCCCTGTTCTCTGGCTGCGCCTGATCCTCACGCTGTTCGGCATCCTCGGCCAACTCGCCCCGTGGCTGGCGATCCGCACCCTGACCCTGTGGATTCCGGCCCCGGGCGACTTTTCCCCCGCGCTCAATCGGCTCCTCTGGGGCCTGCCCGTTTATGGGTTTTGGTGCGGGTTTTCCACGTATTGGGTGCGCGACTATTGCCAGCTGTGGGTGGCGGTCGTGTGGGCCGGTTTGCTGCTGTTCGGCGGCATGTTGGCTTTGGGCCAAACCCAGCTTCGGCAGCGACTGCGCGTGCGGTATCCGCTGCCGGGCGCGGTGACCCAGGGCTTGGGGGCGGCGAGCTTACTGGTGGTGGCGAGCTGCGCGGCCGCCCTCATTTACGTTTCCCCGATCGAATTTTTTCGCGGAAACGCCCCCGATTTTTCCCGGTTCACCCCCGCCCAATTGGAGGAAAAATTAACCGACGACGAACAGAAGCTGGCCGTGGTGCTCGCCGAACTGGCGAGCTTCAACACCGAAGAAGTTGCAGCGCCGTCAACGCCAACGGCCAGCGCCAGTTGGACCGAATCGACCTCGGCCGCCGCCGCCGCCTCAGCGTCGCTGGCACCTCTGCAACGCCAAGCGCGCGTACTGCGTTACCACACCACCTTGCGGCGCCTGGCTTGGGGCCACCAAAATCACACCCGTCTCGGCGATGAAACCAGCCGACTTCGCGCCCAGACATTGCAGTTAACCGCCGCGGCAGCCGCCAGTAACCTCGCCAACCGTTGGAACCTGCGGCTCGACGACGCGGCGCGGGCGGAATTGTTCACGCCCCTGGCACCGCGCGAACCCAAGCACGGCAAGGCGTTAATCACTCCCGAATGGGTGGAAAAAGTGCGGCCGTTTCTCCAGCCAGGCGACATCCTGCTCACCAAAGCCAACGGCTATCGCGCCACCGGACACCTGCCCGGCGCGTGGTCGCAACTCTCACTTTACGTCGGCACGACCGGGCAATTGGAGCAAAGCGCGCTCGATCAAGACATGCGCGTCCAGCGGCACTTAGAAAAACTCGCCACACCCGAAGCCAGCGGACACCACGCGGCGGTCATCAGCGTAGAAGGAAATGGGGTAGGGTTGACCTCACTTGAGCGCACGATCGGCGAGGCGGATTCGGTGGCAGTGCTGCGGCCCAAGCTGCGTCCGGTCCAGCGCCTAGAAATGGTGGCGCGGGCTTTTGACCAGGTGGGAAAACCCTACGACTACGATTTTGATTTCGCCCATGCGGATAAGGTTTTGTGCAGCGAATTGGTTGCACGCGCGCTGGAGGGGTTTGTGGATTTCCCACTGCACAGTGTCGGCGGTCAACCCGTGCTCACGGGGGACGGGCTCGTGGAGTATTGGGCTGAGGGTGAAGGCGGGCCAAAGCTAGAGTTCGTCGCCTATGTGATCGGCGACGAAGCCACCGCTGAGTGCAACTGGGCCAGTCCGGGGGATTTGGCGGTGGGTCGGCGGACCGTGGGCAATGGCGAGTTGCAACTCATCTACGACGCCCCGCTTAAACCGTAACGAGATCGGGGTGGTGAGCGGGTTTGAGGCACAGCACGGACGACACGGAGGTCAAAGGCGCACTCCAGCCTTAATCCCCCGAACGTGGCCTTGAGCGTGAGCTCAAGGATGCAGGCGCCCCGCCGCCAGAAAAAGCACCTCGTGCTCACGCACGAAGCCACGCCAAGCCAAAGCCTCGCCGGGCAAAGGCCAACTCCAGCCTTAACCCGCCCGAACGTGGCCTTGAGCGTGAGCTCAAGGTCTGGAGTTTGGCCGTTTAACTGAATTCCGAAGTTCAAGCCAACCACAGATTACACAGATTGCACAGATACAATCCCTTAGGAGGTAAACGGACTCAGCTTGATCCCCTTTTTTTCATCCTGTCTTCAAATTCAGTAACACTCTGTTATCTGTGCTCATCTGTGAATTCCGTGGTTAAAACTTCGGCGTTCAGGTGTGCGACCATGAAACTAACAACCATAACAGTGAAAGTCTGTTCGGCCGAATTTAACGATTCGCGGTCGAAGGGCCCGGTCACGGATGCAGGCCGCGAGGCCTCGCCGGAAAGCACGACCGTGTGCCCGAACCAGTCAGCCGCAACGAAGGTGAACCCCATCCAATGAGCTCCGTTACCGAAACAACCGACGAGTCCAGCCGCTACCTGAACGGTGAAGCCTGCAAGGATCGGAAAAGGCAGTCTCGCAAAGACGTAGGACCTAAATCGTTGATTTCCGATCAACACGTCGGCGGAGTCAGCGGGGGCGGCGGGGTGGGAAAGGTCGTTAGGTTAAGTGGTGAGACCTGCGGCGGTGGGGCGTCTTGCGATGCCTCAACCACCGGCACAAGCGCGGCAAAACCTCGTAAGGCCGGACGGGCCGTGGCAGGAGTCGGAGACCTCCATAGTAGTGATGATCTAGCGGACATTAAAACCGCCGGGGAGCGAAGGGAGGGCACTTGTTCCCACGCATCACAGAGCGGCAAAGGACCCGACGATGGCTGGGGTGATGAACTCTGGATAAAAACGTCACCGAAGGTTCGGAAGCTGCAACGTGTGCTATATCGGAAAGCAAAAGCGGAGCCGCATTGGCGGTTCTATAGTTTGTATGGAGAGCTGTATCGGCAGGACATTCTGTCGGATGCGCTCGATCAGGTGATCGCCAATGACGGCGTGCCGGGAGTGGACGGGTTCGAGGTGGAAACGCTCGTAAAGAACGAAGCCTATCGGGCGGCATGGCTGCTTGCGCTGGCGGAGGAAATGCGAACGAAAACCTACCGACCCAGTCCGGTCCTGCGCGTCTATATATGGAAGGATCAGGCCAGGACCAAACGTCGTGCGCTGGGCATCCCCACGGTAAAAGACCGTGTGGTGCAAAGTGCGGCGGCGATCGTGTTGCAACCCATCTGGGAGGCGGACTTCCATGACCACTCCTACGCCTACCGACCGAAACGCCGGACCCATCATGCGATGGACAAAGTTAAAGAGGCCCTGCTGAGCGGAAAGGTGGAGGTGGTGGACGCGGATTTATCGAGCTACTTCGATATGATCCCGCACCGCGAACTCCTGCAATTGGTGGCCAAACGGGTGAGCGATGGGAGCGTGTTGCGTTTAATAAAAACGTGGCTGCGCGCACCCATCGTGGAAGAGGACCGGGACACGGGGTGCCGCAAGGTGAGCGCGAACCGGTGTGGCACGCCACAAGGCGGAGTTATATCGCCTCTGCTGGCGAACCTCTACCTCAACGACCTCGATCATGCGGTGAATGAGAAGTGCGAACAAAAGCCGACGATGGTGCGTTACGCCGACGACCTCCTGATCCTGTGCAAACCGGGTCAAGGGGCGGGGCTGCAAACGCGACTGAAACGGTGGCTGGAGGCACGTAAGTTAAAGCTCAACGAAGAGAAAACCCGACTGGTGGATACACGAAAGGAAGGCTTTGAGTTCCTCGGTTTTTCCGTCGCATGGCGGCAAGGCATGAAGAGCAAACGAAGGTATCCGCACGTGGAACCCAGTGCGAAAAGTCTGGCCAAGTTACGCGACAAAGTGCGGATGGAGCTAGATGTGCGAACGCGCAACCAACCGGCGGTGGCGGTGGTCCGCAAGGTCAACCAAATCACTCGCGGTTGGGCGACGGCGTTTCATTACGGCAACAGCACGCACGTGTTTAGTAACCAGCAGGCTTTTGTGCGCAACCGGTTGCGGCGGTGGCTGTGGCGAAAGTATAGCCGCACCCACGGACTCTTTCGAGTTCTTCACCGACGACCGTTTGCATGGTCAATACAAACTATGGCACTGGCCGCTTACGGCGGCTTGGAAGCAATGAACTCCGCTGAAACCAAACCGAAAGAATGGGGACTCGGTAAGCCGTGTGCGGGAAAACCGCTTGCACGGTTTGACGAGGGGGAGGGTCGCGCTGACGGGTTACCGACGCGCGGCTCTCTCTACTCTACTTAACTCGTGCCAAGAACCATACAGGTGCTGCGCATCATGTATGGCGATCTGAGCTGATCACTCCGGAGAGTTTCGCAGACTTCGCAACAGCCACCCGCACGTCCACGAACGCATCGAAACCCATGCCGTTGCTACCTGCGGTACGCTTCTACCTTAGCTGGGGGGACGGATCTCAACTCGTTTTGGGGCCAAACTCCAGGCCTTGAGCGTGAGCTCAAGGATGCAGGCGCCCCTTCGTCCCCAGAAAAAGCACCTCGTGCTCACGCACGAAGCCACGCCGGACACAAAACCACGCCAAGCCAAAGCCACACGAACTTCACCCGGGAGACGTGCCTTTGCCCATCGCGCACTCCGGCCCAAAATCCGCGTTTTTTTAGCCTACCCGCGGCGTGTTGGAGCTTACACTCAGTACTGCACGCTTTTGCCGAAATAACTGAGCATCCAGTACTCTTTCCACACCCGATAACGCCCTTCGTGGCTGATTTTGCCGAATTCTTCGCGGTCAGCCTGCGGAAATAAAAAGCCGAGCTCCGTGTTGATTTTCTCCAACTCACGCTGCTGACCGTTGAGGTCGGTGAGCGGGTCACTCGTCCAAGGCACGATTTGTTCGTTGCCGCGGGCTAGGCGCTCGCGGTGGGTTTTCACCAGCCCGGCTAGCGAGCGCCGCCACGGGTGACGCGAAACCAGCCAGTTTTCAGGATAAAAGCCACCAAAGGGGATGTGGAGATTGTCGGTCACATACCGGCAACCACTGACGGTATTTGTGGAAAGGCTAAAACAGGCCGCCATCGCACCGTTACCTTGCGGCAAAAAGGTGATCTGCAGGCGTACTCCAGAATCGGCGTCCTGGTACACGCACACGCGTAAAAAAAGGCTAGAGCCGACTTCCGCTTTGAGCGTCTGGACTTGTTTAAAGCCATTCGCACGCAACCATTCACGTAATTTGATAAACCGCTCGACCGTGGGCCATTCTTCGCCGCTTTGATTGGCCGAAAAGCGGGGGAAAAGTGGCATCGGGCTCACACTCAACGCGTGAATCGCCAGCCAGTTGTACACGGTTTCGAGTAAAAACCAGACGAGGAAAAAGCCGGCCACCAGCACAAAGTAGGAGCGGTCAGTCCAACCCAAATCCTGAACAATCGCCGCCCCGCCAAACGCAAAAATAAACCAGCGCAACCAACGATTGATAATCGTTAAGGCAGGCAACCCTTGGCGTTGGTTAAGTTGCAACAACACCAATGAGAGAATAATAGCCGTCAGCAGTGCGTAATCAGAAATCATGGAAAATAGGCTCTAGAAAAAGGGGGAGCGGGTAAATTAGGGGCCTGAAGTGGGGATTTGAAATTACGTTCTAAAGTAGCGCGGACTTCCTGTCTGCCTTCGATGCAGATGCAGGTTGGGAAACCTGAGCTACTTTCAGAATTGTGGTGGCGCTTAAGAACAAGAAAACCCGACGGGTCACGTCGGGCCTTCGGAAACACTCGTTACGTTTACGCAGTTTTACAACCGCACCGGCATGATCACGCAGATAAAGTTTTCCAGGGTTTTAAACACCCCGGGGCTTACTTCGTCTTTCAACTCAAAGAAGACTTCGTCCTTCGTCAGCGCTTTGAGAGGATCGATCACAAAGGCTGGATTAAACGCAACTTGCAGGTCAGGACCGCTATAGGCGATCGCCATGGACTCGTGGGCCTCGCCGAAATCAGGGCTTTGCGCGGTGACTTCCAAGAGGTTGCTGGTGAGTTTGATCTTTACCGAGTTGGATTTTTCCGAGGTCACGAGGGCGGCGCGGTGCACGCACTCGAGGAACAACTCGCGCTCCAACTTGATCCGCTGGTGGGTCTCCTTGGGGATGACTTGCTGATAATTCGGGTAATTGCCCTCAACGACCTTGGAATAAAGATAGATCGAGTCGACCAGACCGCTGGAGTCCTTGTCGGTATTAATCTGAAAGGAGGCGCGGCGGTCATTAAACGCGATTTTAAGCTTCTCCCCCTTGTCCAGCATGCGGGTGAGCTCGGAAACCGTCTTAGCGGGCAGGATGATGCTTCCAGCGTTCTCTGGCGGGACCTCGAGATCCTTAGAAATGAGCGCAAGGCGACGGCCATCGGTAGCCACCAGGTTCAATTTACCATCACGGAAGTTGAAATAAACGCCGTTGAGGATATAGCGGGTCTCGTCGCTGGACTGGGCGTAGGAGACGCTCTTGAGCATCGAGGTGAGTTCGGCCTGTTCGAGGGTGAAGTTCTTCTCGTCGCCGAACTCGGGCAGGGGAGGGAACTCTTCTTTGCCGATGCCAACGATTTTGAAGGTGGACCCGCCCGAGCTGAGCTTAACTTGGTGGTTGGGTGTGGCGTCGAAGGTAACGTCGATGTTGGGCAGTTCGCGCACGATGGTGGCGAGGCGCTTGACCGGCAGGGTGACTGCGCCGCCCTCTTTGACCTCGGCTTTGATCTTACAGCGAATGCCGAGATCGAGATTGGTGGTGGTCAGGCAAATGTAGTCCTTCTCGGCCTCTATCAACACGTTGCTCAAGATGGGCATGGTTGCCTTGGAGCCGACGACATTGAGGACCTGGGCGAGGCCATTGCTGAAGTGATCGCGGTTGATCTTGAATTTCATGGAAAGAGGGGGGCGTGGAAACGCGATAAAGGGGAAATTAACAAAGGATAAAATATACCTAGTTCAATGATATATGTTATCCGTCTTATTATGGTCTGCGAATAACTGGAATAACCGGCGAACTATGGGTGCTAAAAGCGAGTTTGCGGCACCGTGAAAAACCTTCGGCAAGGCGACTAACAAGCAAGGGGTTATCCACAGGTGCGGAGTTATTGGTCGGTTATTGGTCGGTTGGTCTCAAAGCTACTCACACCAAGGGCGCGTGCTTCATCAGGCCGTGGCGGCGCCAGTGGCGGATGAGTCCGAAAAAGATGTAGCCGAGGCAGACAAAGAACATGCCGTATTCCTTAAAGCGCACCACCGCAGCCGCTACGGTGATGTACAGGATCAGGGTGGTTAACTTGGTCTTGGTGCGCAGATCGATCTGTTTGCCGCTGGGATAACGCACGGTGCTAACCATCAGAATGGCGACCAAAAGCAGCAACAGGGGGAGACCCAAGGCCATAAATTGTAATGATTTATCATGCTCGATTAAGTTGAGCAGGAAGAGCATCAGGGCACCGATGGTACCGGCCGCCGCAGGCACGGGCAGGCCAACAAAATCCTTGCTGCTCGGTTTCACACCGGGACGTTGTAATAACGGGTGAGTGATGACGTTAAAGCGGGCTAAACGCACCGCTGCACAGAGCAGGTAAATGAAGCCGATCAGCCCGCCGGCGCTGATGAGAGTTTGGTCGCCGCCTGCGGGACGAACGATCAAGAAAAACACCATCAAGGCCGGAGCCAGGCCGAAGGAGACGATGTCGGCTAAGGAGTCGAATTCCGCTCCGAAAAGGGATTCACGGCCGCCCATGCGAGCCAAACGGCCGTCAAGGGCGTCAAACGCCATGGCGCCGAAGATATACCAGACGGCTTCGCGGTAGTGGGCGATGGCCTCCGGGGGAATTTCGGCGACCGCATCGGCGACTTTACGGGTAATGAAATTCGCCTCGATACACCGCAAGCAGGCGGCAAACCCGCAGAACAGGTTGCCGGCGGTCATCAAGTTGGGCAGGAAATAAATGCGGCTGGCTTGTTCGAGCGAAGGGGTGTGGTCGGCGTCGGGATCGTTCAAGTGGGGGAGGGGATCGGCCATGGGAAGCGGAGGGCTTACTTTTTGGTGAGCGACTCCAAGTACTTCCAAAACTTGGAATCCTGCTCGACCAATTGATGCTCGGTGATGGGCAACTTGTTGCGCATGAGAAAATCCTCCAACGAATTGCTGTGCAAAATGTAGAGGACGTGAAGGGTATCGCTTCCTTTGAGGTCGAAATAGAACCGGTGGTCGCCGCTGCGCAGGCGGTAGAGGGAATGGCCGGAACGGGAAAAGCGCCCCAGCGGTTCACGCGGATGCTCAAGATCGGCGGGTTTAAGCGAGCTGATGGGTTCGATGGCTTCGAGCTGCTGGAGTTTATCGAGCTTGTTCAGCTCCAGCATGCTTTGCTCGGAAAAGGTGACCTGATACATGGTGGAAGTGCCTAGGGTCATAAGCAGGGAGGCGGACGCGGCAACGCAATTTGTTGGGCGTCGTTTCGCCGGTCCGCAGGAGGAGCCGGGGCCGATGGGTGATGACGGGAGGAACGATCTCTGTTGAGTCAGATTCAGAAAGTCGCGAGCCAGCCCTAACGAAGGCGGAACCTGTTTGTCAGGTTTACTGGGCCCGAACCACGGCAGCGAGCCGGAGAGCCAGTAGAAGTAAGAGAACGATTGGGGCGCAACGGAGCTGCTAAGCGCTGACCTGTTATAACGTTAATTCTCCTAACCCCCGAAAAATTTAGGGGGATGCGACCACTTTTTTCTAAATTAACGGCAAAATGAGCCGAATACAGGGGTACGCGCTCACCGCTCAGGCCCTTCTTTAACTCCTTTTAGCTCTCCGTCGTCCTTCGCCCTTCGATTTCAGCCCCCTTTGACCTGTTCCCCCTAGATCGCCCCATGTCCGCCCCAACCCAATTACTCACCTTTAAAACCCAAGGCCGGTGGTATGCTTGCGACCTGCTGTGGGTGCGCGAAATCCTCCGCCAGCCGTCGATCACCCCGGTTGACCGCGCGCCGCTCACCGTGCGCGGGCTTATCCACCTGCGCGGCCAAATCCTCACCGCGCTCGACCTCGATCAGCGTCTGGGCTTACAGCCGCAGTCCATCCAACCGTCGAGCCGCTGCGTGGTGTTTAAATCCACCGTCGAACTGGCGCGCTTGGCCCTGCCGCCAGACGAGGCTGAAATGGCTGGCACCGACCTGCTCGGTATCATCGTCGATGAGGTTGGCGACATCCTCACGCGCCCCGACAACGTGCTGCCCCCGCCGCCCGAACTCATGTCGGGCATGGACCATGCCTGCGTGAGCGGCGTGATCCCGCGCCCCTTCGGTTTGATCACCCTGCTAAACATCGGCGCCCTGCTATCACTGCCCGCTTCCGCGAACTCCTAATCGTTCTCGTTCTCCTACTCCTACTCGTTCTCTCCCTGCCGAATCCGATCAACGAACCTCCTGTCGAACGAGTAAGATTAAGAGTAAGAGAACGAGAACGATTCGAACCGCCCAACCCAACCCGCAGCCCACCCGCGAACCCCTAAACTTTACCCCATGCAAGCCACCCTCACCGATACCTCCCTGCGCGTCACTTTCGACGGCGATTTGCTTTCAACTAACATCGATGCCCTGCGCACCGAGATCCTCGCGGCCATGGCCCAGTGTCCGTCCGCCCAAACCATCGTCGCCGACCTCACCCATGCGCGTCTGGTCGACTCCAAGGGCGTCAACCTGCTCATCGCCCTCTACCGCGAAACCCAGAACCGCAAATTGGGTTTCCGCGCCGAAAACCCCACGCCCGACGTCCGCCGCCTGCTCGGTCTGCTCAAACTCAACGAACGCTTCGGCCTCACCGCCTGAGTTATACCAATAGCTTAAACAAATGGGGCTATTTTTTAACGCAAAGTCGCCGAGACGCAAAGTTCGCAAAGCATTAAAAATGAGTGATTTCATTGCGCTTCTTCGCGTCCTTGCGCCTTTGCGTTAAAGCCTAAAATCGAAACGTGTAGGGTATAGCCCGCCTCCCCCCCCCCCCCCCCAAAACTACCGTGAGCAACGAAGAAAACGAGATGCTCGGGCTGTTCGTCCAAGAGGCGAACGAGCACCTGGAAACCCTCGAAAACGACCTGGTCGCCCTCGAAGCTTCGCCGCAAAACGCCGAACTTCTCAACCGCCTGTTCCGCGCCATCCACAGTGTCAAAGGCACCGCCGGTTTTTTCGGCCTCACCCCGATCACCGACCTCGCCCACGTGATGGAGAGCGTCATGGCCCTCCTGCGCGACGGCCGCATGATCGCCAACCGCGACCTCATCAACTTGTTCCTCTCCGGCACCGACAAACTCAAGGCCATGGTCGCCACACCCGACCAAGCCGCGAGCACCGACACCTCGGCTGAGCGCTCCGCGCTGCACGCCCTGCTACACACTGAACCACCCGCCAAGCCCGCCCACCCCGACAAACCGATTTTGCCCCTCTATTTGAGCGGCTTCCGCATCGACCCCGAGCTGGTGCGCAACGCACTTCGCCACGGTCAAAATACCTATGTGGTGCAACTGCACCTGCAGGAAGACATCGAGAGCAAAGGCCAGACGCTGCTCGACTACTTTCGCGACATTGAATCTCCTCGTCGATCGCGGCGGCCGTTGAAGAGCAGTCAGCGACTACCTCTGAGATCGTAGGCACGATTCACGGGGTATCGACCGCTACCGGCACGCTTTCGCAGAACGTGCAACAGACAGCTGATGGAGCGGGCGAAGTGGCGCGCAACATCGCCGGGGTGTCCACCGCTGCTGCCGACGGCGCCAAGGGAGCAGCACGGGTGAGCACCAGTGCGACGGAGCTCACGGCGTTGTCCACAACCCTCAGCCAACTCGTGGCCAAGTTTAAAATCTAAGTGCACAGCCGGCCGATGGGGCTGGCTTTTTAAGAACAGCCTGAGGCAGGTGCCTACAAATAGGTGCCTGCCTCACATCATTTAAGTTTTCTTAGCCCGAACTCCGAAGCTGACGTCGTTGAGCCGACGCAAGTTGCTGGAGCAGATGATCGTGAGTGAATCCCCGCGGGGCACTAAATAGTGCTTTGAGCGGGTGAACGAACGGTCAGATGCCCAGCAGGTTGCGTCGGCTCGCGGCGCTCGGCTTCGGAGTTCGGGCTTCTGGCTGAGTGAACAGCGTGGTGTTCACCGTAGCGCGAAAGGCTCGGCACGAGCTCAGTTCAGCGAAGAACGAAAAAATAATTTAAGATTAATGGAATTCATCCGAAGTAGGGGGGATAACAGTTTGGATTACGAGTCGTTGTGACAACCCGCACGTACGGCCCGGCTAAGCTCCTTTTTTCCGCGATCGCGCACCTTACCCAACCCCCCTCCATGATCCTCACCGTTTCCAATCGTATTACCCTGCTTGCCACCTCCGGAATCCTCAGCCGCGTCGTGATCGGCGGTGGGGTCTACCAAGAGGTCCAAAAGGTGAGTGCCCAGTTTATATCACACTCACCCACATTGCCACGGTGCAGCACGCGCAGTCCAATGCCGACATGATGCACGATGCCCTGCGTGGCGATTTGCAGCGCTCGGCGACCAATCAGGCCGCCGCCGCCGAGGAAACCACCGTGCAGGCCAACACCGTGGCCGCCGCCGGTGCGGAGTTGTCGGTGAACGCCAAGACCATGGCGGCCTCCGCCGCCCAGATCACGACGGCGACCGAGACCGTTTCGGCCTCGATCGAGGCCATGTCGGACTCCATTCGCCAGGTCTCCACCAATTGCGCGAAGGAGTCGGAAATCGCCAAAAAAGGCCGACACGCAGGCGCGTGAGACCCAAGCGCTGATGGCTAAGTTGGACGACTCCGCCCGCCAGATCGGGAGAGTCGTGGAGTTGATCAACCGCATCGCCGAACAGACCAACTTGCTGGCGCTCAACGCCACAATTGAAGCCGCCAGCGCCGGAGAGGCGGGGCGCGGGTTCGCGGTGGTGGCCAATGAGGTTAAGGAACTAGCGCGTCAGTCGGCGGCTGCCACTGAGGATATCCGCAAACAGGTGGGTCTGATTCAGGACCACACCCGCGCGTCGACGCATTCGCTCAGCGAAGTGGCCAAGGTCATCGAAGAGGTTTCCAACATCGCGGTTTCCATCGCCGAGACCGTGAAGGAACAGTCGGCGGCCACGTACACGGTTTTGGAGACCATTAACAATGTTTCGTCCGCCAGCCTAAGTTTGACGCAAAACGTGCAACAAACCGCTGACGGCGCACTTGAGGTGGCGCGTAACATCAACGGCGTGTCCACCGCGGCTGCCGAGGGCGCGAAGGGCGCGACGCACATCAGCACCAGCGCCAACGAGCTAAATGGGTTGTCGGCAACCCTGACGCAGCTGGTGGCGAAGTTTAAAATCTAGTAGGCGGCCGTAACCGCGATCGGGGCGGATTGAGTTCTGCGGTAGCGCGGTGCTTTAGCCCGCAGGTTTACCACGGATTGTTCTTACAATCACCGATGCGGGCTGAAGCACCGCACTCCTTTTGATCTGACATTTTGAGTGTTACTGCCTGAACGCCGCCCTGCTCAATAATGCGGCGGGCGCTCCGACTCTGGGCTGACCGAATCGAGCCCAGTGGGCGCCAACTCGGAGCGCTGCTTGAGCCGCAACAGCTCGGCTTTGATACGGTCCAGTTGGCCGGCCATTTCCAGCATGGCCTTGTCTTGCTCGGTCACGTGGCGTTGCAGCCAGGCGAGGCGCTCCTCCAGCCGATCAATCCGTTCGTTTGACACAGGTATGGGGATTTTTGGCCGCCGCTTCCGCGCGTAATTTATCCATCTCGGGTACGACCACGCGTTGATAACAATCCGGGCACACCGAGTGGCTGAAATCCGTGCCAGTTCGCTCGTTGATGTAACTCTCGATTTGCTGCCAGTAATTTTGGTCGTCGCGGACTTTTTTGCAGTACCCGCAGATCGGCAAAAACGCCTCCAGTTGCCGTACCTCAGTCGCGTAACGCAGGATCCGTTCGGCCACCCGCAGCCGCATCCAAATATCTTGGAGATTGAGCGGCTTCGTCAGGAAATCGTCGACCTCCGCTTCGATTGCTTCGCGCTGGTTTTCCACGTCGGCCTCACGGCCAGTGAGCAGGATAAAATAAACATAGTCGGCGTCCACGCGGCTACGAATCGCCCGGCATAGTTGCAGGCCATCGAGCTCGGGCATCATCCAATCGCTGACAATCAGGCGCACCGGCTCTTTGGCCAAAAGCGCCAATGCTTCGACGCCGTTCTTGGCTTCCACCACCTCATGGCCGAGTTTGAGCAGCGCTTGGCGAAGCACGGCGCGGGCAACGGCATCATCTTCTACGGTGAGGATTTTCAAGGGAATGGGGGCGGCTCGGGTGCGGGGAGCGGTCGGGGCAAAAGGGGGAACCCAATTGGCTTCAGTTAACTGGAAGGCCGTGCCGCCGGGGGTGTCGAGCGAGAATCCGGTAAAAGTAGCGCAGACTTCCAGTCTGCTCCGAGTCGGCAGCCACATGAATCATTTCGGATAAAACCAAGGCAGTTTAGCCGCAAAAGAACGCAAAGAGCGCAAAGAACAACCCCCGTATTTCTATGCGTTCTCTGCGATCTTTCGCGGCTAAAAGGTTCGAAGTATTTCGTTGGTTTTGCAGGCGCGGCAGATCCGGGACATTGAGAATGACGGCCGCCAAGTCTGCGCTACTTTCGGCGCGATGCTCAACCGAGCAGCGCTCGTAGCGCCTCGGGGGTTTCCACGGGGGCCTGGCAGGTGAAGCGTTCGCACACGTAGGCCAAGGGCCGCCCGTCAGCCGCCGGTTTCATCGCCGCCAGCCACGGTGCGCGCGCCAAAAGCCAGCGTCCCGCCGGATCATCCCCGGGCACGGCCAACACCACCCGGCGCGGACCGATTTTCTCAACGAGCACGTTGGCCAGCGCGCCGAATTCGCTGGTGCGCCGGTCGCCCGCCAGCACGACTTGGCGCGGCATCTCCAGTGCGCGTTCGATCGCGCAAAGCAGCTCGGGCAGCGCGTGCGGCGCCTCGGACCATTGGGTACGCAGGGATTCGATCGTCGCCAACGCACGGGTACGCAGCGCGTCATCGTGAAACAGGGCCGACATGCGCAACAGGTTGGCCGCCGCCACCGAGTTGGGCGAGGGTTCGGCGCCGTCGTAGTCTTCCTTCAACCGCAGCACGATGCTGGTGTCGTCGGCTCGTGAGTTAAAATACCCGCCGTATTCGGGATCCCAGAACAGCGCGTCCATGACCTGCTGCAAGCCTTCGGCCCAGTGCAGCCAGCGCGGGTCAAAGGTCGCCTCGTAGAGGTCGAGCTGGCCGGCGATCAGGTACGCGTAGTCCTCGGCGAACGCCTCGTTGGCGCCGCGTCCGTCGCGGTAGTTTCGATACAGGATCCCGCGCGTCGCGTCGTAGAGCTCGTGCTCGATGAACTCCGCCGCGCGCACCGCCGCCATGCAGTAGGTTCCGCCCACTTCGCTCAGGCAGCCGGCAGCCGAAACCGAGGCTCGCGCCAGCGCCGAGATCATCAGGCCGTTCCAGGAGGTGATGACTTTGTCGTCGAGCTGAGGACGCGGACGCTGGGCGCGGACCCGGCGCAGTTTAACAAATGCCGCCGCGAGCCGCTCGGCCGCTTCAGCCGGGGCGAGCTGGTGCAGTTGGGCGGTTTCGACCAGCGGGCGCTGCTGCTTGAGGATGTTTTTCCCGGTGAATTCGTTTTGCGGATCGAGCGAAAGCGGCACGTTGCCCGCCGCCTCGATTCCGTAATGGTCGCAGACCAGCGCGGCGTCCGCCGGGGGCAGGGCGGCTTCGATCTCGGCGCGGGTCCAAACGTAGAACGCGCCCTCGGTGATAGTGGCATGGGCGTCCCGCCCATGATTCGGTGTCGGCGAACCCACGGGCGGGACGCCCGTGCCACTCGGAGCCCCGAGCGCCTGAGTTTCCGGCGTGGCATGGGCGTCCCGCCCATGATTCGGTGTCGGTGAACCCACGGGCGGGACGCCCGTGCCACTCTGAGCCCCGAGCGCCTGAGTTTCCGGCGTGGCATGGGCGTCTCGCCCATGATTCGGTGTCGGCGAACCCACGGGCGGGACGCCCGTGCCACTCGGAGCCCCGAGCGCCTGAGTTTCCGGCGTGGCATGGGCGTCCCGCCCATGATTCGGTGTCGGTGAACCCACGGGCGGGACGCCCGTGCCACTCGGAGCCCCGAGCGCCTGCTCTGCCGCCAGCGAATCGGCATCCTCGGCGGAGAAAAACGCCCCGCCAGGCGCGGCGAGGTCGCGCAGCACGTAGCCAAAGATATTGCGTGCGATCCAGGCGAAGCGCTCGTCGCCAGTGGCCTGGTAAGTGTCGAGGGCGTTGACCGCGATCTGCGCCTGATCGTAGAGCATTTTTTCGAAATGCGGAACGAACCACGTCTCGTCCACCGAGTAGCGGTGAAACCCGCCGCCGACGTGATCGTGGATGCCACCACCGGCCATTTTTTGCAGGGTAACCGCCACCATGCGCACGGCCTCGCGGCCGGCGTCGGTATCCACGCCCTGGATGGCGGCGGCGCGCAGGAGGAAACTCAGGTTGGAGGCGCGGGGGAATTTGGGCGCGCCGCCGAAGCCGCCATGGGTGGCGTCGAAGGTTTCGGCGTAGTGATGGAAGGCCTTTTCAAAGGCTTCGCTGGCCGAATCGTGCAGGTCGGGCGCTGCGCCCGGCTCGCCTCGGCGGCTGTCGTGGTACTCGGTGAGGGATGCGATCACGCGATTGGCTTCGGCGACGAGTTTTTCGGGGTTGTCGCTCCAGGCCGTGGCGATGGCGGTGAGGATCGAGGGAAAGCCGGTACGGCCGTGGCGATTCTCGGGGGCGAAGTAGGTGCCGCCGTAGAACGGCTTGAGGTCGGGGGTGAGCCAGGCTGAGAGCGGCCAGCCGCCGCGGCCGGTCATGGACTGCACGTAGGCCATGTACACCTTGTCGACGTCGGGGCGCTCCTCGCGGTCGACCTTGATGGCGACGAAGTGGGCGTTGAGCAGCGCGGCGATGGCGGGGTTTTCGAACGACTCGTGGGCCATGACATGGCACCAGTGGCAGGTGGAGTAGCCGATGCTCAGGAAAATCGGTTTCTGCTCGGCGCGTGCGCGGGCGAAGGCGGCCTCACCCCACGGCAGCCAGTCCACGGGATTGTCGGCGTGTTGCAGCAGGTAGGGCGATTTCTCGGAAGCAAGGGCGTTGGACATGGGCGAAGGCGGCGACGCTCGCGGAAAACGAGCCTCAAGGCAAAGCCTGGAAACAAAAAAGCCGCACCGGTGAGGGTGCGGCTTTTTCGTGAAAAACACCCTGCGCTCACGCGCAAGGCCACGAGGAGTTGGGTCCGCTGTGGCCCTGAGCGTGAGCTCAGGGTTTGTCAAAACACCCTGCGCTCACGCGCAAGGCCACGGGGAGTTCCAAGGCCGGGGTGGCCCTGAGCGTGAGCTCAGGGTCGCCTGAAGCCGCATCGTGAATACGTCGTTCGGCTTACTTGCCCAACACCCAGCTGAAGATCAGCGGGGCGACGATGGTGGCGTCGCTCTCGACGATAAACTTGGGGGTCTTCTGGCCGAGCTTGCCCCAGGTGATTTTCTCGTTCGGAACCGCGCCCGAGTAGCTGCCGTAGCTCGTGGTCGAGTCGCTGATTTGGGAGAAATAGCCCCAGAGCGGCACCTCGGTGCGGCCGAGATCTTGGTGCAGCATTGGCACCACGCAGATCGGGAAGTCGCCGGCGATACCGCCGCCGATTTGGAAAAAGCCGATCGAGCCTTCGCCGGTTTTGAGCAGCTTGGCGGTCTTGGTGTACCAATCGGCGAGCCAGGTCATGTACTCGATGCCGGTGCGCACGGTGTGCACGTTCTTGATCTCACCGGTCATGACGCGGCCGGCAAACATGTTGCCCAGCGTGGCGTCTTCCCAGCCGGGGACGATGATCGGCAGGTTCTTTTCGCAGGCGGCCAGCATCCAGGAGTTGGCGGGGTCGATCTGGTAGCTCTTCTTGAGCTTACCGGAGCGGATAATTTTATACATGAACTCGTGCGGGAAGAAGCGTTCACCGGCTTTGTCGGCAGCCAACCACTCCTCGGCGACAACCGCCTCGATGCGGCGCATGGCCTCGCCCTCGGGAATGCAGGTGTCGGTGACGCGGTTCATGTGGCGGTCGAGCAGCGCCTGCTCGTCGGCGGCGGTCAGGTCGCGGTAGCCGGGGACGCGCTCGTAGTAATCGTGGGCAACCAAATTAAAAATGTCTTCCTCGAGGTTGGCACCGGTGCAGACGATGGCGTGGACCTTGTCGGCGCGGATCATCTCGGCGAGCGTGAGGCCGAGCTCGGCGGTGGACATGGCACCGGCGAGGGTAACGAGCATCTTACCACCGGCCTTGAGGTGGTCCTCGTAGCCCTTGGCGGAATCGAGCAGCGCGGCGGCGTTAAAATGGCGGTAGTTATGCGCGATGAACTGGGAGATCGGGCCCTTCTTGGCGGCGAGCTTGGCGTTGATGTCCTCGGGGCGCTTGGTCTGGAGTTTGGATTTCTTCATGAAAATTGGAGGCGCAGACTTACAGCGCAGGCGAAACCCGACGCCACAAAAAACGCCCGTCCGCCTCGGTCACGTTCCTGTGACAACTAACACAACGGGGTAGTTGTTGCCTTGGACTCATACCATTTCGCCTTCAAAGAAATACAAACGAACCGGTTTACCGCTAATGAACGCTAATGGCCGCTAATAAAAACCAAGGATTCATCACCTCTGGATTAGTGTATCTTAGTGTTCATTAGTGGTTAAAAATCCGGTTGTTTTAAGGTTGGATGATGGGGCGCTCTGACTTGATCACTGTAGTGGCCTGGTTTTAATGCGTTTGAATGCAAAATGGGATCAGCGGGCGGGGGTGGGGCGATCCCAGCGCAGTTTGCGCTCAGCCTCGGTGATCTTGAGGTCGTTGATGCTGGCGAAACGGCGGCGCATAAAACCGTGCTCGTCGAACTCCCAGTTTTCGTTGCCGTAGGCGCGCCACCATTGGCCTTCGGCGTCGTGGAATTCGTATTCAAAACGCACAGCGATGCGGTTGCCCTGAAACGCCCAGAGTTCTTTGCGCAGGCGGTAGTCGAGCTCGCGCGCCCACTTGCGACGCAGGAATTCGACCACATCGGCGCGGCCGTTCACGAAGTCGGTGCGGTTGCGCCACTCGGTATCAACCGTGTAGGCGAGCGACACGCGCTCGGGATCGCGACTATTCCAAGCATCTTCGGCGGCCTTGATTTTTTTCAGGGCGGTTTCTTCGGTGAACGGCGGGAGTGGGGGGCGGGTGGTCATGTGATTGGTTTTAACTTGTTGGTTGGGATTTCAGTTGGGCTTCGAGTTCGGCGATGCGAGCGCGCAGCGGGGCGACGGCTTCGGCGACTTCTTCAGCGGTGTAACGGGGCGTGATGTATTTCGGGCAGTTCCAATCGAAGGAAACAACGTCGATGAGGTAAACGCGTTCGACGAGGCGGCGGTCGGCGGGTTCGGCAAATGACTCAACGAGCTCCGGTTGTTCGCGGGCGTCGACCACGCGGGCATGGCCAAGGATTTTCAGCCGTGTGCGCTGCGGGTAATCCATCAAAAAAAGCGACACGCGGTCGGTCTTGGAGAGGTTACCCGTCGAGAGCATCTGCCGGTTGCCCTTGTAGTCGGCGAAGGCGAGCGAGGTCGGGCTGACCACGCGCAAAAAGCCGCGCCGTCCTCCCCGATGCTGAATATAGGGCCAACCGTTCTCACTCACGGTGGCCATGTAAAAACTGTCGCGCGCCGCAATGAAGTTGCGCTCGTCTTCGCCCAAGGGATCGGTCGTCGGCACACCGTTGGTCGCCATCGCGCGGCCAAAGTAGTGCGCCTGGGCCTGAGCGACGGCGGGCGTGACGAGGGTATCGAGATAGCCTTGAGCCATGTGATAAGAGGAGGGCTTGTTTTTTTAGAAAATCAACGTCTGCCAACCCGCGGCCAGGTAGCCGTGGATATCAGAAAGCCCCGGCGTGCCGGGCAGCGCGTTGGACTTGAGCAGCGGCAGGCCGCACGCCTCGACGTCCTTGGTGGCACCAAAAACCGCGGCACAGCCGCACGAGGCGCCTTTGACGACTTCGCGCACGGCGTTGTAGACGCCATTGGCGGGATGCGAGACCTTGCTCAGCTCGGCGGGCCAACGGGTGCCGGCACCGTTAAAAACGACTTCGACTTCGTCGCCGGCTTGCAGCCCGGCGTGGGCTAGGGCGAGCGCGTTGAACACGCGGCCGAGGGCTTCTTCAGAACCGGACTTGGGATCGGACAGGATGATGATGGCGAGTTTCATGATGGATTTTTCAGGTTGGTTTTGGGCGGCGCGTTGACCGACGAGGTCGAGCGACAGTCACGACAAGACAGACCTGTCTATCCATGCGCAAGCACAAAATATACAGACCTGTCTATTTTCTTGCGATTACCTCTGGATTCGTGAGGTTAACGCCATGTCTGCCACCGCTCAAAGTTCCCCCAAACGCGATCACCTCATGGCCACAGCGTGGCGGTTGTTTTACCGCGACGGACTGCGTGCGGTGGGTATCGACACGATTTTAGCCGAGGCCGGCGTGGCCAAGATGACGCTCTATAACCACTTCGCCTCCAAAGAGGAGCTGATCATCGCCATTTTGGAAAAACGCGATTTGGAGTTCCGCACGTCGCTCATGGACAAAGTTGAAGCCGCCGGCCCAGACGCTGAAGCGCGGCTGCTCGCGGTCTTTGAGTGGCTTGAAGGCTGGTTTGGCAGCGAAAGTTTCAAGGGCTGCGTGTTTATCCGCGCCGTGAGCGAATACCCTGAGCCCACGCACCCGATTCACCAAACCGCCTGGCGCCATAAAATCGCGGTAAAAGCCGCGCTCACCGAGCTCTGCGAGGCCGCCGGTGCCAAGGACGCCGCAGCGTTGGCCGAGACACTTAGTTTCCTCATCGACGGGGCGATCCTGACGGCACACGCCACGCAAACCACCACGCCAGCGCGTTCGGCGCGCGCCACGGCAGCGCAGTTACTCAAACTCTCGACGGGCTAGAAATGGGCTGAATACCACCGCCGATTCATTGAACAGCTAAACACCTGAATACTAACAAAGGAGCGGAATAAGCGGGACAAGCCCTAGGAAATCATTTTGGCTGGGTGAATGATGCCGGCCGAAACGAACCCGTCGAACCCCCAAGGGGAGGTGATTTCGCTGCGCCACTTGCAGGTGCAGGTGCTAGACAGCCCCGAGTTAAACGCCCGAGCGCAGGGGCTGCTTGAGGAGCATCACTATCTGGGCGCGGTGAAACCGGTGGGCGAGCGGCTGCTGTACGCGGTGAGCGATGCGCAGGGCACCTGGGTGGCGGTGCTGGTGTTTGCGGCGGCGGCGCTGCACCTGCGCGGCCGGGAGGCGTGGATTGGCTGGAGTGGCGAACAGCGCCGACGCCGATTGGCGCTGGTGGTCAACAACGTGCGGTTCCTGCTGCTGCCCAAGCCGGCGGTGCCCAACTTGGGCTCGGCGGTTTTGAGCCGGGTGCTCGGCCGGCTCAGTGCCGACTGGCAGTCGCGTTACGAGCACCCCGTGCTCGTCGTGGAAACCTTCGTCGACCCCGAGCGTTTTACGGGAAGTGTATACAAGGCATCCGGGTGGACCGAGTTGGGCCTGACCAAGGGCAACACGCGTAAGTCGCGCGATTACTACGAGCACCACGCCAAGCCCAAGCGCTTGTTTGTGCGCGAGCTGGAGCCCCGGGCCCGGAGAGCTCTTCAGGCAGGGCAGATCAAACCCTCGCTGGCTGCGGTGGAGGCGAAAGTTCCGGTGCGAAGTACCCTGAAGGCCCCCGATTTAATCAGCCTGGCGGAGGCCTTCCGGCAAGTGCCTGAATACCGCGCCTACATCGGGGCCTATCCCTTGCACGCGCTGCTGGCGATCACGGCGGCGGCCTATCTGGCCGGAGCACCCCGCGGCCAACGTGACCTGGCCGCTTTCGCCCGCCGGCTCTCCCCGGTCCAACGCCAAGCCCTCGGGGTGATCCGCCGCCGCGGCAAATACGGCGCTCCCAGCCAGCCCACCTTTAGTCGGCTGTTCGCCCGCGTTCAGGCCTCGCGCATCGAGGAGGTTTTACTCGCCCACCAACGTCAGGTGCGAGGCGAGCCCCCCGACAGCGAGATCGTGGTCATCGACGGCAAAGTCCCCAAGCACAGCGGCGGACAAAACGTCGTGACCGCGGTTACCTCGCCGAGCTTGTTTTATCTCGGCAGCGAGGTCGTCGCCGAAAAAAGTAACGAGATTCCCGCCGCCCGCGCCCTGTGTGAGAGACTCGATTTGGTCGATAAACTCGTGAGCCTTGATGCCCTGCATACCCAGGCGGACACCGCGCGGGCGATCGTACTGGAGCATGGCGGCGACTACCTGTTCACCGTCAAAGGCAATCAGCCCGGCTTGCAGAAAATCGTAGCAGCGCAAGTGCCCGATCCGGGCGCCCCTTTTTTGACCCGTTAAAAGATCCCGCTGCCGAGCAACGTACCACCCAGGAAAAGAAGCACCCCGTGACGCGCACCCTGGTGGCGCGCGAGTTGAGCGCGGAAAGCGCCTGCTTCCCCCTGGTGGCGCAAGCCGCGAGAATCTGCCGAAAACGCCACGGCAAGCCCACCGAGACCGTGGCGCTGATCACCAGTCGCCCCGCCGCCGAGTTGACTCCCGCCCAATGGCTGGAGGTCAATATTGCGCACTGGGGAATCGAAACCGGTTTGCATGCCCGCCTCGACGCCTCGCGCCAGGATGATCGCTGCCGATTACGCCGCCCGAACGCTGTGCGCATCCACGGCATGTTCAACCGCTGGGCCAACAGCCTGTTCATGCACTGGCGCGGTCAACGAACTAAAAAACGCCACCTTTATACCTCCGACTTTATCGCCCACATGTCCGAAAATCATGACCGTCGCGCGCTCCGCGCACTTACCTCGGTAAACTTCCCGCTATGAATCGGCGCTGGCTGAATACCCAGTATCAGGATGCGGCGTTGACTGATGGAGCGCCCGCGGTTTGGGTGTGCGGTTTTATGCTTACGATCGCTGACGTCTCTAAGTCCTACGGTACCCGCGAACTCTTTTCTGACGTCTCGCTGTTCATTGCGCGCACTGACCGCCTCGGCCTGATCGGCCCCAACGGCGCGGGCAAATCCACCCTGTTCGGCCTGATCCTCGGTGAGGAAAAGCCCGACACCGGCACCATCGAATGGGAGCGCGGCGCCGACTTCGGCTACCTGCCGCAGGAAAGCGCACCTGCCGGCGACGAGACCATTCTGCACATCGCCACCAGCGGTAAAAAGCTCGAACCCACCGATGACGACTACGACATCGATTACACCCTAGAGCCGCGCGCCCGTAAAATCCTCGACGGTCTCGGCTTCAAGACCGACGACGCCGACAAGTTGGCCAAAACTTTCTCCGGCGGCTGGGTCATGCGCGCCCACCTCGCCCGCCTTCTCGTAGCCGAGCCCGCGCTGTTGCTGCTCGACGAGCCGACGAACCATCTCGATTTGGAAGCCCTGCTCTGGTTCCAGGATTACCTGACGCGTTACCCGGGCGGCCTGGTGGTGATCTCGCACGATCGCGCCTTCCTCAACGCCCTGTGCACCGGCATGCTCGAACTGCGCGCCGGCACGCTGCATTATTACCACGGTAACTACGATAATTTCCTCACCGAAAAAGAGGCCCGTAAGCACCAGCAAGCCGCCGCCTTTAAGAACCAGCAGCGCGAAATCGCCCACTTGCAGGTGTTCGTCGACCGCTTCGGTGCCAAGGCCTCGATGGCCTCGCGCGCCAAGTCCAAGGAGAAACAAATCGAGCGCCTCAAGGAGGTCGCCGTCGAGGAGCCGACCGAGGAGCTGCGCAAGATGAACTTCAAATTCCCGCAGCCGCCGCGCTCGGGCCTCAAGGTCGTCGATCTCAAGCACGTCCGCCAAGCCTACGGTGAAAACGTGATCTACAAGGACCTTAACTTCACGGCTGAGCGCGGTCAGGGCATCGTGCTCATCGGGCCTAACGGCGCCGGTAAATCCACGCTCCTCAAAATCCTCGCTGGTGTGATCCCGATTCAGGGCGGCGAGCGCGAGCTGGGCAGTAACGTGGTACCGGGTTACTTCGCTCAGAACCGTCTCGATAACTTGAATCCCGACGCGACGGTTTTCGAGAACGTGATGGAGCTGCGCACCAACGAAAACCAGCTCACCGAGCAGCAGGCCCGCGCGATCCTGGGCGCCTTCCTGTTCCGCAAGGACGACGTGCACAAGCCGGTTTCGGTACTCTCCGGCGGCGAGAAAACCCGTTTGGCGCTGGCCCGCATTTTGGTTAAACCGCCGAACTTGCTGCTCATGGACGAGCCGACGACGCACTTGGACATCCAGTCCATCGACGCGCTGGTGCACGCGCTGAAGAGCTACGAAGGCACGCTGATCTTCATCTCGCACGACGTGCATTTCATCAAGGCCCTCGCCAAGAACGTGCTGCATGTGCACAGCGGCCGTCTGACGAACTACGCCGGCGACTACGATTATTACCTGGAGAAATCCAAGTTGAGCGACGCCCGCGCCGCGATCACCGCCGGTTTCACTGACGGCCGCCCCAAGCAGGCCGAGGTCAAGAAAGCCGCCCCCGTCGCCGCTGTCCCGGCCAAGCCCAAAGCCAGCCCGAGCGAGATCCGTAAATTTAGGGAGAGTGTGGGAGTGTTGGAAAAGAAGGTCGTCGAATTGGAGTCCAAGCAGGCGGAGATCACCGCCGCGCTGGAGGCGCCCGAGACGTATGCCGACAAGGGCAAATTCCAGCACCTCAACCGCGAGTTAACCGCCATGACCGATCAGGTTACCGCCGCGACCGAGGCGTGGGAAAAAGCCGTCTCGCAGCTCACCGAGATGGAGAAGGCATAAGGCCGCGCGTGGCGGTACCGGAGGGACGACCTCCGTGTCGTCCGTGTCGAAAGTAGCGCAGACTTCCAGTCTGCTTCGGGTATTCGCAAAGTGGATTTAGTCCGCTGCGGCGGGAGCAGACTGGAAGTCTGCGCTACTTTTTCAGCACCGACCACACGGAGGTTGTCCCTCCCTCGGGCCAAAAAGCTCACGAAAACGCCCGCCCTCAGTCTAGGGCGGGCGTTGGTGTTTTGGGGGTGATTAAACTGATCCGCCTTTGCCGCAGACCGGGTCTTCCTCAGAGCAAATCAGCGGCGAGCTCGGCCAACTTGGAGCGTTCGCCCTTGGTCAGTTTCACGTGGGCGGAGAGTGCGTGGCCCTTCATGCGGTTGTGGCAATAAACCAGGCCGTTGCTGCGCGAGTCGACGTACGGGTTGTCGATCTGCGCAGGGTCGCCGATCAAGACGATCTTCGAGCCCTCGGAGATGCGCGTGATCACCGTTTTCACCTCGTGCGGGGTGAGCTGCTGGGCTTCGTCCAAAATGAAGAAGCGGCGGGCGATGGAACGGCCGCGGATGAAGCACAGTGCCTCAACCTCAAGCAGGCCGCTCTTCATCAAACGCTCGTAGGGCTTCATCGGTGCGGCTGGCCCGTGATGCCCGCCACCACCGCCGCCGCCATTGGGATGGCTGTCGGCAACGGATTCCTGGCGCGATGCCTCGAGGGCGCTGGGCTGCTTCTTTTGCTGCTTTTTGGACACCTTCTTGGCGGCAAACTGCGGATCCTTGGCCGGCTTCGAGGGCATGAGCACCTCAAGCGCGTCAAAGTAAGGCTGCAGCCACGGCTTCATCTTTTCCTCCAAGGTGCCGGGAAGGAAACCGATGTCCTTGCCCAACGCGATGACGGGCCGGGAGATGGACAAGCCGTCGTAAAGCGAGCGGTCGTCGTGGGTCTGGTGCAGGGCGCAACCGATGGAGAGCAGCGTTTTGCCCGTACCGGCCTTGCCGAAGCAGGTGATCAGCGCGATCGAGTCGTCGAGCAACGCGTCCATGAAGAACTGCTGCTCAAGATTGCGCGCGCGAATCGCGATGCCGCCGGGGGCCTTGATGCTGTCGGGAATGCGCAGGCGCTTGACCACGCCCTCGCCGTAATAGCGCGCCGGCATCGTCTTGCCCTCGTCGGAGCGGAGCAGCACGTACTCGTTAAGATAGAGCGCTTGGGCATCGGCCTCGGCCAAGGTGAATTCACCTTCGGAGCAGAAGCGCTGTATTTCGTAAATGGTGACAGGGATCTCGCGGTAGGCGTCCTCGTCGACGGCCTCGGGAACTTTATCGTTGAGGTAATCCTGGGATTCCAAGCCGACGGCGCGGGCCTTGAGTGCAACGTTAACGTCCTTGGTGACCAGGATGGTGGGCGGCGGGTAGCTCTCCTGAACGAAGAGGGCGGCGGCGATGATGCGGTTATCCTTTTTGGAGAAGTCGGCGAGGACGGCGCGCAGCTTTTGCATGAGCGGGGCGTCGCGCAGGGCGGGGTCCGCCATGTAGGGATTGATGATGACGGAGAGCGTGCCGCCGGTGGCCAGTTTCACGCCCTCGTGCATGGAGCGCGAGTCGGGCAACAGCTCCGAGAGGATGCGGTGGACGCGGCGGGCGTTGCGGCCGCGCTCGGTGGACTGCTCGGTTTTGATGGCGTCGAGCTCTTCCAAAACCTCGACCGGAATGGCGAGGTTGTTGTCCTCGAATTTGAAAATCGACTGCGGGTCGTGGAGGAGGACGTTGGTGTCTAGGACAAAGGTCTTCGCTTTGGCGGAAACCTGAAGTTTAAGTTTAGGAGGGGTAATTCCACTTAGTTTTTCCATTATGTTATGTGCATAACCTGCGATGCGGTTGATCGCAAGCTGTGGGATTGGGCTGAGCAGGACCTGAGCCAGAGCATTTTTCAGTTAACGGCCGGTGTTTATAGGCCTGAAACCGCGCCGGTTTCCAGCCTGCATTTTGAGTTAAGTGGCGATGGCCACGCAGCCTGCATGGGCCGAAAAAGTAGCGCAGACTTCCAGTCTGCCCTGGGGCCGAAAAGTGGCGAAGGCTTCCAGTCTGCCGTTGTGACCTGAGCAGACTGGAAGTCTGCGCTACTTTGAAGCCTACTAGGCGTAGGGGCGCCAAGGGGCCTCGTTGTCGGCCTTTAACCGGGGCCCACAACCGCAGCAGGTATTCGGCGAGGTTGCGCAGGCTGGTTCGGCGCAGTCCCTCGCGCTGGGCGGCCTCGCGAAACGGCGAAGCCACCGCCGAGCGTTCCTCAAAATACCGCCACAATTCGGCCTCCAACTCCAAGGCGGCGGCATGCGGATCGCGGGCGCGCGCCGACACCGCGCAGACCTTGTCGTGCCAGTGGCGTTTTTCGTCGGGCTGGGCTTGCAGGTAATCGAACACCATCTGCTCGGTGCGGTTCAGGCTCATGGAGGCCAAAACCGTGCGCAGCCCCGGAGGAAAAACAACCGCAAAGGGCAAGGGCCGAGGGCCGAGGGCCAAGGACCAATGACCAATGACCAAGGACCAATGACCAATTCCTTGCAGGGCTCAACTTCTACGCGCCACCCAACGAGCCCCCCCCCGGGCTGGATCGTGGGTGCAAAGATTGAACATTGGTCCTTGGTCATTGAACATTGGTCATTGGTCATTGGTGCCTGCCCCCCGCCGCCGCCATTGCTTTTAACCGCATCCGCGCTACCTTCCGCCACCCAACCCAATCCTCCCATGTGGCCAAAACTTAAGGAACAACTCCCGTTACTCGCCCTCATCGCCCTGCTCATCCTCGGCGCCGCCTTCTACGCCAGCTCCCGCGTCGCCGCCCTCCAGACCGCCCAGCAGCAGGAAATCGCCAGCCTCCGCCTCCAGCACGCCACCGAGCTGCAGGCCTCCGCCGAACAGACCCGCCGCCAGATCGACGCCGTCAACACCCTGCTCAAGGACGCCATCGAGAAACGCTCCGCCGACGCCTTCATGAACGACGCCGAGTTCGCCAAGGCCAATGAGGCCAAGGTCAACCAGCTCGCCGAGGCCATCGCCCAAAAAATCCAGCCGTTCAACGCCCTGCCGAAAACCCCCGAAGAGGCCGAACGCGCGCAAAACGAGCAGGTCGACAAGGTCTCCGCCCGCCTCTCCGACCGCATCCAGCCCATCCTCGCCGACATCGCCAAGGACCAGAACCTCACCCGCGAATCGCTCTCCGGTTACAGCCAGAAAATCTCCGACCAGGTCGGCATCGTGCTCACCGCCGAGATGGCCAAAAACCAGGTGCTCAACAACAACGTTGCCGAGACCCAGGCGATCGCCCGCGAGTCGCTCGCCCTTACCCACGAACTCACGGCGCTTTACCTGAGCTCGCTCAAGGACCAGGGCGTGATCGCCCGCCTCTTCGCCCTGCCCGCTAACATCATCCGCGACGCCTCCCAGTTCAGCATCCTCAGCAGCACTGAGCGCAAGAAAATGGAAGGCGACCTCGTTGCCAAAATGGCCGCTATCCAGAAGCGCCTCGACGACCAGCTCGCCGCCGCCCCGAAAAAATAAGCGACCCTTACGCCTCGCCCTGCGAATCGCCACGCCTCACCCGCGTGGCTTTTTTTCGTCCGCTTGCCACCCGCGCCGCCCTCCCGTTGCCTCCGCTTCATCGCCCCCTATTCAACATGAACCGCCGTCTGTTCACCCTCGCCGCCGCGCTCACCCTCCTCCTCGTCCCCGCCTGCAAACGCGCCGACAACCGCGTCACCACCGGCGACCGCACCCAAACCCTGCACCTCGGCAACCTCGCCGAGCCCTCCGACCTCGATCCGCAGCTCATCACCCAAATTACCGACGCCCAAATCGTGCTCGGGCTGATGGAAGGGTTAACCGCCATGGATCCGACCGACGCCCATCCCGTCCCGGCGGTCGCGACTCACTGGGAAACCTCCGCCGACCAACTCACCTGGACCTTTCACCTGCGCGCCGACGCCCGCTGGTCGAACGCCGAGCCGGTCACCGCCCACGATTTCGCCTACGCCTACCAGCGCATTCTCTCGCCCGGTCTCGGCTCCGAATACGCCTCGCTCCTGCACTGCCTGCGCGGTGCCGCCGATTTCAACTCGGGTAAGCTCTCTGATTTCGCCCAAGTCGGTGTGCGCGTGATCAACGACCGCACACTTGCCCTCACGTTGCACACCCCGCTCGCCTACCTGCCCGCGCTGCTCATGCACCAGGCGTGGTACCCGGTGCACCGCGCCACCATCGAAAAATTCGGCCGCATCGACACCCGCGGCACCCGCTGGACCCGCCCCGAAAACTACGTGGGCAACGGCCCCTTCACCCTCGCCGCCTGGGAGCCCAACCAGGTCGTGCGCCTGGCCAAAAGCGCCACCTACTGGGACCGCGCCGCCGTGCGCCTGAACGCGGTTAACTTTTACCCGATCGAGGACCGGGTGACCGAGGAGGCGTCCTTCCGCGCCGGCCAGCTCCACGTCACCGGCACGATCCCGCCCGACAAAATCGACACGTATAAAAAAACGCACCCCGAGCTCCTGCGCCAGGATGCCACCTTCGCCACCAACTTCATTGCCTACAACACCACCCGTCCGCCGCTCCACGACGCCCGTGTGCGCCGCGCCCTCGCGCTGGTGATCGACCGTACCGCGCTCTGCGAAAAAGTCCTGCGCGGCGGCCGCACCCCCGCCTACAACCTCACTCCGCCGGGCATTGCCGGCTACGAGACGGTTCCCGGCTTTAAGGAAGACATTGCCGAAGCTCAGCGCCTGCTGGCCGAAGCCGGCTTCAAGGACGGCGCCGGTTTCCCGCGCCTCGAAATGCTCACCGCCAAGGGCAGCACCAGCCAGTTACCCGAAGCGATCCAGCAGATGTGGCGTACCCACCTCGGCGTGGACATCGCCATCGTTCTGCAGGAAAACCGCGTGCTCAACGACAGCGTGCGCACAAAAAGCTATGATCTCACGCCCTACGGCTGGGTGGGCGACTACCTCGACCCGAGCACGTTTCTGGAGCTGTTTCAGCGCACCAACGGCAACAACCACACCGGCTGGGCCAGCCCCGCCTACGACCGCCTCATCGCCGACGCGCTCCAAGCCGGCGACGACGCCCGGCGTTACCCGCTCTATCGTCAAGCCGAGCGCCTGCTGATGGACGAGATGCCGATTGCGCCGCTGGTGTACGGACGGCGCAACTACCTGATTCGGCCGAGCGTCCACGGCTGGGTGCCCAACGTGCTCGACCTGCATCCGCTCAAAGGCGTGTCCCTCGCGCCTTGAGCGGGCGGCGGGGTGGTTAAAAAGTAGCGCAGACTTCCAGTCTGCTCCGATTGGAAAAGCAGGCTTGAAGCCTGCGCTACGCCGCTCAGGCAGACAGGAATGGCGCTTAGTTAAGGGGGGGCATATCGGTGTCGCTCGCTGAGGTCGCCCCTTCAGGGCTTTGTTTATTACTGATTGATTCCTAGGGCGTTGCCCTAGGCTGGGGTGGAACGCCCCTTTGGGGCTGCACTGCCTAACTAAGTGCCATTCGTGTCGGACCGGAAATTCTACGCAACTTTCCGCCATGCTACCTCAAGCGGAGGGACGACCTCCGTGTCGTCCGTGCCCGCATCACGGTTCAATGCCATGCACTGCCGGTATTTTAACTTAATGCGGATCCTTAAGTGTCACCTATTAGGTGACACTTTCCGCCTCCCAGCGCGCAGAACTGCGGCCGCCCCAGTGTCACCTAATGGGTGACACTGGCTGCCGGGCAGCGGTGGTCCGGCGAGCGGTGGACCGGAGAATGATCGAGCGCAGTGGCCCGCTTTTTAACGTGCGTTGCGGACGCGCGTAACGGGTGTGACTGGTTATTTTAGCTCAGTGCGGGTGTCGGCATGGCTCCTGCTAAAAGGAGGGCGGTAACACTTTTTACCTAAACCGTAACACTCATGACCACCATGCGCCTCCGCCACCTGCTCCTCACCGCCGCGGTCTGCACCGCTTCCGTTCTCTCCGCCGCCCCGCTTAAAATCGCTTACTCCGACTGGCCGGGTTGGACTGCCCTCGCCATCGCTGAACAAAAGGGCTGGTTCAAGGACGCTGGCGTCGAGGTCGAACTCCTCTGGTTCGAATACGGCCCGTCCATGGAGGCCTTCACCGCCGCCAAGGTGGACGCGGTCACCGTCACCAACGGCGACGCCCTCGTCACCGGTGCCGGCGGCGCCAAAAACATTGCGGTGATCATCACCGATTACTCCAACGGTAACGACATGATCGTCGCCAAGCCTGGCATCGCCTCACTCAAAGATTTTAAGGGCAAAAAGGTCGGCATCGAAGTCGGCTTTGTTGAACACCTCTTGCTGCTCAACGGACTCAAAAAGGCTGGCCTGACCGAGGCCGACGTCGAGCTCGTGCCCACGCCCACCAACCAGACTCCGCAGGTCCTCGCCTCCGGCCAGGTTGACGCGATCGGCGCCTGGCAGCCCAATTCCGGCGCAGCCCTTAAGGCCGTCCCCGGCGCCAAGGCTGTGTACACCAGCGCCGACGAGCCCGGCCTGATTTACGACGCCATCGTGGTCAGCCCGCAGAGCCTCGCCCAGCACCGCGCCGAGTGGGTGAAGGTCGCCAAGGTCTGGGACAAGATCGTCGCCTACCTCGCCGACCCGAAAACCGCCGAAGACGGCATCAAGATCATGGCTGCCCGCGCCGGTGTGGACGCCAAGGAATACGCCTCGTTCATGCCTGGAACCAAGTTCCTCTCGCTCGCCGAGGGCGCCAAGGTCCTCTCCGCTAAAACCGCCGGCTTCGATTCCGTGCTCGGCTCCTCAAAGATCGCCGACGAGTTCAACGTGAAGAACGGCGTGTACAAGGAGTCGCAAAACGCCGCTTCCTACCTCGACGCCTCGATCACCCTCGACGCGCTCAAGAAGTAAGCGGCGCCGCCTGCCTCGAGCCGATTAGCCGCGAAAGAACGCAGAGAACGCATAGAAAAACACTGGGTTTGTTCTTTGCGCTCCTTGCGTTCTTTTGCGGCTAAAATGCCGGGGATTGATTCGACACAACCGCCTCCTCTTCCCACCACCACCATGTCACGCCCCCGCTGGTTTGCCGTCCGTCAGGAGCTCTCGCCGACGCGCCGGCGTTTGCTCGGGGGCGTGGCTTTTCTCCTCCCGCTCCTCCTGTGGAGCATCGTCAGCTACGTGCCCTTTATCTGGCACCCCAACATCAAGGTAATCGAACCCGGCGAAGTCTCCTGGATGCGACCGGGCTTGCAGATTCCGCGCGCGGATTTCGCCAAGGAAGTCGCCACTGCCCAGGCCGCCGGAGTGCGTCCTCCCACCGGAGAACGCGCCAATCCCATCTACTTGCCGCCGCCGCACGCAGTGGGCCGCGCGCTCTACACCGCGTTCACCACCGCACCTGTCCTCAAAGGCGACCTTTGGCTCCACGAGAGCCTCGCGATGAGCCTCAAGACCATCTTCTGGGGCTTCCTTATTTCGTCGGCCATCGGCGTGCCGCTCGGCATCCTCTGCGGCGCCTTTGTCTCTGCCTCCCGCCTGAGTGAACCGTTCATCGATTTTGTCCGCTACATGCCTGCTCCGGCCTTTGGTGCGCTCATGGTTGCGGTGCTCGGAATCCACCTGGAACCCAAGGTCGCCATCATCGTTATCGGCACCTTTTTCCAGCAGGTCCTGGTCGTCGCAAACACAGTGCGTAAAGTTGACGGCGGCCTAATCGAGGCCGCGCAAACCCTCGGCGCCAAACGCCGCCAGCTCGTCCTGCGCGTCATCCTACCCGCAAGCCTGCCCGATCTTTACAACGACCTGCGCATCCTACTCGGCTGGGCCTGGACTTACCTGATCGTCGCCGAGGTGGTCGGCGTGAGCAGTGGCATCACCTTCTTTATCAACCAGCAGGCCAAATACCGCAGCTTCGACAACGTCTACGCCGCCATCCTCATCATCGGCTTCATCGGCTTGGCCACCGACCAGGTTCTGGCCTTCGTCGGCGAGCGCCTCTTCACCTGGAAAAACCCCCGGTCAAGCCGCGTGCGCCGGTTCATCTCTTCCACCGTAGCCCGGTTTCTGCCCCGCGCCCCCATCGAAGAAACCGCCCCCTCCGCATGAGCACGCCTGATCCGCTTCCTGAATACCTGCGCCAGTCCCCTGCGGTCGCCGAGCGTTTTGCCAAACTCAAAGAGCGCCCCGTCGTCATGGAAATTGACCACCTTGGGCGCCAATTTCCTGGTGCTCAGGGGCCTGTCACCGCGTTGCGCGACATCTCTTTAAAAATTCACCGTCGCGAACTGGTCTGCGTGATCGGCCCGTCCGGCTGCGGCAAATCCACCCTCATCCGCATCATCGCCGGCCTCGATGAACCCACCTCCGGCCGCATGCTGGTCGATGGCAAGGAGACCAGCGGCCCGTCGCCTGAGCGCGGCATGGTTTTCCAGGGCTACACGTTGTTTCCCTGGCGCACGGTCAAACAGAACGTGATGTTCGGCCTCGAAATGGCCGGCCGCCCCTCCAGCGAAGCCGAGGCCGATGCCCGCCAGTGGGTTGACCTGGTCGGCCTGCGTAACTTCGCCGACAACTACCCGCATCAGCTCTCCGGCGGCATGAAGCAGCGCGTGGCCATCGCCCGCGCCCTCGCCCCCAACCCGCGCGTGCTGCTGATGGACGAGCCGTTCGGCGCCCTCGACGCCCAGACCCGCGCCCAGATGCAGTCCCACCTGCTGGAAATCTGGCGCAACGTCGATGTGACGATCCTGTTCATCACCCACGATCTCGACGAAGCCATCCTGCTCGCCGACCGCATCATCGTGCTCAAAGCCAACCCCGGAGAAATCCATGAGGTGATCGAGGTGCCCGTGCCGCGCCCCCGCAGCCTCGACCAGCTCCAGTCGCCTGAATTCCAAGCCACCCGCCGCCGCCTCGACGAGTTAATCCACCCCAAGCACCACGCGCCCTCCGAGCACCTGCCAATCACTCGCCTCACTCAGATCGGCGACGACGTCGAGTAACGCATAAAACCCGTTGTCTCGCGAAGGGGGGTGAAGGAAGCGAAGGCCCGAACTCATAAGCCCCGCAACCTACGCCCCCCTTCCTCCGAATCTTCGCTCCCTTCGCCCGCTTCGCGAGACACCTTCCCCGTTCGCCCCCTTTTTCCAATCAGCTCCATGCCCGCCAGCGCCAAAACGCCTGTCCGCTGGGACCACCTTACGTGGCCCGAGATCGGCGCGCTCATCGCGGGCGGCATGGACGCCGTTCTATTGCCCTGCGGCGCCACCGAACAACACGGCCCCCACCTGGGCACCGGCATGGACACCGCTCTCGCCAACGACGTCTGCCTCGCTGTCTCAGCCGCCACTGGCGTGCCGGTGCTCCCGCCGCTCGCCTACGGGTGCTCGCTCGGCCATTCCCACCACTGGCCCGGCACCCTCTCGCTCTCGCCGCAAACCCTGATCGCCCTCGTCACCGACCTGGGCGACTGGCTCTGGCACGCCGGCGTGCGCCGCCTGTTTTTGGTTAACAGCCATGTCACCAACGCCGCGCCCCTGCGCTGCGCCCTGGAAATCCTGCGCGCCCGCCACGACGTCTTTATGATCGCGGTGCTCAACACCGCCGAGGTCAGCTCCCGGGTGCGCGCCGCGTTTTTCGCCGACGCCGCCGACTGGCACGCCAACCAAGCCGAGACCGCGCTCATGCTCGCCCGCGCGCCCGCCCTCGCCCGCCCCGAGTTGTGCGCCACGGCCGACGACCCCGACCGCACCACCGGCCTCGTGTTCGCCCACCCGGTTAACCGCACCAGTTTGAACGGCGTCACCGGTACCCCGAGCCGCGCCACCGTTGCCCAAGGCGAACGCCTCTTCGGCTGGATCGTCACCGACCTGAGCAAAACCATCCGCCGCGCCCTGCGCGAAAACGCCCCGTTGACGACCCCGTATTTCACCAACGGCCCCAACCCTAGTGTCACCTAATAGGTGACAAACCCGTCCCCGTTCCGCTCCGGCGACCACCGCCCCCAAGGCCACCGCCGTGCCCAACCGCATCTCTCCGTACTCTCCGTGGCCTCTGTGCCACCTCTCGTGCCCTCTGTGTAACCACTCCGCAACTCCGCATCTCCCAATCTCAACTCCACCTCCGCATCTTCATGAAATCCGATTCCGAAATCCTCTCCATCCAAGCCGACCTCAAAGCCAAAGGCGTAAAATACGTCGTCGGCGCCTACGTGGACATCCACGGCGTGCCCAAGGGCAAGTTCGTGCCCATCGACCACTTTTTGCACTTCGCCCACGGCTCCGAACTCTACACCGGCTACGCCCTCGACGGCCTCGGCCAGTCGCCCAACGACGACGAAATCGCCTCCCTGCCCGACCTCGACCGCGGCTGCGTTCTCCCCTGGAACAAGGAGGTCGCCTGGTTCCCCGCCGACAACACCTTCAAAGGCCAGCCCTACGAGATTAACACCCGTGTTGCCCTCAAAAAGGTCCTCGCTGACGCCGCCAGCCTCGGCTTCGGCATGAACCTCGGCATCGAGTGCGAAGTCTACGTCGTGAAACTCGGCCCCGACGGCAAAAGCCTCCTGATGCCCAACCCCGACGACCGCCTCAACAAAGCCTGTTACGACGTCAAAGGCTTCATGGACCGCTACCCGTGGCTCGACAAGGTTTCCACCGCGATCAACGACCTCGGCTGGGACCTGTACTCGCTCGACCACGAAGACGCCAACAGCCAGTTCGAGTTCGATTTCAACTACTCGGACGCGCTCACGATGTGCGACCGCTACGTGTTCTTCCGCATGATGGCGCGCCAGTTCGCCGCCGAGGAAGGGCTGCTGGCGACCTTTATGCCCAAACCCTTCGCCGACAAAACCGGCAACGGTGCGCACTTCAACATGTCGCTGTCCGACCTCGCCACGGGCAAAAACGCCTTCAAGTGCGATCCAAAGGACGACCCGCGCGGCCTCGGTCTCACGCCTGTCGCCTACCACTTCATCGCCGGCATCCTCCGCCACGGCCCGGCGATCTGCGCCGCGATGGCACCGACGGTGAACAGCTACAAGCGCCTGGTTCGCCGCGGCCTGATGAGCTACTTTTCGTGGGCGCCGGTTTTTAATAGTTTCGGCACCAACAACCGCACCAATTCGGTGCGCGTGCCGATGGGCGGCGGCCGCTGCGAAAGCCGCAACGCCGACTCCGCCTGCAACCCCTACCTTGCCGCCACCCTCGCGCTCGCCGCCGGCCTGGAAGGCATACGCGAAAAACTCGATCCCGGCCTGCCGCAAGAGGACAACCTCTACGAACTCAGCCCGGAAGAGTTCGCCAAACGTGGTATCCAAGAACTCCCGCGCACCCTGGACGAAGCGGTCAAGGCCTTCGCCGCCGACCCGTTTGTGACCAAGGTCCTAGGCCAAGGCCTGCGCGACGAGTTCATCGCCTACAAATCCGAAGAATGGCGCCAGTATCACCAGCAGGTCAGCGCCTGGGAAATCGAGCGCTACGCCCGCATGTTCTGAGTCCAGAAGCCAAGCCAGAGGTCACCGGACGATTTGCTCCGTGACCTCTGTGCCGCCTCTCGTGTTCTCTGTGTAACTTTCCTTTCCCATGACCGCCGCCGCCGCAAAAAAAGACCGCCTTGCCCGCTTCAGTGTTTCGCTGCCCGAAAGCCTCCTGGACGAGCTCGACGGGCTGGTCAAAAACCGCGGCTACGCCAGCCGTTCTCAAGCGGTGGCCGCGCTCGCCCGCGACGGGTTGGTGGATTATGCCGGGCAACTCGGCACCGAGTCGGTGGCCGGCACGATCAGCCTAGTTTACGACCACACCACCAAAGGCCTGCAAGCCAGGCTGGCGGCGATCCAGCACAAGTATTTTTTGATGATCGTCACCAGCATGCACGTGCACCTGGAGCACCATAATTACATGGAAGTTCTCCTCGTGCAGGGCAAAGCCTCCGACCTACAAACCCTAGCCGACGAACTCACCACCTGCCGCGGCGTGCGCACCGGCAAGCTCAACCTCACCGCCACCACCCTGCCGCCGCTGCTGTGATTAAAGTAGCGCAGACTTCCAGTCTGCTTCGAGCCACTCCAGACAAACGCCCGATGCAGACAGGGATGTCTGCGCTACTTCTCAGCACCGAGCCAGACCACACGGAGGTGGTCCCTCCCTCGGCCCAAGCGTCCCCTCCGCGCTCTGCCTCTTTCATCCTGCTATTTTCGGCCGCCAGCCCCCGCTGGCATCGTTCTTGCAGTAACACGTTTTAATAAAATCGTAACACCGCCATGCCGCTCCTCGTCCCGCCCGCCGCCACCGGCACCACTTTCACCACCGCCCGCCCCACCGGCCCCGTGCCGCAGCCCGGCGCCATTCCTGCCGACCGCCTGCTCACTGAGGAAACCCTCCCCGGCGGCACCGCCGTCTCATTCACGCTCCGCCGCCACCACACGCTGCGCCTGACCGCCCTCGAAGCCGGCGCCAATGTTTCCTTCCTCTGCTTCAACCGCCACGAGCTGCTCGACCGCTACAACATGGCCGACACGCTCAAGGGCCAGCATACCGCCCGCCTCACCACCGGCTTCATCCTCGTCTCCGACATGGGCCGGGCGATGGCGTCGATCACCGGCGACACACTTGGTTGGCACGACCCGCTCGGCGGCCACGACACCGCCGCCCACGTTGAGCAAAAATGGGGCGCCAAAACCTACCAGACCGCCCGCAACGCCTGGCACCGCAACTCCCGCGACCACTTCCTGATCGAGCTGGGCAAACACGGCCTCAACGCCCGCGACCTCGTCCCCAACGTTAACTTCTTCAGCAAGCTCTCCACCGACGACGCGGGCCGCCTTTCCTTCGTCCCCGACCACGCCCAGGCCGGCGACTTCATCGACCTGCGCGCCGAGATGGACCTGCTCATCGTACTCACGACCTGTCACCACCCGCTGGACACGTCGTCCGCCTACGGCCCCAAGCCGGTAAAACTCCAGCGCTACCGCAGTGATCCGCCCCCGGCCGACGATTACTGCCGCACCTACCGCCCCGAAAACGAGCGCGCCTTCCACAACGCTGAACTCGCCGCCTTTTAATTCCGTCTCCGCGACCTCCGTGCCACCTCTCGAGCCCTCTGTGTAACCCTTCTGTCTCCGTTTCCTCCATGTCCGTCCTCATCTACACCGAATCCCCCCACGCACCCGCCGCCGCGATTTACCGCCGCACGATCCCCGCCGGCGATTTCTGGATGCACGAAATCAAGGCCGGACAAACCCTCCGCATCCTCGATTTGGAAGGCAACCAAGCCGCCGACACCCTGTTTTACAACGCGACCGACTTCCGCGAACGCTACAGCGCCCAGGACACCATCCGCGAAAACGGCGGCATCTACCTGACGACCGGCACCCGCCTGTATTCCAACGAACTCAACGTGCTCGTCGAGATCACCGCCGACACCTGCGGTCGCCACGACACGCTCGGCGGCGCATGTGCCTGCGAAAGCAACACCGTCCGCTACGGCCACGGCACCCGCCACATGCACTCCTGCCGCCAGAGCTTTTTGCTCGGCCTGATGACCTGGCCCGGCGCGACGAGCTTCGAGCTCAACAAACGCGACATCCCGGCGAACATTAACTTTTTCATGAACGTCCCGGTCACGCCCACCGGCGGCCTGCAATTCGAAGACGGCGTTTCCGCGCCCGGTAAATACGTGGAAATGGTCGCCCGCATGGACGTCGTTTGCCTGATCAGCAACTGCCCCCAGCTCAACAACCCCTGCAACGCCTACAACCCCACCCCCGTCGAAGTCCTCATCTGGCCCTAATCTTTCTCTTTCCTCTTTATCTTAATCTTTCTCCTCCGATTCCGACATCAGTGTTCATCAGTGCCCATTAGTGGTTAAAACCTCCGAATCCGCCTCCGTCTCCGTGATCTCCGTGCCACCTCTCGTGCCCTCTGTGTAACCCTTCCGAATCCTCCGACTTCTTCCGACTTCCCCGTCCCCGTGTTCACCAAAGTCCTCATCGCCAACCGCGGCGCCATCGCCTGTCGCGTCATCCGCACCCTTAAAAAAATGGGCATCGCCAGCGTCGCCGTCTACTCCGACGCCGACCGCCATTCGCTCCACGTCGCCCAAGCCGACGAAGCGGTCCACCTCGGCGCCTCTCCCGCCGCCCAGAGCTACCTCGACGCCGAGAAAATCCTCGCCGCCGCCAAGGCCACCGGTGCCCAGGCCATCCACCCCGGCTACGGCTTCCTCTCTGAAAACGCCGACTTCGTCGAAGCCTGCGAAGCCGCCGGCATCGCCTTCATCGGCCCCCGCGCCGCGCAGATGCGCCAGCTCGGCCCCAAGCACTCCGCCCGCGCCCTCGCTCGCGCCCACGGCGTGCCGCTGCTCCCCGGCACCGACCTCCTTCCCGACCTCGCCACCGCCCAGCGCGAGGCCGCCCGTATCGGTTATCCGGTGATGCTCAAAAGCACCGGCGGCGGCGGCGGCATCGGCATGTCCCTCATCCGCAAACCCGCCGAACTCGCCACCGCCTTCGACTCCGTCGTCCGCCTCGCCCAAAACAACTTTAAAGACGGCGGCGTCTTCCTCGAAAAGTTCGTCGAGCACGCACGCCACATCGAAGTCCAGATTTTGGGCGATTCCCACGGTCACGTGGTCGCCCTCGGCGAACGCGACTGCTCGGTCCAGCGCCGCAACCAAAAGGTGGTCGAGGAAACCCCCGCGCCCGGCCTCACCGCCGCCCAGCGCAGCGAATTGCTCGCCTGCGCCGCTCGCCTCGGCACCGCCGCCGGTTACACCAACGCCGGTACCGTCGAGTTCGTTTACGACAACGCCACCGGCCAATTCTACTTCCTCGAAGTTAACACCCGCCTCCAGGTGGAACACGGCGTCACCGAGGAAGTCACCGGCGTTGACCTGGTCGAATGGATGATCCGCGCCGCCGCCGGTGAGCTCGACCTGCGCACCTACACGCCGTCCGCCTGCGGCGCCTCCATCCAGGTGCGCCTTTACGCCGAGGACGCCGGGAAAAACTTCCAGCCCGCCGCCGGCACCCTCACCGACGTCTTTTTCCCCAAAACCGCGCGCATCGAAACCTGGGTTGAAACCGGCAGCGAAGTCTCGGCGTTTTACGACCCGCTGATCGCCAAAATCATCGTGCGCGGCAGCGACCGGGCCGACGCCCTCACTCGCCTTGACGCCGCCCTCGCCGACACCCGCGTTTACGGCCTGGAAAACAACCTGCCGTACCTGCGCCAGATCATCGCCAGCGAAGGTTTTCGCGCCGGTGCCGTCACCACCAAGTACCTCGCCACGCTGCCTTACACGCCCGCGACGGTCGAAGTCCTCGAAGGCGGCACCCAGACCACCGTGCAGGACTACCCGGGCCGCATCGGTTACTGGGACGTCGGCGTGCCGCCCTCCGGCCCGATGGACAATTTGTCCTTCCGCCTGGCCAACCGCCTGGTTGGCAACCCCGACACCGCCGCTGGCCTGGAGTTAACCGTCAACGGCCCGTCACTGCGCTTCAACACCGCCGCGGTCGTCGCGCTCACCGGCGCGAATATGCCCGCCACTCTCGACGGCAAACCGGTCGCCGCCCAGCGCGCCTTCCGTATCCGCGCCGGCCAGACGCTGCGCATCGGTTCGATTGCCGGCCCCGGCCTGCGCACCTACCTCGCGATCCGCCACGGCCTCGATGTGCCCGACTACCTCGGCAGCAAATCCACCTTCACCCTCGGCCTGTTCGGCGGACACGCCGGCCGCGCCCTGCGCACCGGCGACGTCTTGCGCGTCCACCGCTCCACGCCCGCCGGCGTGACCGACTCTGCCCCGCTCCTACGCGCCCCCGCCACCATCCAGCCCCCGCTCACCCGCGAATGGCAGATCGGCGTGCTTTACGGCCCGCACGGTGCGCCTGATTTCTTCACCGAGGCCGACATCAAAGTCCTGCTCACGACCGCCTACGAAGTTCACTACAACTCCGCCCGTACCGGCGTGCGCCTGATCGGCCCGAAGCCCGAGTGGGCGCGACGCGACGGCGGCGAGGCCGGGCTGCACCCCTCGAACATCCACGACAACGCCTACGCGATTGGCGCGGTGGATTTCACCGGCGACATGCCGATCATCCTCGGCCCCGACGGCCCCAGCTGCGGAGGTTTCGTGTGCCCGTTCACGATCGTGCAAGCGGAACTTTGGAAAATGGGCCAGCTCAAGCCCGGCGACCAAGTCCGCTTCGTCGCCCTCACCGCCGAGCACGCCCGCATCCTCGCCCTCGCCCAGGACTCCGAAGTCGAGTCCCTCAAGCGCGCGCCCAAGCCAAAGTGTCACCCATTAGGTGACACTCCCTCCGAGCCCGCAGTTATTCATCACCTCCCAGCGCGGCCGACTGCGCCCGCCGTGGTTTATCGCCGGGCCGGTGATTCGTACATCCTGGTTGAATACGGCCCGCTCCAGCTCGACATCGCCCTGCGCATGCGCGCCCACGCGCTGCTCACCTTGCTCAAACGGCACCCTATCCCCGGCTTGATCGACCTCACCCCCGGCATCCGCTCGTTGCAGATCCACTTCGATTACCGCATCCTGCCCATGGAGCGGCTCATGGAAATTCTCCTGCGCGCCGAGGGCGAACTGCCGCCAGTCGACGACATGGAAGTGCCCTCGCGCATCGTCCACCTACCGCTGTCCTGGGAGGACGAATCCACCCTACTCGCCATCCGCAAGTACATGCAAATCGTGCGCAAGGACGCCCCCTGGTGCCCGAGCAACCTGGAGTTTATCCGCCGCATCAACGACCTGCCGAACCTGCAGGAGGTTTACCGGATCTGTTTCGACGCGAGCTACCTGGTGCTCGCCCTCGGCGACGTTTACCTCGGCGCGCCCGTGGCCACGCCGATCGATCCGCGCCACCGCCTCGTCACCACCAAATACAACCCCGCCCGCACCTGGACTCCGGAGAACGCGGTCGGCATCGGCGGCGCCTACCTGTGCATCTACGGCATGGAAGGCCCCGGCGGTTACCAGTTCATTGGCCGCACCTGCCAGATGTGGAACCGCTACAAGCAGACCGCCGACTTCGTGGACGGCAAACCGTGGCTCTTGCGCTTCTTTGACCAGATCCGTTTTTACCCGGTGTCCAACGCCGAGCTGACGAAATTCCGCGAGGATTTCCCGCAGGGCAAAGTGAAGCTGAAGATCGAGGAAACCACCTTCCGCCTGCGCGATTACCAACAGTTTCTCGCCGACAACGCCGGAGAAATCACCGCGTTCAAAACCAAGCAGCAGGCCGCCTTCGAAGCCGAGCGGCAGCGCTGGGTGGAGAGCGGCCAGCTCAACTTCTCCGCGAGCGACGAGTCGGCCGCCGTGGTGGACGAGCAGGCGATCCCCGCTGGTTGCGTGGCCACCCCATCGCACATCCCGGGCAACATCTGGAAAATCCTCGTCGAAGCCGGTGCTACGGTGAGCGAAGGCCAGCCGCTGGTGATTCTCGAATCGATGAAGATGGAGGTAACCGTGGTGGCCTCCCGAACCGGCAAGGTGCGCGAAGTGCGATGCGTGGAAGGCCGCCCGGTCGCCGCCGGCGAAACCCTGATCGTCATCGAAGGCTGAGGGCTAATTTGCGCTCGAGGGGAGGATTACGCTGAACCTTGAGCTCACGCTCAAGGCCACCAGGAGGGGCTACATGCCGAAGGACCAAGCGCCGGATAATCCGACTCCTCGTGGCCTTGAGCGTGAGCTCAAGGTGTTTTCAGCTCCGGGTCGCCCCTGCGCAGCCGAACCACCTGCGCGTTTTTAATCAGCTGGTTGTACGCCAAAGCCGCGAAATCACCGCTTCCGGGCCAGGCACGTTTTTGGCCCAAATTCGAGTGTCGCATTTGGCGACACTCAGGCCCGCAGCAAGGCTAGTGCGGCGTTGCATTTTTCGGCACAAGAAAGCTGTAACCGGCTTTCAGTGACCGCAACCCGTTAACGGTAAGTATTTTAAATGAAGCCTGAACGGCTGGCATACGGGTGGCTAAAGCAGGGTGCAGAACGTCAGGCCGATCGCCTGACCCAATCCACCCTCGCTTCCACACCACGTCAGCCCATGAAACGTATCCTCAGTCCCGTTGCCAGCGCCGCCCTCGTCGCCGCGCTTTCTTTTACCGCCGCCGCCAGCGCTTTCGAATGGAGTGACAACTTCATCGGCTATCGCACCGGCACCACGTACCGCGAGCCCGTGAACTCGAAGGACATCTCCAAAGACATTCTCCAGTTCCAGCACGTCGACGGCTATAAGTACGGCAGCAACTTCTTGAACATCGATTACCTGAAGTCCGACGGTAACGACAAAGAAGACGGCGGGCCCGATGGTGCCGAGGAAGTCTATGTGGTTTACCGGCATACGCTCAGCCTGAGCAAGGTGACCGGGAAGTCCTTTAAGAGTGGAATCATTCGCGATTACGGCTTCGTCACCGGCTTCGACGTTAACTACAAAAACGACACCTTCAGCCCCGCTGTGCGCGAGCTCTGGGTCGGTCCCTCCGTTGATTTCGAAGTCCCCGGCTTCTTCTCTTTGGGGCTGATGTTGGACAAGGAGTACAATAACAACTCCATCGTTAATAAACACGTCGAGTTCGACGCCACCTGGGCACTTTGCGCCGCGTGGGGCATCAACTTTAAACTCGGTCTGCCCGTGGTTTTTAAGGGCTTCTCCAGCTACATCGGGCCGAAGGGCAAGGACGGCTTCGGCGTCAACACCGAGGCGGAGTGGCTGACGGAGGCCGCCCTCATGTTCGATGTCGGCTCCACCTTCGGCAAAAAGGGCACCTTCTACGTCGGGCCCGGCTACCAGTATTGGAAAAACAAATTCGGCAATGATTCCTCCGCCGACAGCACCGGTGGCTGCACCGCCTCGGTCTTCCAGCTCCAGGCCGAAGTCCACTTCTGATCCCGCGCCCTTTGGCCGGTTAACTGCTCAGCGATCGTCCGTCCCACCGTCTTTTTAATTCCATGAAACACACCCGTTCACTGCTCCTGTTCGCAACCGTCCTTTCGATGGCGGTTGCCGCCTTCGCCGCGGAAATGTCCGTCGGCTTCATCTACGTCGGCCCCAAGGACGACTACGGCTACAACCAATCCCAGGCCGAGGGTTGCGCCGGTATCCAGAAACTCCCGTGGCTGAAGGCTACCGAGGAGGCCAGCGTGCCCGAGACCACCGCCGCCCAGGAGACCATGCGCAACATGATCGAGCTCGAGGGCGCCACCCTGATTTTCCCGACCTCGTTCGGTTACTTCGACCCGCACATCCTGAAGGTCGCCAAACAATACCCCAAGGTGCAGTTCCTCCACTGCGGCGGTCTCTATGACGCCGCCAAACATCCGGCCAACGTCGGCAGCTACTTTGGTTACATCGACGAGGCGGTTTATGTCGCCGGTATTGTGGCCGGCCATACGACCAAGTCAGGCAAACTCGGCTTCATCGCCGCCAAGCCCATCCCGCAGGTGCTGCGCAACATCAACGCCTACCTGCTCGGCGCGCGTTCGGTTAACCCTACTGCCACCGTGCAGGTCGTCTTCACCGGCGACTGGTCGGTGCCGGTCAAGGAGGCCGAGTCCGCCACCAGCTTGATTAACCAGGGTGTCGATGTGCTGACCTGCCACGTGGACAGCCCCAAGGTCATTCTGGAAACCGCTGAGCGCCGCGGGGTCTATGTCACCGGTTACCATGTGAACGGTGCCAAGCTTGCGCCCAAGGGCTATCTGACCGGTGCCGAGTGGAATTGGACGAAGGTCTACACCGACTACGCCGAGGCGGTCAAAGCGGGTAAAACCCTCGCCGCCGGCACCATTCCGCACCTCGTGCGGGGCGGCCTGAAAGAGGGCTTCGTGAGCGTCTCCGCCTACGGCCCGGCCGTGAGCGCCGCCGCCAAGAAGGACGCCGACGCCGCCAAGGCCGGCCTCATCGCCGGCTCGCTGGTGATCTTCAAAGGTCCACTCAAGGATAACACCGGCAAGGAGATCCTTCCCGCTGGCAAATCCTACCTCCAGCAGGACCTGGCGCTCGAATCCATGGGCTGGCTGGTCGACGGGGTGATCGGCGGCACCAAGGGCTGAGCGCTCGCCAGTCCGCGCTCAAGCTGAGCTTAAAACACTCCAGTCGAGGTGGCGTTAATTCTGTTGGAGAAAAACACCCTGCGCTCACGCGCAAGGCCACGAGGAGAGTCTCCCCTAGTGTGATCAACCGAGTGTGGCCCTGAGCGTGAGCTCAGGGTGGCAGTAAACCTTAGTCTAAACGCAAATTCGTAAACACCGCCTCGTGTAACCGTGTTCGTGTTACGCAAACACGTCCGGGTTAATTATCCTCATTCGTTTCCCCGTAGCGCAGGCTTCCAGCCTGCTTTGCCTCACCGAGGCAGACTGGAAGTCTGCGCTACTTTTTCGGACGGTTTTCATCGGGTCCTGAGTCCCCACGCACGCTCGGCCCGGTAACTGCTCATTCGCCCCGTCTTCCCTGTCCGCACCCGTTAATCGCCGCTCTCTCCCGCCTAGATGAGTAACCCACCGCTCCCGCCCACCTCTCGCCGCTGGCGGCCCGCCCTTGAGGCCGTGGCTTTGCCGGTCGGAGCCGTGCTCGTGGCGCTTCTCCTTTTCGGCGTCTTCTGCGCAGTCCAGGGTGCCAATCCACTCAGCGTATTCAAATCGATCCAACGCGCCTCCTTTGGCAGTTGGTACTCGTTTCAAAATACCCTCATCCGGGCCGCCCCGCTCATTCTCACCGCGTTGTGCACCGCGTTGCCAGCCCGGCTCGGTTTGATCGTGATCGGCAATGAGGGCGCGCTCGTCGTGGGTGGATTGGCAGCAACCGCTGCCGGACTAGCCGCCGCCTCGGCTCCACCCTTTGTTGCGCTAACGATTATGGTGCTCGCCGGTATGGCGGGCGGCGGCGCCTGGATCGGCCTGGTCGGCCTGCTTCACTACCAGCGCGGGGTGAACGAAACCATCAGCGGGCTTCTCCTCAATTACGTGGCGATCGCCGTCTTGAGCCACTTGGTCAACGGCCCGATGCGCGACCCTGCGAGCCTGAATAAGCCGTCGAGTTACTCCTTCGCCGAAACCCATCAACTGGGCGGAATCGCCGGCAGTAACGTCCACTACGGGCTGGTGTTCGGCGTGGTGTTCGCGGTCTTCGCCTGGGTGCTGATGGAGCACACCAGCTTCGGTTTCAAAGCACGCATGATCGGCGGCAACATTCGTGCCGCGCGCATGGCCGGCTTGCCGGTGGCGCGCCTCGGAATCACCACCTGCCTACTGGGTGGCGCGGCGGCCGGTCTCGCCGGCATGGTCGAGGTGGCCGCCATCCACGGCCGCGCCAACGAGTCGCTTGCCGCCGGTTATGGCTACGCGGGCATCCTGGTCGCTTTTGTCGCCCGCTTTCGCGGCTTGCCCATCATTCTGGTGGCCGTGCTGCTGGGCGGAATCCTCGCCAGCGGCGGCATTTTGCAGCGCCAGTTTAAACTGCCCGACGCCACCATCCTCGTGTTCCAGGGCATCGTCTTCCTGTGTATCCTGTTTAGCGATTCGCTCTACGGACGCTTCGCCTGCTTTAAGGAGAAAACCGCATGAACGCCTCTGAATCCATTGGCTGGTGGGGCGTCGTGCTGGGGATCTTCGCGGGGGCTTTGCGCGGCGGAACCCCGTTTTTGTTGGTCAGCCTCGGCGAATGCCTCACCGAAAAAAGCGGCAAGATTAACCTCGGGCTTGAAGGCACGCTGCTGATGGGTGCGATGAGCGCCTACGCGGTTTCTTACCATACCGGCAACCCGTGGCTGGGCGTCATGGCTGCCTTCGGGACCGGCGCTGGCCTGGGGGCGATCCACGCGCTTTTGGTTTCGCGGCCCAAGGTCAACGATGTCGCCGCCGGTATCGCCATGCTCATCTTCGGCAGCGGCTTGGCCTTCTACCTAGGCAAACCCTACATTCGGCCCAGTGCGCCCCAGTTGCCCGCCCTCTCGCTCGGGGGTTGGAGCGAGCTGCCGCAGCTTGAGGCGGCGCTCAAACTCAGCCCGTTGTTTGTCCTCGGGGCCGGGCTGGCCTTACTCCTCAGCTGGGCGTTCAACTGCACCCGTTGGGGTCTGCGGGTGCGCGCGGTTGGCGACGCCCCGGTCGCCGCCCTCGCCCTGGGCATGTCGGTTAAAAAAGTTCGCTTTGTCGCCATCGTGTTGGGCAGCGCGATCGCGGGACTGGGCGGCGCGCACCTGTCGCTGTTTTATCCAGGTGCGTGGACCGAGGCCATTTCCAGCGGGCAGGGCCTGATGGCGGTGGCGCTCGTTATTTTCGCCCGCTGGCGGCCGGTACACTGCCTGTACGCGTCGATGATTTTCGGTGGCACCCAGGCCATCGCTCCGGCCCTGCAAGCCATCGGCATCACCTCGGGTTACTACCTGTGGAATGCCGCGCCGTATGTCCTGACCTTGGTTGTCATGGTCATCACCTGTTCGCCCAAACGCACCCTGGCCGGTTCACCCGGCGCACTCGGCACCGCGTCTTAATTTTTTAAAAATCATGAGCACCCGCTACGTTAAATCCGAACCCTATGCCTGGCCCTACGACGGCGATCTGCGCCCCGAAAACACGGCCATTTTGGTCATCGATATGCAGACCGATTTTTGCGGTCCGGGCGGTTACGTGGATAAGATGGGTTACGACCTAGCGCTGACGCGCGCGCCGATCGAACCGATCAAACGGGTGCTCGCGGCGTTTCGCGCCCAGGGCTACCACGTTATGCACACCCGCGAAGGCCACCGGCCGGACCTCTCCGACCTGCCCGCCAACAAACGTTGGCGCAGCCGGCAGATCGGCGCCGGTATTGGCGACGTGGGGCCGTGCGGGCGCATTCTCGTTCGCGGCGAACCCGGCTGGGAACTCATCGAGGAGTTGCGCCCCGAGCCGGGCGAGGCGGTGATCGACAAACCGGGCAAGGGCTCGTTTTACGCCACCGACCTCGACATGCTTCTGCGCGGCAAGGGGGTGCGCAACCTCGTGCTCGCCGGCATCACCACCGACGTGTGCGTGCACACCACGATGCGCGACGCCAACGACCGCGGCTACGAGTGCCTGATCTTGTCCGATTGCACCGGGGCCACCGACCCCGGCAACCACCTGGCGGCGCTCCACATGGTGACGATGCAGGGCGGGGTGTTTGGCGCCGTCGCCGATTCCGCCGCGCTCATCGCCGCGATCAGTTGAGTCCAGCCCGCCCTTTTTTGTTTAAAAAAAACCGCCCACTTATGTCGGTCACGATTCCCCCGCACGTTCGCCCCAAGCACCCACCGGACTTGGAGCTTGTTGGAGTGACCAAGCGCTTCGGTGCCTTTACCGCCAACGAGGCCGTTTCGCTCAAGGTCAAAGCGGGTACGTTTCACGCGCTCATCGGCGAAAACGGCGCGGGCAAAAGCACGCTGGTTAAATGCATCATGGGCTACCACCTCGCCGACGAGGGCGACATCCTCGTCGGCGGGCACTCCCGCGAGATCCGCAACCCGCAGGACGCCTACGAGTACGGGATCGGCATGGTTTACCAGCACTTCACCCTGGTGCCCGCGATGACCGTGGCCGAAAACCTGGTGCTCAGCCGCCCCGATTTGCCCGCGATCATCAACTGGCGAACTGAGTTTGACCGCTTGTACGCGTTCATGCGCACCGCGCCTTTTCAGATCGATCTGGATACGCCGGCATCCCAGCTGGCCGCCGGCGAAAAACAGAAGGTGGAGATCCTCAAGCAGCTCTACCTCGACAGTAAGTTTCTCATCCTCGACGAGCCCACCTCGGTGCTCACGCCGGCCGAGGCTGACGAAGTCCTCGGACTGCTGCGCGGCAAAGTTGTGGCGGGCGAACTGAGCGTGTTGCTCATCACTCACAAATTCAGCCAGGTTATAAACTTCTGTGACGACGTGACCGTGCTGCGGCGCGGTCGCCAGACGGGCTCGGGGCGGGTCAAAGACCTCACGGCCGACCAGATGGCCGCCATGATGATGGGCGGCCAGCGCGAGCCCAAGATCGTGCCCAAGGCCGCAACGGCCCCCGGTGCGGTCTCGCTCGCCCTGCGCGGGCTGGGCGCCAACCGCGACAACGGCGTTCCGGCCCTCGTCGGCGTGGATCTTGAGGTCCGCGCCGGCGAGGTGGTCGGCATTGCCGGGATCTCTGGCAACGGCCAGCGCGAGCTCGTCGAGGTGATCGCCGGCCAGCGCGAGGCCACCGGCGGCGAACTCCGCGTGCAGGGCGAAGTCTACAAATCCACCCGCGCCGAGGCGTGCCGGCACCAGGTTTTTCTGCTGCCCGAAGAGCCGCTGCGCAACGCCTGCGTGCCCCACATGGGCGTGGCCGAAAACCTCGCCCTGCGCACCTTCGACCAGCCCCCGCTGGCGCGCGCCGGATTTTTTGTGAGCCAGGCGCGCATCCGCGCCAAAGGGCGCGAGCTGATCGCCCGCTACGGGATCAAGACGCGTTCGCCCGACACACCCATCGGCGACCTGTCCGGCGGCAACGTGCAACGCGCCGTGCTCGCCCGCGAACTCGGCAGTGGCACCGCCCGCGTGCTGGTGGCCGCCAACCCCTGTTTCGGCCTGGATTTCGCAGCTGTCGAAACCATCCACGGCCAGATCACCGAGGCGCGCAACCGGGGCGTCGGCGTGCTGCTCGTCAGCGAGGATTTGGATGAGCTGCTCGCCCTGGCCGACCGCATTGTCGTGATCGCCCACGGCCGGTTTGTCTATGAAACCACCCCGGCCACCGCGGACATCACCACCATCGGCCACCACATGGCCGGACATTAACCCGCACCGTTTTGCCTGCACGTATCCACCTCGACCATGACCGTCATTGCCGCGCTGCCCTATCCGTTTGAAGTGCCCGAGCTCCGCCGACTCGCTCTGGTGGTGATCGACATGCAGCGCGATTTTGTCGAACCCGGCGGCTTCGGCGAAGCGCTCGGCAACGACGTTTCCCTGCTGCGCTCGGCGATCGGGCCCATCGCCGAACTGCTGGCCGCGTTTCGTGCGCGCGGGCTGCCGATTGTCCACACGATCGAAGGCCACCGGCCGGGCCTCTACGACTGCCCGCCCTCCAAGCTCCAGCGCGGCCGCGGTTCCGTGAAGATCGGCGATCCCGGCCCGATGGGGCGGATCCTCATTCTCGGTGAGCCAGGCAACGGCATTATTGCCGAGCTAGCCCCGCGCGACGGCGAGTTGGTCCTGACCAAGCCGGGTAAGGGTGCCTTTTGCCGCACGGATCTCGAAGCCTGGCTCCTCCGCCAAGGCATCACCCACCTGCTCATCACCGGGGTTACCACCGAGGTTTGCGTGCAGACAACCATGCGCGAGGCCAACGACCGCGGCTTTGAGTGCCTGTTGGTCGAGGACGCCACCGAGAGTTATTTCCCTGAATTCAAACAGGCCACGCTCGCCATGGTGCGGGCGCAGGGCGGAATCGTCGGCTGGACCGCCTCCAGCGGCACGGTTCTTGCCGCCCTTTAACCCCATTTAGTTCTCACCGATGTCCGTCCCCCTGACGCCCCCGCCCACCGGCACTCCCGCACGCTACCAACCGATTGTCCTGCAGGATTTGTTCACCATCGCCGACTGGCAGGAGCGCATCGACTGGCAGCCCTTCAAGCCGGGGGTGGAAATCCACCGCCTCTACGGCGACGGCATCACCGGGCCGGCCGCCGCGCTGCTGCGTTACCGGGAGGCGGCCTCGGTCGCGCTGCATCGGCACACCGGTTACGAGCACATCCTGGTGTTGGCGGGCTCACAACGGGATCAAAACCTCACGGCCTGCTGCGGCACGTTGGTGGTTAACCCGCCCGGTACTGTGCACCGAGTGGCCAGTGACGCCGGCTGCATTGTGTTGGCGATCTACGCCAGTCCGGTCGAATTCCTCGGTGAAACCGGAGTTTCTGCGACGGCGGAGGCTTAACGCATTTGCGTTCAAGATGGGCAAAACGAAGTCGATTCGTGGGAGTGCGGTAACCTTTAGCCAAATACCTTGAGCTCACGCTCAAGGCCACGGGGAGTGTGTTCGCGAGGAGAGTGCCAAACACCTTGAGCTCACGCTCAAGGCCTGGAGTTTGGCCCCTGACTAGTCGAACGAAGATCAGCCGAATCCTTGAGCTCACGCTCAAGGCCACATGATTCGCGAACACACCCCTTGTGGCCTTGAGCGTGAGCTCAAGGTCTGGAGTTTGGCCGTTTAACCTGAATTCCGAAGTTCAAACCAACCACAGATTACACAGATTGCACAGATACAATCCCTTAGGAGGTAAACGGACTCAGCTCGATCCCCTTTTTTTTCATCCTGTCTTCAAATTCAGTAACACTCTGTTATCTGTGCTCATCTGTGAATTCCGTGGTTAAAACTTCGGCGTTCGGGTGTGCGACCATGAAACTAACAACCATAACAGTGAAAGTCTGTTCGACCGAATTTAACGATTCGCGGTCGAAGGGCCCGGTCACGGATGCAGGCCGCGAGGCCTCGCCGGAAAGCACGACCGTGTGCCCGAACCAGTCAGCCGCAACGAAGGTGAACCCCATTCAATGAGCTCCGTTACCGAAACAACCGACGAGTCCAGCCGCTACCTGAACGGTGAAGACTGCAAGGATCGGAAAAGGCAGTCTCGCAAAGACGTAGGACCTAAATCGTTGATTTCCGATCAACACGTCGGCGGAGTCAGCGGGGGCGGCGGGGTGGGAAAGGTCGTTAGGTTAAGTGGTGAGACCTGCGGCGGTGGGGCGTCTTGCGATGCCTCAACCACCGGCACAAGCGCGGCAAAACCTCGTAAGGCCGGACGGGCCGTGGCAGGAGTCGGAGACCTCCATAGTAGTGATGATCTAGCGGACATTAAAACCGCCGGGGAGCGAAGGGAGGGCACTTGTTCCCACGCATCACAGAGCGGCAAAGGACCCGACGATGGCTGGGGTGATGAACTCTGGATAAAAACGTCACCGAAGGTTCGGAAGCTGCAACGTGTGCTATATCGGAAAGCAAAAGCGGAGCCGCATTGGCGGTTCTATAGTTTGTATGGAGAGCTGTATCGGCAGGACATTCTGTCGGATGCGCTCGATCAGGTGATCGCCAATGACGGCGTGCCGGGAGTGGACGGGTTCGAGGTGGAAACGCTCGTAAAGAACGAAGCCTATCGGGCGGCATGGCTGCTTGCGCTGGCGGAGGAAATGCGAACGAAAACCTACCGACCCAGTCCGGTCCTGCGCGTCTATATATGGAAGGATCAGGCCAGGACCAAACGTCGTGCGCTGGGCATCCCTACGGTGAAAGACCGGGTGGTGCAAAGCGCGGCGGTGATCGTGTTGCAGCCAATCCTAGAGGCGGACTTCCATGACCATTCCTACGCCTACCGGCCGAAACGTCGGACCCATCAGGCGATGGATAAGGTCAAGGAAGCCATGCTGAGCGGAAAGGTGGAGGTGGTGGACGCGGATTTATCGAGCTACTTCGATATGATCCCGCACCGCGAACTCCTGCAATTGGTGGCCAAACGGGTGAGCGATGGGAGCGTGTTGCGTTTAATAAAAACGTGGCTGCGCGCACCCATCGTGGAAGAGGACCGGGACACGGGGTGCCGCAAGGTGAGCGCGAACCGGTGTGGCACGCCACAAGGCGGAGTTATATCGCCTCTGCTGGCGAACCTCTACCTCAACGACCTCGATCATGCGGTGAATGAGAAGTGCGAACAAAAGCCGACGATGGTGCGTTACGCCGACGACCTCCTGATCCTGTGCAAACCGGGTCAAGGGGCGGGGCTGCAAACGCGACTGAAACGGTGGCTGGAGGCACGTAAGTTAAAGCTCAACGAAGAGAAAACCCGACTGGTGGATACACGAAAGGAAGGCTTTGAGTTCCTCGGTTTTTCCGTCGCATGGCGGCAAGGCATGAAGAGCAAACGAAGGTATCCGCACGTGGACCCCAGTGCGAAAAGTCTGGCCAAGTTACGCGACAAAGTGCGGATGGAGCTAGATGTGCGAACGCGCAACCAACCGGCGGTGGCGGTGGTCCGCAAGGTCAACCAAATCACTCGCGGTTGGGCGACGGCGTTTCATTACGGCAACAGCACGCACGTGTTTAGTAACCAGCAGGCTTTTGTGCGCAACCGGTTGCGGCGGTGGCTGTGGCGAAAGTATAGCCGCACCCACGGACTCTTCGAGTTCTTCACCGACGACCGTTTGCATGGTCAATACAAACTATGGCACTGGCCGCTTACGGCGGCTTGGAAGCAATGAACTCCGCTGAAACCAAACCGAAAGAATGGGGACTCGGTAAGCCGTGTGCGGGAAAACCGCTTGCACGGTTTGACGAGGGGGAGGGTCGCGCTGACGGGTTACCGACGCGCGGCTCTCTCTACTCTACTTAACTCGTGCCAAGAACTATACAGGTGCTGCGCATCATGTATGGCGATCTGAGCTGATCACTCCGGAGAGTTTCGCAGACTTCGCAAAAGCCACCCGCACGTCAACGAACGCATCGAAACCCATGCCGTTGCTACCTGCGGTACGCTTCTACCTTAGCTGGGGGGACGGATCTCAACTCGTTTTGGGGCCAAACTCCAGTCCTAGGGCGTTGCCCTAGGCTGTGGTAGAGAGCCCCTTTGGGGCGGTTGTGCCTAACGACGCATGGCTGGCCAACTGCGGCAGCGTGAAATACGTGGTAGAAAGCCCCTTTGGGGCGGTCGGGCCTAACTAAGTGCCATTCGGCGCTGGGTTTTATTTCAGGAGGGTTGGGGCAGGTGCAGGTCATGCAGGGATGCCCCTTTAGCGACCTCGCCCGCGCCGCCGCTGGTGCGGCGTGGAGGCGGGCGCTTCCCACGCGGCGATGGTCTCGTTGAGGTAGGCGAGGTGGCGCTTCAGTTGTTCAAAGTCGCCGCGCAGAGAGGCTCCGATGTTGCGTAACAGCTGCGGGCGTTTGTTTTCCGCTAGGCTGAAGCGCCAGGCGGGCATTTTGCGGTAATCGCGCAGCTTGCGCTCGGTGTCACGGCGCGCCGCATCCAGTTCGGCAATCGCCCGCCGCAGCCGCCCGATGGAGGAATCGGGGCTGACCGTGTCGTTGGCCGTTTCCCATTCGATTTCCAGGCGGGCCAGCCAGTCGGCATCGCGGGCCGCCCAGGCTTGCTGGACTTCGTGCCAAAGCCGTTCGCGCGCCGGGGTCCACTCGCCGCCGCGGTCGGGGTGGAGGTGTTGCACTAGGCGCCGATAGAGCTCTTTGGCGTTACCGTGGTCGGCTGGTGAGCGGTCCGAGCGGCGTCCTCCGCCGAAAGGCGAATCACCGTCGTCACCCTCATCGCCAAAAAGGTCTTTGAAAAAATCCTCGAATTCGTCGTCCGAATCGTCGGGTTGGGTGGGGTCGCCGTGCGGTCGCCGGGAGTCGTCGGCGGCGGCTGGTTCGGGCTGCGGGTGGGCGCGTTCGTAGGCCTCGGGGTCGGCCTCGTAGTCGCGGTGCTCGCGCCAGACTTTTTTAACCGAGCGGCCGGTCATCGAAGCGGTGAACTGGGCTTGCTCGACGTCGCGGCCTTTGCGCTCCACTTCGGCGCTGAGTTCACGCAGTGCGGTGACGAGCTGGGGGAACGTTCCGTGCAGCCACGAGTTGAAGGCGGGGGTGTCGGTTTGTTCGTGGCGATGCAGGTCGCGGGCGGCCTTTTCGACGCGTTTACGTGCGGCATGAAAATCGGCCCAGACCGCATTTTGGATCGGGCGGTCGTCGATGACGATCAGCAGCCGACAACGCGAAAGGCGCACCGGGGCCGGGCTAGGCGGCGGGTAAAAGGCGGCGGTCTGACGGGCGGTGTGGCGCGGGCGTTTCATTTTTTAGGGAAAATAGGAGGCTCTGCGTAACCAAACGAAGCGGTGGATGTGGAGCGTTTTAAGTAGCCAGATACGCCAAAAAGTAGCGCAGACTTCCAGTCTGCTTTGAGCGTAAAGCAGATGCAGGCAGGGAAGCCTGCGCTACTTGTCGGAGTCATCAGGGTTTGCCGGTGAGTGCGGCGATTTTTTCACGCAGGTGGGTGGACCGGTCGCGCGCCTCGTTGTTGCGCACCGCCATGCCGTAAGCGGCCGGTTCGCCGACGATAAACACCTTTTTTTTGCCGCGCGTGATCGCGGTGTAGAGCAGGTTGCGCTGAAGCATCATGAAGTGGCCCTTGAGCAGCGGCACGATCACCACCGGGTATTCACTGCCCTGCGACTTGTGGATGCTGATCGCGTAGGCGGGCGCGAGATTGGCGAACTCGCCGCGGTCAAACACGTGCTCGTCACCGTCGAACTTCGCCGTGAGCGTGCCGGCCTCGGTGTCGACGGAGAGGATCGCGCCGATGTCGCCGTTAAACAGGCTCTTGTCGTAGTTGTTTTTGAGCTGGATGACCTTGTCGCCGGGGCGGTATTCGCCGTGCGGGCCGCGCAGGCCTTTGGCGTGGGGATTGAGCGCGGCCTGGAGCTGCACGTTGAGGTTGCTGACCCCGGCGACGCCCTTGTGCATGGGCGCAAGGATCTGCACGTCGCCAATGGGTTTGAACCACGGGTAGTGCGCGGGGATGAACTCGGTGCACAGCTGGATGGTTTTGCGCACGCAGTCCTCGGCCGATTCGGCGACAATGAACGTGAGGTCGCTCCAGGCCTGGGCGGCTGCCACCTCGTTGACGGAGGGAGGCAGGCCGGGTTCGCCGGCGTTGATGGCGTGGGCGGTGGTGACGATCTGGCTCTGGCCATTTTGGCGATAGATGACGTTGAGGCGGGTCACGGGCACCTGTTGCGTGGCGATCAGATCCTTGAGGACGTTGCCCGCGCCGACGGAGGGAAGTTGGTCGATGTCGCCGACCAGCAGCAGGTGGGCGCGCGAGGGCACGGCCTGGAGCAGCGCGGAGGCGAGGCGGGTGTCGAGCATCGAGGCCTCGTCAACGATGAGGAAGTCGGTGGCAAGGGGCTGGTGTTCGTTGGCGACAAAGCCGCCTTTGGAGGGATCGAACTTGAGTAGGCGGTGGATGGTGGAGGCGAAGCCGCCGGTGGTTTCGGACAGGCGCTGGGCGGCACGGCCGGTGGGTGCGGCGAGGTGCACGCGCACCTTCTTGGCTTTGAGGATTTCGACCAAGGCGCGCAGTATACTAGTTTTGCCCGTACCGGGCCCGCCGGTGAGAATTGAGAACTTGGATACGAGCGCGTTTTTCAGGCCGACGCGCTGCTGGTCGGCGAAGGCGAAACCGGCTTTTTTTTCGGCCCACTCGACTGCGGCGTCTGCCTTGATCGGCGGCAGTCCGCTGCCGACTTTGCCCAGGCGGACGACGGTGGCGGAGATCTTTTGCTCGGCGCGGTCGTTGACGGGTAGTTGCAACAGCGCCGAACCGGGCAGCGGGTTGTCCACGCCGGCGGGGGCGTGACTCACCAACTGGCGGGCGTCGACCAGGGCCACAAGGCGGGCTTCAAGGAAACGCGCTTCGGTTTCGAGCAGCGGGGTCGCGTAGTCGATCAGATCGGCCTCGCGTAGCGCGGTGTGGCCCTCCTCCTGGAGCGTTTCCATGGCGAAGAGCAGGCCGGCGTCGAGGCGCGGCGGGGCGTCGTTGGCGTAGCCCAGGTTGATGGCGATGCGGTCGGCGGTTTTGAAGCCGATGCCGTCGATCTCGCGGGCGACGCGGTACGGCTCGGTGGTGAGCACGCGTTTGGCCTCGCTGCCGTATTTGTTAATCAACTTCACGCACTGGCCGGTGGTGACGCCGTAGGTTTGCAGGAAGATGTAGAGCTCGCGGAAGGCGCGCTGGTCGTCCCAGGCCTTCTTGATGGCGGTGGCGCGTTTTTTGCCGATGCCGGGCACGTCGCGCAGTTTGCCTGATTCCTGACTGAGAACGTGAAAAGTGGCCGTGCCAAAGGCGTCGACGATCTTGTTGGCGTAGGCCCGACCGATGCCCTCGACCAGGCCGCTGCCGAGGTACTTACGGATGCCGTAGACGCTGGAGGGCAGCTCAGAGCGGAAGGCGTCGATTTTAAACTGGTCGCCGTGCTGGGCGTGTTTGGTCCAGGTGCCGCGCAGGTGGAGGGTTTCGCCGCATTGCACGCCGGGCAGCGCGCCGGTGATGGTGACCTTGGCGTCCTTGCCCTCGGCGGAGTCGGGGCGGAAGTCCGCGATCGTGTAGTGGTTCTCCTCGTTGAAGAAGATAATGCGTTCAAGAACGCCGGTCAGGGTGTCGGAATTGGCGGGAGCGGAGGCCACGTGGGGCGAAGAAGAACACCGCTTCCGCCGAAAAATCAAACGCTGGCGTTAAGGGGCCGCACGACTTCGCTGCGGTCACATGGGCCTTACGGATTAAACCAAGGCAGTTTGGCCGCGAAGGATCGCAAAGAACGCATAGAAATGCAGACGGATCGACCTTTGCGTTCTCTGCGATCTTTTGCGGCTAAAAGGCTCGAAGTATTCCGTTGATTCCGCAGGGCCGATGGAGGCGGAAACTTAACTGTTACTAATTACTTGTGAGCTGTTTGTAATGCTCCGGTTTCCGCTCACACCGCGCGCGAATGGTAGGCGGCGGTGCCGGTCTTTAGGTAGGCGTCGAAGCGCGCCGCCACCACGCGCACAAACGGCTGGCCCGCGTCCGTCACCGTCAGGCCGTCCGCTGTGCGCACGACGATGCCGTCGGCCTCCAGATCGGCCAGCGAGGCCAGCTCGTTTGCATACTCCTGCTCCACCTCGACGCCGAGTTTGGCGGACAGCGCGGGGAAATCCAGCCGGCGCTCGCACATGATAGCCATGACAATGGTCTTCCGGCGGTGGTCTTCTTCGGTGAGGCGCCAGCCGCGGGTGACCGGTAGTTCGCCTTTGGCCAGCCGGGTGCGGTACGTCGCCAGGTTCTTGTCGTTTTGGCGGTAGCCGTCGGGCGTGGTCGAAATAGCCGAGATGCCAAAACCGTAAAGCGATGCGCCTGCCCGCGTGCTGTAACCTTGGAAATTGCGGTGCAGCGCCTGTTCGCGCAGCGCCACCGCCAGCTCGTCGTCGGGCCGAGCATAATGGTCCATGCCGACTTCGACGTAGCCGGCGGCCAGAAGGCGCTCCTTGGCGAGCACCTGCATGCGCAGCTTTTCATCCGCACTGGGCAGCGTTCCTTGTTGGTCGAAAATGCGCTGCGAGGGCTTGAGTCCCGGCACATGGGCGTAGCTGAAAACCGACAGGCGGTTGGGCGCGAGCGCGAGCACGTCGTCGATCGTGCGGGCAAAGGTAGAAACGGTCTGTTTGGGCAGCCCGGTGATCAGGTCGATGTTGATCGAGGTAAAGCCGGCATTGCGCAACAAATTGACTGCACGTTCGTTGAGCGCGGGCGGCTGGACCCGGTGGATGGCCAGTTGCACGGCTGGATCGGTGTCCTGGACGCCCAGCGAGGCGCGGCGCGCACCGAGGTCGTAGAGCGCGGCGACTTGGTCCGGTTCGAGGTGGCGAGGGTCGATTTCTACCGAGATCTCGGCGTCGGTGGTGAACCGGAAGGCGTCGTGGAAAATCTGCCCGAGGCGGCGCAACTGGCTCGCGGTTAAAAAAGTCGGTGTGCCGCCGCCGAGGTGGAGCTGGGTGACGGTGCGCGCCGGGTCGATGTAGGGCGTGGTCAGGGCGACTTCCTTGGTGAGGTCGTCAAGGTAGGTGTCGGCCGAATCCTGGCGGCTGGTGACCAGGTTGGTGCAGCCGCAGAACCAGCAGCGGCTCTGGCAAAACGGAAGGTGGATGTAGAGCGACAGGGGGCCGGCGCCCGGCTGGTTATCCAGCTTGAGCAGGGAGACCGGATTGAAGGCGGCGAGGTCTTCGGTGAAATGGTTGGCCGTGGGGTACGAGGTGTAGCGAGGCACCGGCCCGGAGTATTTCCGTAAAAGTTCGATTCCGCTGGAGGGCGTCGGCACGTAACACGGAGAGGGGGACATTGATTTGGCCATGATAGAAGGCGCTCACTGTGCCTGAATCCCGCTGCCGCCGCTCGGCGGGGGTTGCCAACGCCTGCGCAGTTCTTGGCGTCGAAGGGGGCGCTCGGATCGTTTTTCTGAATGGAAGACCGCGTTTAGGGGCGATTCCGGGTCCGGAAAAAAGTAGCGCAGACTTCCAGTCTGCATCGATACAGCCCGGCCAGCGCCCCGGATGCAGACTGGAAGTCTGCGCTACTTTTTTCGAACCCCCACGGAGGTGGGCCCTCCCGCGGCGGAAAAGGCGGAGTTGCGAGAGAACGAGTAGGAGTAAGAGAACGAGAACGATTGCGGAGGGACGACCTCCGTGTCGTCCCGGTTCGACTGATCAAGTAGCGCAGACTTCCAGTCTGCTCCCTGGAGTTTGGCCCCAAAACGAGTTGAGATCCCCCCCCAGCTAAGGTAGAATCGTACCGCAGGTAGCAACGGCATGGGTTTCGATGAGTTCGTTGACGTGAGGGTGGCTGTTGCGAAGTCTGCGAAACTCTCCGGAGTGATCAGCTCAGATCGCCATACATGATGCGCAGCACCTGTATGGTTCTTGGCACGAGTTAAACCCGAACGCCGAAGTTTTAACCACGGAATTCACAGATGAGCACAGATAACAGAGTGTTACTGAATTTGAAGACAGGATGAAAAAAAAGGGAATCAAGCTGAGTCCGTTTACCTCCTAAGGGATTGTATCTGTGTAATCTGTGTAATCTGTGGTTGGTTTGAACTTCGGAATTCAGGTGTGCGACCATGAAACTAACAACCATAACAGTGAAAGTCTGTTCGGCCGAATTTAACGATTCGCGGTCGAAGGGCCCGGTCACGGATGCAGGCCGCGAGGCCTCGCCGGAAAGCACGACCGTGTGCCCGAACCAGTCAGCCGCAACGAAGGTGAACCCCATCCAATGAGCTCCGTTACCGAAACAACCGACGAGTCCAGCCGCTACCTGAACGGTGAAGCCTGCAAGGATCGGAAAAGGCAGTCTCGCAAAGACGTAGGACCTAAATCGTTGATTTCCGATCAACACGTCGGCGGAGTCAGCGGGGGCGGCGGGGTGGGAAAGGTCGTTAGGTTAAGTGGTGAGACCTGCGGCGGTGGGGCGTCTTGCGATGCCTCAACCACCGGCACAAGCGCGGCAAAACCTCGTAAGGCCGGACGGGCCGTGGCAGGAGTCGGAGACCTCCATAGTAGTGATGATCTAGCGGACATTAAAACCGCCGGGGAGCGAAGGGAGGGCACTTGTTCCCACGCATCACAGAGCGGCAAAGGACCCGACGATGGCTGGGGTGATGAACTCTGGATAAAAACGTCACCGAAGGTTCGGAAGCTGCAACGTGTGCTATATCGGAAAGCAAAAGCGGAGCCGCATTGGCGGTTCTATAGTTTGTATGGAGAGCTGTATCGGCAGGACATTCTGTCGGATGCGCTCGATCAGGTGATCGCCAATGACGGCGTGCCGGGAGTGGACGGGTTCGAGGTGGAAACGCTCGCAAAGAACGAAGCCTATCGGGCGGCATGGCTGCTTGCGCTGGCGGAGGAAATGCGAACGAAAACCTACCGACCCAGTCCGGTCCTGCGCGTCTATATATGGAAGGATCAGGCCAGGACCAAACGTCGTGCGCTGGGCATCCCCACGGTAAAAGACCGTGTGGTGCAAAGTGCGGCGGCGATCGTGTTGCAACCCATCTGGGAGGCGGACTTCCATGACCACTCCTACGCCTACCGGCCGAAACGCCGGACCCATCAGGCGATGGACAAAGTTAAAGAGGCCCTGCTGAGCGGAAAGGTGGAGGTGGTGGACGCGGATTTATCGAGCTACTTCGATATGATCCCGCACCGCGAACTCCTGCAATTGGTGGCCAAACGGGTGAGCGATGGGAGTGTGTTGCGTTTAATAAAAACGTGGCTGCGCGCACCCATCGTGGAAGAGGACCGGGACACGGGGTGCCGCAAGGTGAGCGCGAACCGGTGTGGCACGCCACAAGGCGGAGTTATATCGCCTCTGCTGGCGAACCTCTACCTCAACGACCTCGATCATGCGGTGAATGAGAAGTGCGAACAAAAGCCGACGATGGTGCGTTACGCCGACGACCTCCTGATCCTGTGCAAACCGGGTCAAGGGGCGGGGCTGCAAACGCGACTGAAACGGTGGCTGGAGGCACGTAAGTTAAAGCTCAACGAAGAGAAAACCCGACTGGTGGATACACGAAAGGAAGGCTTTGAGTTCCTCGGTTTTTCCGTCGCATGGCGGCAAGGCATGAAGAGCAAACGAAGGTATCCGCACGTGGAACCCAGTGCGAAAAGTCTGGCCAAGTTACGCGACAAAGTGCGGATGGAGCTAGATGTGCGAACGCGCAACCAACCGGCGGTGGCGGTGGTCCGCAAGGTCAACCAAATCACTCGCGGTTGGGCGACGGCGTTTCATTACGGCAACAGCACGCACGTGTTTAGTAACCAGCAGGCTTTTGTGCGCAACCGGTTGCGGCGGTGGCTGTGGCGAAAGTATAGCCGCACCCACGGACTCTTCGAGTTCTTCACCGACGACCGTTTGCATGGTCAATACAAACTATGGCACTGGCCGCTTACGGCGGCTTGGAAGCAATGAACTCCGCTGAAACCAAACCGAAAGAATGGGGACTCGGTAAGCCGTGTGCGGGAAAACCGCTTGCACGGTTTGACGAGGGGGAGGGTCGCGCTGACGGGTTACCGACGCGCGGCTCTCTCTACTCTACTAAACGGCCAAACTCCAGACCTTGAGCTCACGCTCAAGGCCACAAGGAGTGTGTTCGCGAATCATGTGGCCTGGAGCGTGAGCTCAAGGATTCGGCTGATCTGCGTTCGACTAGTCAGGGGCCAAACTCCAGAGCGCAGACTTCTAGTCTGCTCCGATACAGCCCGGCCAGCGCCCCGGATGCAGACTGGAAGTCTGCGCTACTTTTTTCGAACCCCCACGGAGGTGGGCCCTCCCGCGGAGGAAAAGGCGGAGTTGCGAGAGAACGAGTAGGAGTAAGAGAACGAGAACGATTGCGGAGGGACGACCTCCGTGTCGTCCGGGTTCGACTGATCAAGTAGCGCAGACTTCCAGTCTGCATCGATACAGCCCGGCCAGCTCCCCGGATGCAGACTGGGAAGTCTGCGCTACTCTCAAAGCCGGCAAATCAGCAGCTCGCGCTCGAAGATCATCTCTTTGGGTAAATGCGCATGCAGGTCGATGAACAGCTCCTCGTGCCCGATCACTTCGGCGCGCCACGCGGCGCGGTCGATCACTTGTAGGGCGTCGAACTTCTCCGCGGTGAACTCGCTGCCGGTCCAATCGATGTCCTCAAAGCGCGGTTGCCAGCCCACCGGCGTCTCGCGGGCACAGGCGCGACCGCGCGACCGCTCCACGATCCATTTAAGAATGCGCATGTTATCGCTGAACCCGGGCCACAGGAACGCGCCGTCGGCTCCCTTGCGGAACCAGTTCACGCTGAAAATACGCGGCGTCTCGCTGAGGTTTTTCTGCATCGAGATCCAGTGGCGGAAGTAGTCGCCCATGTGGTAACCGCAGAACGGCAGCATGGCGAACGGGTCGCGGCGCACTTTGCCAATCGTGCCGGCTGCCGCCGCAGTCATCTCCGATCCCATGGTGGCGCCCGCGTAAACCCCGGCACTCCAGTTAAACGCCTGATAAACCAGCGGGATGGTGCTCGCGCGGCGGCCGCCAAAGATAAGCGCGCTGATCGGCACGCCCTCGGGCGATTCCCACGCCGGATCGATGGTCGGGCATTGCGCGGCGGGCGCGGTGAAACGCGCGTTGGGGTGCGCGGCCTTGGCGCCGGTTTCCTTGGCGAGGGCGGGCGTCCACGGTTTGCCCTGCCAATCCGTGAGTGCGGCGGGCGAGGTGTCCGTCATGCCTTCCCACCACACGCCGCCTTCGGGCGTGAGGGCGATGTTGGTGAAAATCGTGTTTTTGGCCAGCGCCGCCATGGCGTTGGGGTTGGTTTTCAGCGAGGTGCCGGGAGCGACGCCGAAAAAGCCGGCTTCCGGATTGATGGCGTGGAGGCGGCCGTTGGCGTCGGGTTTGAGCCACGCGATATCGTCGCCCACGGTCCAGATCTTCCAGCCCTTGGCCAAAAACGGCGCGGGCGGGATGAGCATGGCGAAGTTGGTCTTGCCGCAGGCACTGGGGAAGGCGGCGGCGACGTAGGTTTTTTCACCCTGCGGGTTTTCGAGGCCGAGGATGAGCATGTGCTCGGCCATCCAGCCCTCGTCACGGGCCATGTTAGAGGCGATGCGCAGGGCGAAACACTTTTTGCCCAGCAGCGCGTTGCCGCCGTAGCCGGAGCCGTAGGACCAGATTTCGCGCGTTTCGGGGAAATGGACGATGTACTTGTCCGGGTTGCACGGCCAAGGCACGTCGGTTTGGCCCGGGGCGAGCGGCGCGCCCACCGAATGCATGCACGGCACCACGCGTTTACCGTCGTTGTCGATCTGCTGGAAAACCGGCAGGCCGATGCGCGCCATGATGCGCATGTTGACCACCACGTAGGGAGAGTCGGTTAACTGCACGCCGATCTGCGCCAGGGGCGAGCCGACCGGGCCCATGCTGAAGGGTAACACGTACATCGTGCGCCCCGCCATGCAGCCCTGGAAACGGGCTTTGAGGGTTTTGCGCATCACAAACGGGTCGACCCAGTTGTTGGTCGGGCCGGCGTTGTCCTTGGACAGCGAGCAGATAAAAGTGCGGTCCTCGACGCGGGCCACGTCGCTGGGGTCGGAGCGCGCGTAGTGGCAACCCGGCCAGAGCTCCTCGTTGAGTTTGATCAACGTGCCGGCGGCCACCATTTGGGCGCACAGCTCGGTGTTTTCCTCCTCGGAACCGTCTACCCAGTGGATGGCGGCGGGCTGGGTGAGGGCGGCCATTTTGGCGACCCACTTGAGCAAGTTGGGGTTTTTACTGAGCGGTTTGTCGGTGGACCGGGCGAACATGGGTGCAACCTAAGCCTGCCCCGTGCCAACGAGCAAACGGCAAAACGGGTTGGTGGGGCTGAGGGGGGAGGCCTGGGAGCGCTGAGCTCCAGCTCGGCAGCCGAATTCGAGCGAAAGCGAAAGAGAACGAGTAGGATTAAGAGAACGAGAACGATTGCGGAGGGGGAGGCGGAGAACGTTCAACATCCAACATTGAACATCCAACGTTCAAATCGGAGTGCAGAGGGGTTGGGGCGGGCGGTTGAATGTTGGATGTTGAACGTTGGATGTTGGATGTTGAACGTTGGATGTTGAATGTTGTTCGGTCGGAGGTCCTCGTGGCCTTGAGCGTGAGCTCAAGGTGTTTGCCCAAAGGCATCCGCTTCCTCGTGACCCGTTTTCCTAGGCCCATCTTAAGCGCGAAAGGGTATTCACCGCCTACCCGCGCCGGTCCACGCCCTCGGCTGGCTCGATGTGCACCGATACATCGGTGATGTGCAGCGCCGAGTGCAGCAGCGCATCCGAAACGGCGTGGGCGATCACGTGGCCCTGGCGCACCGTTAACATCGGATCGACCACCACGTGGATGTCGACGAGGTGGCTGAGCCCGCTCTTGCGCACCCGGCATTTGTCCAGCGCGTAAACCCCGTCCACAGCCCGCGCGATGCAGCGGACCGCCGTCTCCAGCTCCACCGGCACGGCCGTGTCCATCACGTCGGCTAAGGCACGCTGGGACATCGCCACGCCGTTGAATAAAATCACGACGCAGGCGACCAGCGCCGCCCAGTCGTCGGCCGCCTCATAGCCGGGTCCGCAGGTCACCGCGACCGCGATGCCCACGAAGGCCGCCGCCGAGGTCAGCGCGTCGGCGTAATGGTGCCACGCCTCCACGCCCAGCCCGGTACTGCCCTCTTGTTCGCCGACTTTGGCCACGCGTCGCGAAAACCAGGTTTTAACAACCACAATACCGGCGAGTAACGGCAGGGTTGCCCAATGCGGCGCGGGGTGCGGATTCAGAATCTCCCGCACTGCATGCACGCCGATCCAGATGGCGGCCCCGAACACGACCAGGCCCACCGCCATGGCGGCCAAAGGCTCGGCTTTGCCATGACCGTAGGGGTGGTTTTCGTCCGGCGGACGCGCCGCCACGCGGAACCCGGCCCAGACCAGTGCCGAGGAAAACACGTCGAGCAGCGACTCGACGCCGTCGGCGATTAGGGCGTACGTATTACCGAGGATGCCTCCGGCGAACTTGACGACGGCGAGCCCGAGATTGAGCGCCATGCCACGCACCACCAGGCGCGCACTGGCTTCGGCGCGGCGCTGGTTGGCGGCATGGTGGTGGGCGGTTTTCGACTGCATCGGTTGCTCGCAAGTCAGGTAACTGCCACGTCCGAAGCAAGTTGTTTAGCCTAGTCTAAGATTGCTCGCGGCTCCTTTCGGGCCGGGGGAGTGCCGAACGGAACGGCGAGCTACTGATACTGGATTTTAGCGACCATAGCGGCTGACGTGGGTTTACCGCGCGAATGGCAGCGCGTTTGCACTCGCCCGCGTTACGGATAGGAAAAAAGTAATGATGATCCCATCTGCTCTATAGGAGCGAGAATCTCAGCGGCACTTTCAATAAGTAGCCGCTGCAAAATAGAAAGCACCCTGCGCGATCGCCTGAACTAAGTGATAGAGGTCGTTGTGATTGAAATGACGGCTTGGCCCCAACCGAAAGAATTGAACTCCGGCCGCGAGTGCGGAGGTGGCAACTGCTGCGGCCAACCACGGGAGTCGGGGCGGCGGTTGGGCTTCGCGTGTGAGGACGGCGGACATCAGCACCAAGAGTTGACCGAAGCCGTAGGCGAAGATCGCCACCGAAAATTTTTCGGTACGTCGTGCGATAGCGGCTAGGATCGCGGTCACGATGGTCGCTGCAAATTGTGCCAGGCTAAGCGCTGTTCCTTGGAATATGTTCAGTGCAGCGATTTGTGTGAGGCAAAACCCGGTGCCGATGAGGGAAAGCAAGGTGAGTTGCCATGTGGACCGGTTGATTGCGGGCGAAAGCCCGTGACCAAGGCCGTGATGAACTGCGCCCGCGGTTGCTGCTAGAAAACAGGTGACAAACGCGGCGACCCACCATGTAAGCCCTGATGAAAGTGGACCGGTTGATCGCATGACCAATAATGCAGCCAGACACGCGCTCCAGGCAGCGAGGCCGCAGTCGGTCCAGAATGTAGCGGGCTCGCGCAGCTTCACGGTGCCGAGGCGAAAAGATCACGGTGGTGCCGATACCAGTCGCTGGTAAAGACCTCTCCAGGGTCGCGGGATTGTTTCTCGGCCAGAAACTCGCGAAAATGCGGGTGGGCCGCCTCGACTTGGGCTCGGGTGGCCCAGCGATGGTAGGTGAGGTAGTAGCTGCCTCCGAGAGAAAGTGCGATGTCGATGAGGGCGCGAAAGGCGTCGGCAGCGCGGGCTAGGCCGGCGGGTGTGTGCTCGCAGTGAAGATTGAAGATGATGCAGGCCCACGGCTCGCGCGCCCACGCGAGCAGCGTCTCGGTGTCGCGTTCGATCAGGCGGATGGTGCCATAGATCACGGGCGTCGTGCCGGAGCGGAGCAATTCGGCGGCGCGGCCCATGAATTCGCGCAGTGCGGCGCGGGGCACATAGAGTTCAGAGATCATCTCGCTGCACTTGCACGGCGAGCCAAGTCGGCGGTCAAGGGCGACGTGGTAGTTGTCGGGATAAACGCTGAGCTGGTGGGTGTCGCTCCAGTAGCGCTGACCTTGAGTTGAGAGATAGAAACCGGAGTAAACGTCCCAAATTTTCGCCCGGTCGGTGTGGGCGAGCCAGAGGAGTTCCTCCCAGTCGGATTCGCGCAACTGGCGCTGGGTGAGGTCGGGCGGCGGAGGCGGCTCTGCGCAGCGACGATAGGCGGAGAAGACGCCGCGATGAAGGAAGTCGGGCGAGCGCTCGTCGATGGAGTATTGGAAGTCGCCGAAGAGCCAATCAGTGGTGTCGCGTTCCTCGGGCACGCGGACGAGTTCGTCCAAGGTGAGGATTTCGACGCGACGCTCAACGGGCACGCGTGGCATGAGCCGAAGCGTGACGTCGGCAATGACGCCGAATATCCCGTAGCCGCCGATCGCGAGGCGGAAGAGGTCGGGATTCTTGGTGCGTGAGCAATGGAGCGGGATGGCATCGGGGCCGATGAGGGTAAAAGCCTCGACGTCGCCGACGATGGGCGGAAGACGAAGGCCGCGGCCGTGGATGTTGGCGGAGAGGGCGCCCCCGAGGGTGAGGCGGTCGGCCCCCGTTTGTTTTTGGCGGATCCCCCATTTCTGGGCGGCGGCCGGAGCTTGGAGTGCGGCGCAGCCGGCGATGAGGGCAGGCCAATCGATGCCGGCGTCGGTGGTGACGAGGCCTCGCGCTGCGTCGAAGTGGCGAATGGCGGCATGGCTGCGGAGGTCGAGAAGCCAAGTGTCGGTGCCGAACTGTTGTCCACCCATGGCGTGGCGACTGCCGCTGACCGAGAGCTGGGCACCGGCTGCTTGGGCCGCGAGGATGGCGGCGGAAATCTCGGCTACGCCGCAAGGCATGAGCACACGGGCGACGCGGGTGGCGTTTAGCCCGGAGTGGAGATCGTTGACGAGGAGCGGGTAGTTCACGGCGCGGTGGAAGCGAGGCAGAGGTGTTCACCCTCAGCGAGAGCAATGGTGGCTAGGCCGGCAGGTGCGAGCACCTCGGCGCGAAGTTCGGCCGCTGCGGCGGTGGCGAGCGGGTGAAGGCCGAGCGGGATCAGGAACGCGGTGAGACGCGTGGGTTCAAGGGCCCAAGCGAAAGGCTCGCGGCGGAAACGGAGCCATGCGCCGATGGCGGGGCTGCCGCCGCGGAATGCGGCGCGGCCATCTGCACCCGGGGCCATGAAAGTAAAGGCGACCTGAGCGGCGGGCAGCCGGGTGAGGTCGGAGAGGATTTCCCGCACGCGAGTCTCGGCGAAATACATCAAGAGACCCTCGGCCACGATGAAGGTGCGGCGGCGCGAATCAAAGCGGGGGGCGGCGAGCAAAATGGAAGACGGCAAGACGCGGGCGAGATCGGCGGGAAGAAATACGAGGTTGGATGCGACCTTGAGCGCGTCGGCTTTTGGTTGCTGCGTGGCGGGATGATCGAGTTCAAAGAAACGGACCGTTGGATGAGCTGAGTGAAGGCGGCAGGCGAGGGTATCAAAACCGGCGCCGAGGACGACTACTTGCTCGAAACCGGCGGATAAAGCGGCGGACGCGCGGGCTTCGAGCCAACTTTTACGAGCGAGGTAGTGGGCGATGATGCCGGGTAGGACGAGGAGTTCGCCCGCGAGGAGAAGCGCTCGGGTCAAAGTGTGGCGTCGGGCAAATCCGAACCACGAGTCATCTCCAATCCTGGTGAGCAATGTTTCGATTGGGGCGATCGCACCGGCGGGCACAAGCGGCCGCAGCCTCTCATCGGACGCGGCGAGCAAGGTGCAGCGGGCGATGAGTCTGGCGGTCGAGCTAGGGCGATCCTGTTGCACGCGGGTCATGCTTCAAGCGGGGGAAGCTGGCGCAAGATTAACCTATCCATTATTTTACCGCTCCGGTAAAAACGGAAATCCGCTTACCACCTTGGAGGTAAATCCAGGGCCGGTGAGGTCGAAGGCTTTGATCATGGCCTCCATCTCAGACGGATAGGCCTTGAGAATGGCGATTAACGGAGCATTGGGCACGCAGGTTGGCTGCGCGTTTATACCAAGCGGCAGAATCAGAAACGTGAAGAGAGTAAGTAGAAAGATGGAGCGTCGCTGTCGGGTGCATCCGGCTGGCAGTTGTCTTCACCAAAGATCTCGCCTTGTGCTGCTTTCCTGTCGGTCACGGCCTACTCAGCAGCGCCATTGACCCGCACTATTAATTACGCACGTTTCTGCGCACCGCTCAACATGGCTTCCACGAATATTTCCATCGCCGCCGATCCGGTTAAGCAGTTTTCCGTTTTTGCCGAAAATCGCGTCGGCCGTCTCTACGACCTGACCGCGCTGCTTAAAAACAACAACGTCCACGTGATGGCGCTGACCGTGCTCGACACGACGGACAGCTCGATTCTGCGGGTCATCGTCGATGACCCCGACCGCGCCCGTGAATTAATGATCAACAACGATTTCCCTTATACCGAGGTCGATGTTCTCGCGGTTGAAATCAATGATGAAGGTGATCTCAAAGGGGTGCTCTCCGCGTTGCTCGAGGCGGAGATCAACATCCACTACGTTTACAGTTTTATTAAGCGCCCCGAGGGCAAGTCGGCGCTGGCACTCAACATTGAGGATGCCGACGTGGCCGCGCAGTCGCTCAACCACCATGGCTTCAAGGTGCTTACTCAGCGCGATATCTCGCGCTGAGTCCGCTTCGGGAACGTAGCGCAGGTTTCCAGCCTGCATCGGTTGAGCTTCGGCCGTTCAGGCGAGGCTTCCGACTTATACCCATTAGCGTTCAAGTGAGGCTTACGGCATCCTTGAGCTCACGCTTAAGGCCACGCGCTTCGTGTATACACTCTCTTCGCGTACATACTCTTCGTGTACACACTCTTCGCGTACATACTCTTCGCGTACATACTCTTCGTGTACACACTCTTCGCGTAGATACTCCTCGTGGCCTTGAGCGTGAGCTCAGGGTGTTTTCCCACTAGTATTCGCTCCCCCATGAACCCGGTTAATTAAGCCCACCTAGGAGCCTGTCGGACTTGGAAAAATAAACGCATTAAATATTTTTATTATATTGACTACCAATTAAAAGCGTAACTAAGTAGTTCCATGGCAACCAAGTTCGTTATAATTGATCGGCGCACTCCGTTACTGCTGCCGCCCGACCTGCGGGATTGGGTGAAGCCGGATCACTTGGTGCATTTTGTCATCGATGCGGTTGACTTGATCGACGTCAGTTCGGTGTCCGTAAATCAGCGTGGGAGCGGCAGTGCGCAATACCCGCCGTCGATGCTCCTGAGTTTACTGACTTACAGTTACGCGACGGGAGTTTTTTCCAGCCGCCAAATTGAGCGCACGACCTATGAAAACGTGGCAGTGCGCCTGCTCTGTGCCGACACGCACCCCGACCACGATACGATTTGCACGTTCCGCCGGGAGAACCGGAAATTGGTGCAAAAAGCTTTTGCTCAATTACTTCAGATGTCTGCGGCGTGCGGAGTGTTAAAGATCGGCAACGTCACGGTGGCCGTCGATGGCACCAAAATACTTGCCAACGCCAGCAAGCACTCGGCGGTGAGTTATGCCCATGCGGTTAAGACGATGGAAGTCCTTGATCTGGAAATCGCTGAACTGTTGCGCAAAGCCGACGCTGCGGACGCGATCCCGCTGCAAGACGGGTTGACGATCCCCGCAGAGATCCAGCGGCGCGAGGAGCGCAAGGCGACGTTGGCCAAGGCCAAGGCGGAAATCGAGGCCCGGGCGCATCTGCGGTTTCAGGCGGAACAAGCTGAGTATGAAGCTAAAATGGCAAAACGCTCCGCGTCCGAAGCCGACACGGGTAAAAAACCGCGTGGCCCAGTTCCCGTTCAGCCCGACCCCACTCCGGGCACGAAAGACCAGGTCAACCTGACCGATGAAGTCAGCCGGATTATGAAAACGGGCAACGGCTTCCAGCAGTGTTATAATGCACAAGCCGGGGCCGACACCGACTCGCGCCTGATCGTCGGTGCGCGGGTCTGTAATGCGCCCAATGATAAACAGCAGCTTGAGCCAAACCTGGCGGCCATCGCGCAACATATTGAGGTGGCGAACGTACTGATTGACAGTGGTTTTGTGAGTGAAGCGGCGGTGACAAAGGCCGAGTCCGCACCGGACGCAACCACAACGGGCGTAACTGTATATGCAGCGATGAAACGGGAGCCGCATGGCCGCACGATCGCCCAACTCGAACAGCACGAAGACCCGCCGCAACCGGGCCCCGAGGCGAGCTTCGCCGAACGCATGATCCACCGCACCGCTACGGCCGCCGGACGAGCGTTATATAAACTACGGCAAGAAACCATTGAACCGATTTTTGGTATTATAAAAGAGGCGCTCGGCTTCCGACGTTTTTTAATGCGCGGACTGGAAAAAGTATCCCTCGAATGGGAGCTGGTGTGCCTGGCCTACAACTTTAAGCGTCTTCATCGCCTCAACGCCAAACTGCGGCCGGCCTAACCTCGCCAACGCAGGAAAACCAACCCTCAAACACCAAAAAAATCCGGACGCGCCATTGATTAACCGCCCTAATCCAACGGGCCACAGCCCGAAGGAGTATTTTAGGCCCCAAAATCTATCCGCCACACTCAAAGTTGGCGCGCGGGCCGGGGACTTGGCCCGAACCCGCTTTTTTCAGTCCGACGGGCTGCTAGAACACGAAGTGGTATTACTCCTCAGCCACCGGTTTCTTAATGCGCGGTTTGGCGGTGCCGCCGGTTTTTTTGACCGCGCTTTTGGCGGCCTTGGCGTTGAGCCAAACCGATCCGTCCTTCGGGTTTTTGTTGAGCCAATAAATCTCATCGGCCTGCACCACGAACGAGGGCTTGTGCTCCTCGGTGGCGGGCAACGCCAACCCCAGCTCGGTGAGCGTGACCAGCAAAACTTGCAGGTCCTGGCCCACGCTTTTCGCCAGATAGCCGGTTTCGGCGGATACGCCGCTGCCGCGCTTGTTCGGCTTGAGCAACAGGCGTAGCGCCGTAAGCGCTGCCGTCCCGGCCGACTGCCGCGAGGCTTTGCGCACCGGTGCCTTCGTTTCAGGTTCCACGGGTGACTCCGGCGTCGGCACCGTGTCGGTTGGTCCGCCTGCCTCGTTCGGTGCAGACGGCATCTGATCGGCTGCGGCGTCGAGGGGCGCAGATTCGGTTTCACTCGCCGAAACGGTTTCAACGTCGACTGCGGCTGATTGCGCAGCGGGCGTGCCTTGCGAATCGGGCGAGGCGGATTCGGGCGCGGCAGCGGCGGTCTCGGGTGTCACGGCGGGGGAAGGCACAGCGACTTCGGCCGAGGCCGGGGTTGCGCCTGTAGCCTCGGCAGGGCTCGCCTCGGAGTTGGCAGTCACCTCGGCGCTGGTGTTGGCGGAAGTTTCGCCTGCCGGTTGGTCTGAATTCGGGGTGCGAGCCTCGTCGCCGTTGATCCAGATGGCGCCACGGGGGTCCTTGTTTAACCAGTAAACGTAGGCGCCTAGGGTGGTCTTGATTGTCTTGTCGGTGGCGTTTTCTGGCACCGGAAGACCCGTGGCAGCGAGGGCGGCGACGAGTTCGGCCTCGGTGTGTTTGAGGGCGCGGGCGAGGAACACAGTGCTCCCCGAATAGCCGGGGCCGCGACGGTTGCGGCGCATGAGCGGGCGGATCGCAGCCAGCAACTCTTCGCCTTGCGGCAACGGGGTCGCGGCGGGATCTGCGAGCTGTGCCGTTTCGCTGGCGGCAGGTGCAGCGCCCTCGCTCGCGTTGGCGACAGGGGCTTCGGCGACGTTGAGCTGGGAGGGGGCGGTGCCGTTGGGGGCAATCGGGGCTGCCTCGGTTTGAGCGGCCTTGGCCTGCGCGGCAGCGGCGCGGGCGGCGGCTTGCGCAGCCTGGGCGGCTTCACGCGCGGCTTGGGCGGCGACGCGACGGGCTTCGTGCTCGGCTTGTTGGGCGAGACGCCGCGCTTCGTGTTCGGCGCGGCGGGCCGCCTGTTCGGCTTCGCGGGCGATGCGCTCGGCCTCGCGTTTGGCCTTCTCGGCCTGCTCGGCGGCGGCTTCCTCGACGAGTAACGCGGCAGCCGGATCGCTCGGGTCGAGTTTTTTGGCGGCCACGACGCGGTAGACCGGACGCGGTTTTTCGCGGGTGTTGATGAACAGCTCGTGGCGGTTGTTCAGGTTGAGCCAGTAAAGGTCGCCCTCGAATTCCAGGTATTCGGGTTCTGAGTCCTCTTTATCCGGAATGGCAAAACCGCATTCCTTAAGCGCACCGATCATGTCGCCCTCGGCCTGTTCCCAGCGCTTGGCAAGGAAGGTCACGCCGACGGACTGGCCGTTGCCGCGCTGGTTTTTGCGCAGGTGCGGTTTGATCGCCTCGAAGAAATTGGGCAGGTCGTCGTCGTAGTTATCCCATTCGTCGAGATCCTCGCCGGCGTGGGCGTCGGGGTCGCTGTCGCGCTCGGTGTCGCGGAGTTTGCGGTGAGTCTCCTCGGTGGCCGCGCGTTCGGAGATGAGCGTCGAGGGCTGCTCGGCAGCGGCGTCGGCGGCAGCGGTGTTGCCCTGGAACTTGGCGGCAAATTCGGCGCGCAGTTTGTCTGCCTCGAGTTTGGCGGCTGCGGCGGCGGCGCTTTCCAGAGTCCAGTCGCGCAAGGTGGTGCGGCGGGCGACCCCGTTGAAGGCCAAAGCGTTATTAGGTAAATTCTGGTAGCTGATGATCTCCCACTCGTCCTTGCCGAGCTGGTTGAGGTAGGACTCCAGGAGGGCGGAGGTCGCAAAGCCATGCGGGCCGCTGGTGATGTGCTTATATTCCCAAAGTGACATAAAAAATGGTGTGCGGGGTAGCGCGGGTAACGCATCCCAAATGCCCAACCCGTTGCCGAGCCTATAATGTGCGCAGCTACTTGGTGACTGCGGCCAAAAACCACTCCAGCGCGTACCACGACAACTGGCCTGATGGACCGCGCGGATTGAAGTCGCAGGCGTGGGTGGCCCACGGCAGCGACACGAGGGCGTTGGGCACCCCGAGGGTGTCGAGTTTGGTGTGCAAGCGCGCGCTCAGTTGGTACCACACCAGCGAATCTTGATGGCCGTGGACGAGCAGGGTGGGCACCGCGTTTTCGCGGTTTACGATGAGGTAACCCGAGGAGGTGCGATACGCCTCGGGGGCGCTCTCCGGCGGGCCGCCGAGGAATTGGCGCAGGATCTTGATCGCGTTGAGCCAATCGTCTTCGCGCGAAATCCCCCACTCGAAGACCTGGTCGTTGGGGCCGTAAAAGGAGACCGCCCCGCGCACCGGAAACTCCTTGTGTCCGTAGGCCAGGGCGGTGGCCAGTTGCCCGCCCGCCGAACGCCCCATCAGCACCAGGCGCGTCGGGTCGATCGCCAACGACGAGGCGTGGGTGCGCAAGTGGTTTATCGCCGACATGATGTCGTCGGCCTGCCCCGGCCACACGGTTGCCGGGGCCAGCCGATAACTCACCGCTGCCACCGCATAGCCGCGGTGGGCGAGGTGGTGATTCAAGTCGGGTAACTGGTGCCGGTCGCCCGCCTCCCAGCTGCCGCCGTGGATCATCACCACACACGGTGCCGGCCCTGCGCGCCCTTCGGCACGGTAAAAATCCAGCTCCAGCCCGCCTGTGATCGTGTAGGTTTCCACCACCACGGGCGGATAACTCGGCGCAATCAAGCGGCTGAGCGAAAACGGCGAGTGGTTCATTTTTACCGGACCAAACGCGGCTGTCAGTTTTGCTGGCAGGCTGCGGCTAATCCATGCCGCCTGGACTACCGGTCGTAGCAAGGCCAGCACGCCGACCCCACTCAGCAGTAGAATACCTTTACTCCACGGGCCGCCATCCCACCAGGCTGCCGCTCCAGTTAGCAACGGCACCACGGCGAGAAAATGGCCGAATTCACCCGTGATGACCGCGGTTTTCCACAACGCCAACGTGGGCACTCGCCACCACGTGAGCGAGGCGACCCCCGCCCAGATCATGGCCAAAATAAAGAGGAGCCCGTACCACACGGGACAGCGTACGCCCCTGCGGCGACCCTCGCAAATGACGGCGACGGTTTAAGGCCAGATTTAAGGCATGCTTTACCACGGGTAACCGCCAGCGGAACGAGAACGAGTAAGAGTAAGAGAACGATTGCGGAGGGACGACCTCCGTGTCGTCCGGAATCTAGAAGTAGCGCAGACTTCCAGTCTGCTCTGGAGTTTGGCCCCAAAACGAGTTGAGATCCGTCCCCCCAGCTAAGGTAGAAGCGTACCGCAGGTAGCAACGGCATGGGTTTCGATGCGTTCGTGGACGTGCGGGTGGCTGTTGCGAAGTCTGCGAAACTCTCCGGAGTGATCAGCTCAGATCGCCATACATGATGCGCAGCACCTGTATGGTTCTTGGCACGAGTTAAACGGCCAAACTCCAGACCTTGAGCTCACGCTCAAGGCCACGTTCGGGCGGGTGCGGCCTGGAGTGTGCCTTTGCCTGGGTGGCTTTGGCTCGGTGTGGCTTCGTGCGTGAGCACGAGGTGTTTTTTCTGGCTGCGGTGCGCCGAATCCTTGAGCTCACGCTCAAGGCCACAAGGAGTGTGTTCGCGAAGAGTGTGGCCTTGAGCGTGAGCTCAAGGATTCGGCTGATCTTCGTTCGACTAGTCAGAGGCCAAACTCCAGCGCAGACTTCCAGTCTGCTTAGAAGACGGTTCGGGGCCTGCGACCGGAGGCAGACTGGAAGTCTGCGCTACTTTTTTCATCGCCAGCCCACACGGAGGTGGGCCCTCTCGCTGGCGGACCTGGGCTCAGGCGCTTTGCGGTTCGGTTTCGGCCAGCAGGGCGTCGAAACTGAGCCGCGCATCGGCCAGCTCATTGAATTGGCGGTAGGTTGCATCGAAGCGCGCCAGCCCTGCGTCGGTGTGCAGTTTGGGGTCGATGGCGACGTTGCCGTTAAAGGATTCAAGGTGGTGCTTGATGTCGGCCACGGTGCGGGAGTGGAGCGGGAAATTGGGGCGGTAGCAGTCGTTGTCGGGATTGGTGTCGCCGTCGTCGATGGCCACCACCAGGCGCAGCGCCATGAGGCGGGCGAGGCATTGGTCGGTGAGGCTGCGCGGCACGCACAACATGTCGGCCATCTCCTGGGAATCGGGGGCGTTTTCGTTGGCGCGGAAGCGCCGTCCGATGAGGATAAGGCAGCCGAAACACAGTGTTTGTTTGGTGCGCGCGGAGAGGCTTTCCCAGGTGCTGTAGGCGGCCAGCGAGCGGGCGTTTTGCAGGGCGTAGGTGAACTGCCCGCCGATGAGCAAGAACAGCCACGACAGGTACATACCGAACATCAAAACGAGGATGATGCTCAACGAGCCGTAGAACTTGTTGAAATTGGCCACATTGCCCGCGTAAAGCGCGCCCAGCTTTTGGTTGGTCACCAGAATGACAGCCACCAACAGCCCGCCACCGAGCGCCGGCCACCAGCGCACCTTGGCGTTGGGCATGAATTTGTTGAACAGCGCCACCAGCAGCGTCATCAATCCGATGGAGATGAGCGTCGGGCCGGCACCGCTGAGGAAGCGCACGAGCCCGGGCAGGTTACGCAGCCATTCGGGGAGGTCGTCGACTTGTTTGGCAAACGACGCGCCGGAGAGCATGGTCAGCGAGGCGGCGCCGAGCACGCAGCTCACGGCCATGAAGAGGAAGTAGTTAATGAAGCGGCTTTTCCAGGGGCGGCCTTTGCTCACGTTCCAAATCGTGTTAAAGGCGTTTTCAACCCGGGACAGCATCATCACCGCGAGGAAAACGAGGATGAGTAGGCCGCCTGCCGAGGCTCCGCCGCTGGCGGCCTGGGTGAGCAGGTTGTCGACCATGCTGTCCAGATCCAGGCCGGCGGGAGCCGGAGGGGCTGCGGAGGTTGCCGGGGTGTTAGCCCCAGGGGTGTTTGCGGCGAGCGTCATCGCCGCGGGCGATCCAGAAGCGGGGCTTTCGCCGACGGCGGCTGCGCCTTCGGCGGCTCCAGCGGCCGTGGCGTTTGCGGCATGCAAGCCGGTTTGCGGCGCCAGCCCGTGAAGGGCCGAAGAGATCGCCTCCTTTAGTTTTTGGTGGCCGTTCTCCTGTTTGCTCAAAATGAAGCCGCCCAGGGTGAGCGCCAAGACGAGCATCGGCCCGATCGACATCAGCGTGTAGTAAGTGAGCGCCGCCGACTGCACGGGGATCTTGTTATAGATAACCCCCTTGACGGTGGTCGCACTCACGCGGAGCAGTGCTTTGAGTCGTCCGCTTGGCGAAGTGTCGTTCATGGCCTCGGACGTCCAGATGCCCTCGCGCAAACGCAAGAGCCCGGCGATCGGCGATTTTTTGGCGGTTGGGGGGCGGGTGGTGGTGGCGGTGTCGCTCATGGCTTAAAATGGATTGGCGGTGAAAACGGTGGGAACGGTAAAATGGAAACCGGAGCGCTTCATCAACCGGAGCGACTCAAAAGAGTAAAGGACAAGGACGGCGGCGGCGGGAATGGGGTCGAACGCGGAGTTTTAACGCAAAGGCGCAAAGGGACGCAAAGATCGCCAAGCCATGCGCTGCATTACTCGGCGTACTTCGGATCGACCTTCGCGTCTTTGCGTTAAAATCCGCTGCAGAATCCACCCCGTGGCACCGCACTGGCCAACGCTCCCGTTAAAATTCTCGCCGCCTCCCTGCACGGGCGGCACGCTGCGCCACAAATGATTTTTACCTGCCAACCCGGATTCGTGGATTTGCTCGCCGGCGAGCTGCGCGCTCGCGGCTACGCCCCCGTCGAGCAGGGCCCGGGCTGGGTCCGCACCGAAGCCAATCCGGCCTCGCCCGACGTGCCCGATCTGTGTTTTCCGCAGATGATCCTGCTCGACCCCGTCGAGATCGCGGCCGACTCGGTCAACGCCCTGGCCGCCAAGGTCACCGAGCAGTTTTTAACCACCGCCAAAACCGACCGCTTCGATGCGGAGTGGCCGTGTTTGTTTGAAGAGGCCGCCGAACTCGACGGCCTAGGGCGCCGCGTCAAAGGCGTCGAAAAGATGGTCTACGAAAACCTCAAAAAGCGCATGGCGCGCGTGGCCAAACTCGCGGTGGTCACCAAGCCGCGTGGCGTTGCCCGGTTGCGTGGGCTCTATGTGTTTTTCGTCGATTTCAAGCGCGCCTACGTGTCGCGCGAGGCGATCTTCGGCGGGCAGCGCCGCATGGCCGACGACGAGCAGGCGCCGTCGCGCTCCTACCTCAAAATCGAGGAGGCCTACATCGTGCTTGGCCGTGAACCCCAGTTTGAGGAAACCGTCGCCGACCTCGGTGCCGCGCCCGGCGGCTGGAGTTACAGTGCGTCCAAGCGCGGCGCCAAGATCGTGGCCGTCGACAACGGCCCGCTCAAAGGCGGCGCGTATAACAATTACAAGATCGAGCACCGCATGGAGGACGCCTTTCAGTTCCGGCCGGCGTCCGGGCAGGTGTTTGACTGGATGTTCTGCGACCTGGTCGAGGAGCCGCATCACGTGGTCGAGAACCTGATCACGCCGTGGTTGGCCAACAAATGGTGTCGCCGCTTTGTGGTTATCCTCAAGTTCGGCCGCGTCGATCCGCTCGCGTTGCTAGCCGAGATGCGCGCGCCCGAGTCGGTGTTTTCGCGCTGCGGAGTCAACGTGCGCATCCGCCACCTTTATCACGACCGCGAGGAGTTCACCCTGGTCGGCGAGGTGAAGGAATAAACGGAGGCGTCGACACCCGTTCACCCCGCCAAACCCGCAGATTTTTTAACCGCTAATGGACGCTAAGGGACGCTAATTCAGACCTTCCGGAAACTCGGAGTTTTTCCGAGTTCTGCATTCCTGAAATCCGGCCCTCCGTAACTTAGCGTTCATTAGCGTCCATTAGCGGTAAGAAACCTGGTTTTAGATCCCTGTTTTTGAATGGCATGAGTACGAATTCCAAAGAACTGAATCTGTGTGGTCTGGTCGCGGTGCGGTCGCGTTTTGAGCGTGATCCGGCGTCGATCAAGCGGCTGTTTTTTGACGAGGCGACGGGGCGCAAAGTCGGCGCGCTGTGCAAGGCGCTGGCGGCGGCGCGCAAGGTCTACCGCTGCGTGCCGCCGGCCGAGTTGGAGAAAATCTCCGGCAGTATCCATCACGGCGGGATTGTCGCGGTGATCGAGGCGCCGAAGCTGCGTGCGCCCGATGCGCGGGTGGTGGCCAACTGGGCGGCCAAACGTACGCCGCTGGTGCTGCTCGATCGCATTGGCAACGCCCACAATTTGGGGGCGATTGCCCGCACGGCGGCGTTTTTTGGCGTGGAGCACATCATCATTCCCGCGCATCCGCAGGCCGCGCTGCCGGGCGAGGCGGCGTTCCGCGTGTCGGAAGGCGGGCTGGAGCAGGTTGAGGTTTGGCGCACGCCGGATTTGGCGAAGCTGATGCGCGAGCTGGCGGCGGCCGGTTACGACGTGGCGGGTGCGGCGGCGCGCGGCGGCAAACCAGTGGTCTTGGCGGGCCCGGCCAAACCAGTGGCGGTGGTGTTGGGCAACGAGGAGCACGGCTTGGCGCCCGAGGTGGAGCGGGCCTGCACCCGTCTGGTGACGATCCCCGGTAGCGGCCGAGTGGAGTCGCTCAACGTCTCGGTGGCCGGCGCCGTTTTGATCTACGCGCTGTTGGCGCGGCGCTGAAACGCTGAAGGAGGGCCACCTACGCGTGGGCTGGGGCGCACCCAGCCCGAAAAGTAGCGCAGACTTCCAGTCTGCTTCGTGGGCCCAGCAGTGGCCTGGCGCGGAGGCAGACTGGAAGTCTGCGCTACTTTTAAGCTCAAGCCGTTCGCGGCGCTTTAACGCCGCGTTAGCGTTGCAGCTTTTTGCTCAAATCCTGGCCGAGGATAACCCACATTTTGTTGAGCAGATCGGGCTTCAATTGTTCCAGCGCCTGAATGTGGGACTGCGACCATTCGTTGAAGCGCAGCGGGCCTTGGGCCTTCACATCCGCCGAGGCGGCGCTACCGGTAAAGAAACTCATTTCGCCGACAAACGACTGCGGGTTGAGCGTGGCGATTAATTGACCGTCTTTTTCGACGCGGGCCTTCCCTTCGAGGATGAGGCAGATCGTTTTTTGGGGCACTCCCTTACGGGCAAGGTAGTCGTCGTTGGCGAGGGTGCGCTCCTGCCCCATGTTCCATAAAAACAGGAAATCGCGGCGCGGCAGGGAGGAAAACAAACTGGCGTGGACCGCTTCGAGTTCGGCCGAGAGGTGGATTTGTTTTTTCTCCAATAAAAGCAGGACCACCTGGATGATATTGATGGCCAAAAACACGACGTTCCAGGCAACCATGCTGTAATTGCCCGCCATCAGGGCGAAAGCGAAGAAGCCGCAGCTCACCACCACCATGCCGATGCGCAGCGGCAGCATCTGGCGCAAAAACATGGTAATGACATTCAGCACATAACTGACGTTCAGCACCATGTCCTGGGCTGACATGTGCGCCACAAAGTCGGTGATGCGTGCCGCAATTGAGCCGGTCATATCGGCAAGAGAAACAGCCCGGAGCAGCCGCGGCTCAACTCTTTAATTTCCCCCTTGGCGCCCCCGGACGAGTTCGAGCGCTCGCACGCCAAAACGCGCACGCTCTCGGTACCTCGAACTGCGGGCGACTGCGCACGTTGAGTACGCACGGCGAAATCAGATTGTCGTTAAACTTCGCCTGCGCTTTTGTCGCCCACATGCGCCCCTTCCTTTTATCCATCAGTGTATCCTTGGCCCTCATTCTGACCGGTTGCAGCACGCCTCCCGAAGAGCGTCTGGACGCTCCGGCGGCGAGGGTTACGGGTCTTGTTGTGGGTAACGACACCGGCGTGCTCACCCTGAGTTTTGCCAACCCGAACATCGTGCCGCTGGTGATCCGCAGCTCGACGCACACACTCTCCTTGGGGGATAAATCCATCGGTATCATCGACGATGCGGAAGCAATCGGATTGCCCAATTCGGGCCTCGTGGTCCACACCGTCAAGCTGCCGGCTAAAGTTGCGCAGGCCGCTCAAGCCTACTTGAGCGCAAATCCTGGCGCGGTGCGCGCCACGGTGAAAAGCTCGCTCGAACACGTCACCACGGGCGACGACACGGTCACGCTGAAATGCATCAGCACGGGCCTGGTTAAGGCCCCGTAAAAGAGGGCGAGAATGGAGGGACGACCTCCGTGTCGTCCGGGATCGAAAAGTAGCGCAGACTTCCAGTCTGCTTCGAAGACGGTTCTGGGCCGGCGACCGGAGGCAGACTGGGAAGTCTGCGCTACTTTTCAGAACCAGCCCACACGGAGTTGGGCCCTCCCTCGATCCCGATCCCCCGGAGGGACGCCCTCCGTGTCGTCCGCTCGCTGTATCAGGTGAGGCGTTCGAGCAACTCGGCGACCGGCGGGCCGATTTTTTTAACAGTGCCGCTGTCGATCCAGCGGCCTTCCACCAAGAGCCGCAACGGGTTTGCTGGCACGCCGCGTTCGCCGGTTTGAAACAAACTGATCAGCAGCTCCACCGCGCGCGCCCCGACTTCTTTTTCCTGCTGATCAATGCCCGTCCACTGCGGATCAAAAACTCGCGATAACGTGACCAGGCTGATGTCTCCCGGAATGGCGTAACCGGCGCCTTCCAGCCAGCCCTTCACCTCGGAAATCGTCGAGACGATCGCGGTGGGTTGGTGGCGTTTAACCCACGCCAGGAAGCGCTCGCGGTAGGGGTTAACAAAGGCTGGTTCGTCGCGTCCTTCGATGGTGAAAAGCGGGATCGGGCGGCTTTTCGGTTGGGCGTCTTTTAAAAAGTAATACGGGGTCTCGAAACTGTGCTCAACGCGGCTGAGGGTGTCGGAGGCGCTCACCATGCCGATGCGGCGGTGGCCGAGGCGGCAGAGTTCGCGCAGGCAAGTGAGCGTGGAGCTGTGCTGGTGGTTGGCCGTGATGTGCAGGCGGGGCGTGGTCAGCGAGTAGCCGATGCTCACCGCGGCAAACGCATCCATCGCCAGTTTGATCTCGGTGCGCGCCGCGGGCTGAGGCGCGAAGAGCAGGCCGCGGATGTTGCGCGCGAGCAGCACCTCGCGGGCGCGCTTGGCACTGAGACCGGGCTCGGTGAGCCAAAACTCTTCGAGTTTGTAGCCCATGGAGGCGGCGAATTGGTCGGCTCCCGCGTGATAAGCGTGGATGTTTTCCTCGCCCTGCCAGCCGTGGCGATCGGCGAAGGTGTGCACCCAGGCAAAGGTCGAGCGGTAGGCCGGCGTGTGCTGCTTGCGCCGGTAGTGGCTGAGCGCCGTGAGCATCGGGTCGGGCACATAGCCCAGCCGCTGGGAAATTTCGCGGATGCGGGCACGTTTGACCGGGTCGACGTAGGTGTCGTTTTTGAGCGCGCGCCAGGCGGTGGAAACATGCACGCCGGCTTCGGCGGCGACTTGTTTGAGGGTGATGCGGGAGTGGGGCGCGGCGTCAGGCATGAAACAGTTTGCAGGTAGACACATTCGCGCTACCCAAGGCAAGGATTTCACTGATCGTTACGTTCCATTGAACTGCGTTTGTCCTGCCGTTCGCTCAACGGATCTCGCTGCCGAGGTTCGACCCAATTCTCGGTTGTGCGCCAGTTAGGCCGTAGCATTCAACGTTTCGCATCCTAGTCCCCCTTTTTTAATAAACGCCAAAAATCCGATCCTTTTAGCCGCGAAAGAACGCAGAGAACGCATAGAAATACAGGGTTTGTTCTTTGCGCTCCTTGCGTTCTTTTGCGGCTAAACTGCCTTGGTTTCATCCGACAGCTTCGATGCTGCCACCCTCCTCGGTCACACACGTCCGTCCCCTTTTTTCATTCTTCCTCTCGTTCCATTCATCCCGTTTTCCTCGCCATGATTTCCACCCCTGCTTTTCTGCACGACGATTTCCTGCTCACCACGGAGTGGGCGCGGTTGCTGTACCACACCTACGCCAAGCCGCAGCCGATCTACGACTACCACTGCCACCTGCCGCCCGACCAAATCGCGGCCAACCGCCGCTTCGAAAACCTCACGCAGATCTGGCTCGCAGGCGACCATTACAAGTGGCGCGCGATGCGCTCGGCCGGGGTCAACGAGGAGCTCATCACCGGTAAAACCACCTCCGACTACGACAAGTTTTTGGCCTACTGCCGCATCGTGCCCACGCTGCTGCGCAACCCGCTTCACCACTGGTCGCACCTGGAGCTGCGGCGCTTTTTCGGCATCGAACTGCTGATCAACGAGCTCAACGCCCCCCAAATCTGGGAGCTGGCCAACGCCCAGCTCGCCTCGCCCGCTTTCTCCACCCACGGCCTGCTCACGGCCAACCGCGTCGCCGTCGTTTGCACCACCGACGACCCCGCCGATTCCCTGGAGCACCACATCGCCATCGCCAAGTCCGGCCTGACGACCCGCGTTTACCCGACTTTCCGCGCCGACAAACTTATGGCGGTGAACGCCCCGGCCGTCTTCAACACTTGGGCCGACCAACTGGCCGCCCGCGCCGAGGTGGAGGTTAACTCCCTTTCTGCCCTGCTCGAAGCGCTGGAGCGCCGCCACGCGTTTTTCCATTCCCTGGGCGGGCGCCTTTCCGACCACGGTCTGGAAAACCTGCCCGACGCCGATTGCAGCGAGGCGGAGGCCGTGGCGATTTTTGCCCAAACCCGCGCCGGCCGCCCCGCCACTCCCGAGCAGACCGCAAAGTGGGTCTGGTACGTGATGGTGTTTCTTGGCCGCCTCGACGCCAAACGCGGCTGGACCAAGCAGCTGCACCTCGGCGCGTTGCGTAACAACAACAGCCGCCTGCTCCAGCGTATCGGCGCCGACGCCGGGGTGGATTCGATCGGCGATTTCCCGCAGGCGCGCGCGCTGACGCGTTACCTCGACACGCTCGACCGCGACAACCAGCTGCCGAAGGTTGTCATTTATAACCTGAATCCGGCCGACAACTACGTTTTTGCCACCATGATCGGCAATTTCCAGGACGGCTCGGTAGCGGGCAAAATCCAGTTCGGCAGCGGCTGGTGGTTCCTTGACCAAAAGGAGGGGATGGAGATGCAGCTCAACGCGTTGTCACAACTCGGGTTGCTTTCACGCTTTGTGGGCATGCTGACCGATTCGCGCAGTTTCCTGTCGTATCCGCGGCACGAGTATTTCCGGCGTATCCTGTGCGGGCTGATCGGGGCCGACGTGACGGCGGGGCTGATCCCGGCCGACGAGGTGGCGCTGGGCAAACTGGTGCGCGACATCTGCCACGACAACGCAGTGGCGTATTTCGGCCTGGAGCACGGCCGGTTTTAAAGCGGCGAGGATTCGAAAAAGTAGCGCAGACTTCCAGTCAGCTCTGGCGTTTGCCGGAGCTGACGCGGAGCAGACTGGGAAGTCTGCGCCACTTTTTCGATCCCGGGCGACACGGAGGTCGTCCCACCGGGGATGCCGTTCCGCCGCCTTCGTAAAGGCGCAACTCAGTCTTGCTTGCGGCGGCTATAATCCTACCGTCTCGCTCCCCCCAATGCTGCGCACGCTCGGCCAACACACTCTTCATCTCGTCGAAGAAATCGGCGACTTTGCCGTGTTCACGACCCGCGGTTTCACGGCCGCCGTCGGCTCGCGCAAGCTGGGGCGCCGGATCGTGCGGGCCATTTACGAGCAGGGTGTTCGTTGCGTGCCGGTGATCGTGATCGTGGGTGTTTTTACCGGTCTGGTCCTCGGTTTGCAGGGTTACTACGTGCTCAACAAGTTCGGCTCCGAGGGGCTGTTGGGCACGCTGGTTTCACTCACTTTGGTGCGCGAACTCGCCCCGGTTCTCGCCGCACTCATGCTGGTTGGCCAAGCCGGCTCGGCCCTCGCCGCCGAACTCGGCATCCAGCGTAACAGCGAGCAGATCGACGCGTTGGAGACGATGGGCGCCAGCACCCACGCCTACTTGATTTCACCGCGCCTGCTCGCCGCCCTCGTGGTGTATCCGATTCAGACCGCCATTTTCTGCCTGGTCGGTTTGTTGGGCGGCTACCTGTCCGGCTCCGTGCTGTTGAACCTCCAGCCAGGCGTGTATTGGGCGGCGGTTTACAAGGCCGTGGATCCGCAGGATGTGGCCGAGTGTTTCATCAAGGCCGTGGTTTTCGGTCTGCTCACCATCTCGATCTGCGCCTACAACGGCTTCAACGCCCACCGTCGCCGCGGCTCGACCGGCGCGCGCGCCGTGAGCGCCTCGACAACACGCGCCGTGGTGTTCTCCAGCATCGTCGTGCTGGCCGCCGATTACCTCATCACTTCGTTGCTGGTTAAACACTCGTGAGTGCCCCCATTCCAGTTCCAGCCTCCGGTTCCGAGCTCTTCCTCGACATCCGCGGCGTGACCAAAAATTTCGGCGAAAACACCGTGTTGGCGGGCGTCGATCTCGCCGTGCCGCGCGGCACGGTGGTCACCGTTTTGGGCAAGAGCGGCACCGGCAAGTCGGTTTTCCTAAAGTGTCTGGCCGGCATTGTGCGCCCCGACGAAGGCGAGATCCGCTTCGACGGCCAGGCGCTCAACGCCGCCAACGCCCTTGCACGCGCCGAGTTTCGCCGCCGCTGCAGTTACCTCTTTCAAGGCAACGCGCTGCTCGATTCGCTCACCGTGCTGGAAAACGTCGCCCTTCCGCTCGAACAGACCACCCAGATACCCAACCGCGAAATCCGCCGCCGCGCGATGGAGGCCTTGCACCAGCTCGATCTGACCAAGCATCGCTCCCGCTACCCCAGCCAGCTTTCCGGCGGCATGCAGAAACGTCTGGCGTTGGCGCGGGCCATCGTGACTCGGCCGGAATTGGTGCTCTTTGACGAACCGACCGCCGGACTCGACCCGATCCGCCGCAACCACGTGTTTGAGATGATCGTTAAATACCAGCGCCAGTTCGGGTTCACCGCCGTGCTGGTGACGCACGATCTGCCCGAGGCGCTGGTGGCGAGCGACCAGGTGGCGCTGCTCGACGGCGGGCGTATGCAATTTCAGGGCACCCCGGAAGCCTTTAACCGTTCAGAAAACCCCATGGTTCGCGCCTTTCGTGACAGCGCGGACACCCTGCGGGACACGCTCGCGGCGCTGCGCCGTGGCGAAACCATTACCTCGGAAGACGATTTATGAAACAGTCCAGACTGGAACTGATTGTAGGAGCGTTCGTGTTACTCGGCCTCACGGCTGTCGCCTACGTGGCTTTGCGCATCGGCGCGGGCGCGTTGGTCGGTGGCGACACCTACGAGCTGCAGGCGCGATTCACCAACTCCGGCGGGCTCAACCCCGGCAGCAATGTCATCATCGCGGGCGTGACCATCGGGCGAATTAAGGCAATCGAGCTTAACCCGAAGGACTTTAGTGCCGTAGTTACCTTCAACGTGCGCAAGGCCATCAAACTTCCCGTCGATTCCATCGCCTCGATCAAGACCACGGGGTTGATCGGCGACAAATTCCTGTCGCTCGCCCCGGGTGGCGACAGCGAGTTTCTCGCTCCCGGCAGCCTGATCACCGACACCGAATCCACCGTGGATTTGGAGTCGCTCATCAGCCGCTTCGCCTTTGGCAGCACCACCTCTAAACCTAAGCCCGCCGAAACCAAATGAACCTGCGCCTGCTCAAAATCGCCGTTTTTACGGCCGTATTGTCCGCCCTGCGTTTGCCCGCCGCCGAGTGCGCTGCGGACAGCCATGAGATGCTGAAGGGGGCGGTTAACGAAGTCCTTGCCATTGCCTATGATGGCGCGGCTGCGACCACGCCGCTTTCACTGCGGGTGCGGCCGGTGCTGGAGAAGTATTTCAACTTTGAGGTCATCACCCGCAAAGCGGTCGGGCCCGGCTGGCAGCAGTTCACCCCCGAGCAGCAGGCCAGCGCGGTCACGCTGTTCACCGAGGTGGTGATCCGCAATTACGCCGACCGCTTCGAGGCCGGCGCGCGCCCTGGGATTACCTATTCGGCTGAAGTGGTGCCGGATCCGAAGCGGCCCACCGTGCGCGACGTGCCCACCACCATTGATTACGCCGGCAAGAAATACAGCGTCGTTTACCGCTTGGAAAAAGGGGCCGAATGCTGGCGCATCGTCGACGTGAAGATCGAGGGCGTGAGCATGATTGCCAACTGGCGAGCTCAGTTAAATCCTCTGTTCCAGCACGGCGGCGCCCCCGAGGTGCTCGCTTCCCTGAAACAAAATCTGTCCAACTCCGCCGCCAAATGAACCCCCGAATCCCGCTCCTGCTGACCTTTTCGCTGTTCGTCGCCGCCACCGCCCCGCTCGCACGCGCTCAGAAAACCCCAGCCGCGCCGGATCCGGCGGTGGTCGAGGAGATGGACGAGTATGCGAGCGTGCCGATCTCCGATCCGTTTGAACGCGTGAATCGGGCGATTTTCAAGTTCAACGACGGGCTCTATACCTACGCACTGCGCCCCATTTCCAAAGGCTACGTGGCGGTGGTGCCGGCGGCGGGGCGCGAAGGGCTTGAGAACTTTTTCAGCAACCTGTTGTTTCCCGTGCGCGTGGTGAACTGCACGCTGCAGGGCAAGTTCAGCCGTGCCGGGCTGGAGACCGGGAAATTCGCGGTCAACACGGTGGCCGGCCTGGGCGGGTTCATTCGTATTTCGAACGAAGTGCCGGCGCTCGCCTCGCTTCCCCGTGAAGACACCGGTCAAACCCTCGGCGTGTGGCACATCGGCCAAGGCCCGTATTTGGTGCTGCCGCTGTTCGGTCCTGGCACGGTGCGCGACACCGTGGGCATGGTTGGGGACCATTTCCTTAATCCGCTCAACTGGGACATCCAGCAGAACGTCGAGTGGTACAACTGGGAGGTTAAAACCGGCGTGGACGTGGTCAACGGGGTCCAACGCCTACCTGGCACGCTCAAGACCTACGACGCCGTGCGCAAAGACGCTCTCGATCCCTACATCGCCGTGCGCAGCTCCTACGTTCAGTACCGCGAAGCTGCGGTTAAACAGTAGCCCTGCGGGGCCGCGGTTAACGTTAACCTCCGTTTTATTGTTGTGCGTATCAGTGGCGGAGCGGCGCGCGGTGTTACCTTGCAGGTCCCTAAAGGCGACCTGACGCGTCCGGCCACCGATGGGATGAGGCAGGCGGTGTTTTCCAGTTTGGCGGCGCGGCTGCCTGAGGCGCGTTTTGTGGACCTGTTTGCCGGCAGCGGCGCTTACGGGTTGGAGGCGTTCAGTCGCGGGGCGGTGGGCGGTGTGTTTGTGGAGAAAAACCCTAAGGCCGCCGAGTGCATCCGCAAAAATATCGTGGCGGTCGCGAAAAGCGCGGGGCGGCCGGAAGCGGGCTTAAGCCTGCGCGCGGCGGACGTGTTGACGTGGGCGCCGGCGGCGGGCGAGGCGCCAGATCTGGTGTTTATTGACCCACCTTACGAACTGATCGCGGAGGTGGGTCTGGTGCTGTTTGCGCGCATGGCCGGGTGGTGGCCGGTGGAGGCAGACCCGGTGGTGGTGTTTGAGATGCCGGGCGAAGTCACCCTGGAGCCGCCGGGCTGGACGTGTGTGAAGCGCCTGGGCAAAGGCGCGCGCCAGCCGACCACGGCGTTTTTCCGCCGTGTAGGCGGTTAACAGGAGGCGGGCGAGGCCGTAAAAAGTAGCGCAGACTTCCAGTCTGCATTTTAAATCGGAGCAGACTGGAAGTCTGCGCTACTTTTTACGGAGAGGATTCGGCTAGGAATGGGTATTAGTGCAGCCGCGTAATGGCCAAGGCGGCGACGACCGCCGTCTCGACCCGCAGCACGCGGGTGCCGAGGTGGGCCAGGGTAAACCCCGCGGCACGCAGCGCCGCGCGGTCTGCCGGCCCAAACCCGCGTTCCGGCCCAAATGCCAGTGCCTGCGGCACACCGGAGGCGACGGCGCGAGTGTCACCTATTAGGTGACACTCGCTGGGGTTTGGCCCCAAGGGCAGGGGAGTGTCACCTAATAGGTGACACTTTATCAGGGGGCTGGAGGCTTCGTAGTTGTCGAGGGCGATGCGGGTGGCCGGTTCAAGGGCGGCCAGGGCCGAGGCCAGGGTGTGGGTCCAGGTTACCGTGGGGATGCGGGTGTCGAAGGCTTGGGCCGCGCCGGCCAGGCAGTGGCGGCGCCATTCGCCACTCGTCCACAGCGTGCTGCTCGCGTAATTGGGGTCGGCGCGCTCCGTGGCGATAAAATGCAGGGCGGTCGCCCCCAGGGTGGTGGCGTCGCGCAGGATGTCCCGGGCGGTTTGCGGGCGCGGCAGGCCGATCAGCAGCACCGTCGCCGGCAGCGGCGCGGGGGGCGGGCCCCAGTTAAACGTGAACGTGAGCGCGTCGCTGCGCAGCTCGGCCAAAGTGGCCTTGCCGCAGGGACCGTTGACCAGGCCGACATCAACACTGTCGCCTTCGCGGCGGCGCAGGACGTCGAGGATGTGTTTGGCCCGTGGATCGGTGCGGGGCAGGGGAGCGGCGAGTTCGGCGGCTTCGAAAAGAACGAGGTTCACGGCGGTAAAAAATAAGTCCGAGGCGACACAGGAGTCGGCTCGGACCAAGGGCTAACAGGGGATGTAGGGCGAGGGCGACGCGTTATTTATTGGCCTAATTTGAGGGGCTATCGAGTCGGCTGGGATGGGTGCTCAGAAGTCGAGGTCTTCCTTGTGATCAGCGCGTTGGGCGGCGGAGGTCAGCTCGGACCATTTGCTGATACCGTAGGGGCTGCTGCCGCCGAAATCGCCCAGGGATTCGTCGTAGTGGAAGGCGGCGTTACCGACCAGGGTTATGTTTTTGGCCACCACCGAGCCGAGCACATCACCGTTGCCGTTGATATCGACTGCGGCAGTAGGGGCGTAGACGATCGCGCTGAGCACGCCGTTGCCCGCAATCTTTATCCTAAATCCGGCAATAGAAACTAGCCAAAAATCACGCAGGTGATTGTTTGGCTGTCATATGCCGCCGTTTTTACCGCCGGAAAAAGCTCACCCCGAGGGTGAGTCAGAAAACCCTGATCACAAGGCAACGCCAAGCGATGCCGCCGAGGTGTTGATTGTGGATACACCCGGAGGACGTTTTCGTGCGCAGTTCGCCCCAGAGTTGCCGGTGAGCCCCTTGGGGGCACTGGTGTTTTTCACGCAGTACTTGTGTGCGACAGGAGGCTTCGAGGCACTGGTTGCGGACACGCCGCTTTGTTACAGCAGCAACCGCGCACACCGCCCTCGCGACGTGATTGGAACCCTGCTTTTGGGGATGCTCTCCGGGCACTATCGCTACGCGCACCTCGCGGCCCTGCGCGGCGACGACATTGCCCCGAGCCTGCTCGGACTTAAGTCGATTGTCAGCGAGGATTGTGTGCGCCGGGCGCTGGCTCGCATCGGTGCCGAGCAGGGGCAGGACTGGTTGCGGCGTCACCTCGACCAAACCTGTCATGGGTTTTTGGATAACCAGTGGATCCTCGACATCGATGTCACCATCAAGCCCATCTATGGACGTCAGGAAGGTGCCAGCATCGGCTATAACCCGCAAAAGCCCGGACGCCCCAGCCACGCCTACCACACCTACTGGATCGCCACCTTGCGCCTGTGTCTGGACGTGGAGGTGCACCCCGGCGATCAATCCGCCGCCGGACATGGTTTTGCGGGGCTGTGGGCGCTCATCGACCGACTGCCAGCCGAGCGCCGGCCCCATCTTTTGCGCGGTGACTGCGCCTATGGCCAGGAGGCGCTGCTCAGTGAAGCTGAAGCGCGTAAACTCAACTATTTGTTCAAACTGCGCCGCACCGCCAAGGCCCGCGAGCTGGTGGCCGCGCTTGAACGCACCACCACCACCGCTTGGACCGACGCCGGACAAGGCTGGCAGGGCTGCGAAAGCTGCCTGCGCCTGCAAGGCTGGAACCGGGCCCGACGTGTGGTGGTCTTGCGCCGTCGCCTCAACGACCAACGCCACCCCCGGGCCCGCCGCCGCCTCGTGCGCGAGCAAGCCGACCACGCTTTGCTGCTGAACATCCCCGACGCGGCCGCCTGCGAGCCGATCATCTACGAACATCAGATCCTCGTTACGAGCCTGCCCTACGAGATCCTTACCCTTGCCACCCTGTATCGGGAACGTGGGGGCGCGGAAAACCCCTTCGACGAGCTCAAGAACCAGTGGAGCTGGTCGGGGTTTACCTCCCAGGAGCTAAACTCCTGTCAGCACGCCGCGCGTTTGGCCGCACTGGTTTACAACTGGTGGACGCTCTATCACCGCCTGCTTCAACCCGGTCAGCACCACGAGGCGGTGAGTACACGTCCCCGTCTGCTCTGCGGAGCGACCCGGCAGAGCGAACACTCCGGTCAACGCCGCCTGGACGTGCGCTTGAGCCATGCCGAGGCACCTCGCCTGAGTGAACTCATCACAAAGCTGGCCAGATGGTTACATGGTATCCTTCATAATGCGGAGCAATGGAGTGTCGCCCAGCGCTGGGGGCAAATCGTAGCGAGGATTTTACAGGAAAACTTCCCTGTACTCGGCCCTGAACCGCCTTTGGCCACCGCCCCAAGCTGATCGCGCTTCCGTTCAGCCTGCCGCAGCACTCTCCACCCTCATCTATCCGACGGGCAACGCCCGCCGGCCGCACTTTCTATTGCCGGATTTAGGCTTATGGTTTGGGCGGTGGTGTTGGTGCCCCAGATCTGGAAGTTGATCGGTTGTTTCGTCGTGGCTGTTGTTGCTGAAGAGGTGCCGTTGGCCACGCCGTTGCCGGCGAGGGATACGTCACCGGCGGCGTAGAGCTCAAGGCGGCCGCCGTCATTGATTCGGACCTCGCCGTTGCCTTTGAGGTCGATGTTGCCGGTGGCGACAAGCACGACGTTTTTGCCAGAGGTGATCGTGATGTTGTCGGGACTCTTGGCGCTTCCGTTGAGGCTGACGCTGCTGGTCGAGTAGTAGTATTTGCCGTCGGCGGAAGGCGTGTCACCGCTGCGGGGTAGCGTGAGGCCGCTGCTGACCGAGCCAAGTGCGTAGGTGGTGGCCGGTGCCGTGACGGGATCCATGGACGAGGTGAAGTCGGTGGAAACACGGTCAGGGTCGACAGTGGCAACGGTCCAGTCGGATTTGTCCTTGGCGGCGGAGTCGGCGCCAAGGATCGATCCGCCGGCGCCCACCGTGTTGGTGATATCGTCGAAGCCGGTGGCAACGTAGCCCCAGATGTCGGCGTTTTTCACCAGCACGGCATCGACGGCGACGGAGATACTGCCGACGGTGCCGCCGTCCAGGCGCACGCCCGCGCTGTAGGGGACGATGGTGCCTCCAGACACCGAGTTCCAGCTGTCGACCGAGGCGTTGGTGCCTCGAAAGGTGATGGATTCTTTGGCGACGAGGCCGTTGGCGAACTTGGAGCGTTTGCGCAGGACCACGGAGATCCATTTTTCGATGGGGGCCTGATTGGTGGGGGTAACCGAGGCCCGGACGGCAATCACCGGGGCGCTGCCGCTGGTGGTGGTGTTGGAAACGTGGACGCGGGTGGAGCCGAAGGTGTTTTGGCCGAGGTCAACGGGACCGAATGTACGGGTGGCTTCGGATCCAGCGAGTGTCCAACCGGTCCAAGCGGCGGCGTTGCCCTCAAGGTTGCGGTTGATCGACCAGAGGGCCTCCTCCAGGCCGGTCTCGGCTAGGTTCATGGCGGTGTTATTGTGGAAGGCGCGGCCGGAGATTTTTAGGTTGGTGCCGGTGATCGATAGGTAGGAGCCGATGGCGATGGCCAGGCCCGTTGCCAGCAGCAGGGCAACGATGAGAACGGCGCCACGTCGCGAGGCGGGTGAGGTGCGGGAGGTGTTCATGTGGTGGTGACCTTGTTGCGGAGGATGTACCGGGCGGAGAGCACGGTGTTGGACACGGCGGCGGCGGTGCGGTTGACGCGCTGGGCCTTCAAGGAGAGCTGGATCTGTTTGGTGTTGGTGCCGGCCAACACGAGGTTGGCCAGGCTCACTTGGGTGCCATCGAGTTTATAGCCGATGAATGAAAACGACGAAATGCCGTCGAGCAGGTTGGTGCGAGTGCCACTGAGGGTGCGGAAAAATTGGGCGGTGGAGGCGTCGTAACCGTAGGTGATGCTGGTGGAGTTGACCGTCAGGTTGATCACCGTGGAGCTGCTATAGGTGATGCTGCTGGCCTGGCGGGCATCTTGGGCGAAGCGCTCCAAGCTTTCACGCGCCTGTGACTCGAGGTCGACATAGCTGGCCATGTTGGCGCTGGTGCGCCCGATGAACAGGACGACGGTGAGGATTCCGGCCATGATGAGCGCCCCGAGCGAGGTGGCGACCATCAGTTCGACCAGGGACATGCCGCGTGCGCGGCGGTTATGAGCCGGCGAGGGTGTAGTAGTAATCATAAAGGCCATCTTTGCAGTAGCGGGTGACGAAGGTGCGGGTGTGGCGGCTGCCAAAGGCTCCGGTCCAGTTAACCACCAACGTGATTTCGCGCATGGTGTCTTCGCGCCCGGAAACCGGCACGCTTTGCATGGTCATGGTGAAGTCCTTGGCGTAGCTAGTGTCGGCGGCGAACACGCTGTCGATGTTCACGGTGGTGGCGGTGGAGGCGAGGGCCTGGACATTGGTCCAGCTCATCAAGCGGATGCTCTCGGTCTGGCTTTGCATGACCTGGGCGGCGAGGGTCAATCGGCGGCCGTTGTCGATGCTGCGCAGGCCGGATTGCAGCGCGATGACGGAGCTGCCGATGGCCAGAATCATTACGAAGGAGGCGGCCAAAACCTCCACCAGGGTAAAGGCGCGGATGGGATGACCGTTCCAGTGGGAGCGACGGGGGCTGGGCATGTGGGTAGATTATCACGGGGAGGTATGCGGGCGGTAGGGCTGGGCAGTGCGTATTGTGGCCCTAGTTAGACCCTACTTTATGGGAGGGGATGGCCCTATTTGGGGGGCACTTCGGGCATTTCACCGTTGGGTTCAACGAAATCGCCCTTGACTCGCCCCCGTAGGTTTGGGTTTCTGTTCGGCTTACCTATTTCTAATCCGCCATGGCCAACACGAAATCCGCTATCAAAGCCGCCCGTAAATCCGAGCGCCTCACCATCCGCAACAAGGCCGTTAAAACCCGCCTGAAGACCCTCCACAAGAAGTTGGAGAAGGCTGCCGCCGGTACCGACCAGGCTGTCGCCAAGGTCGCCGCCGCCGAGTACGTCTCCGCGATGGACAAGGCCACCAAGTCCGGCGTTGTTCACAAGAACGCCGCCGCCCGCGCCAAGTCCCACACCGCAAAGATCGTTTTCGCCAAGTAAGACCCCAGGCGCCTCGCGCCTTTGGCTTTACGCCCGCCTCCGCCAGCCCTGTGCTGCGGGGGCTTTTTTTTGGGGCTGATCTTTGGCTAAACACCCTGAGCTCACGCTCAAGGCCACGAGGAGTGGGCTCGCAAAGCGTGTGGCCTTGAGCGTGAGCTCAAGGATGCCGTAACACTTAACTTGAACGCTAATTAGTATTAGCCCGCTCTCCCATGAATCTCTATCTCGCCTCGGGTAACGCGCACAAGGTTGCCGAGATGAACGCTCTTGCTCGAGCCAGCGGCCTGCCAGTAACCATAGTCTCAGCCAAGGCCGTCGGCGGCATGCCGCCGGTGGTCGAAGACACCGGCACGTTTGTCGGCAACGCCCGCAAAAAAGCCCGCGCCCTGCCCGCGGTCCTGCCGCCCGGCTCCTGGGTTTTGGCCGACGACAGCGGCCTGTGCGTTGATGCGCTCGGCGGAGCGCCGGGGGTGGAATCGGCGTATTATGCCGGTCCCGCCGGTGATGGGGCGGCTAATTTGAGTAAACTGGTCGACGTGATGGCGGCCGTGCCGCGGGAGAAACGCGGGGCGCAGTTTGTCTGTGTGCTGCTGGTGATCGGCCCTGACGGCACCGAGGCGGTGTTTGAAGGGCGATGCGAGGGCGTTTTGGGCGAAGTACCCCAGGGCGGAACAGGCTTTGGCTATGATCCGCTGTTTTTACCGGACGGTTACAGCGAGAGTTTTGCCCAGTTGGGGGATGCGGTTAAAAACGAGTTAAGTCACCGAGGGCGGGCCTGGACTGAGCTGGTTGCGTGGATGCGGGCTTGTTTAGTCGCGACCCTGGACTGAGGCTATCGGCCATGGCGATCGACCAGCGTCCCCAGTCGTCGGCACCGCGCGAGGTCAACGCGTCGGGCTTCGCTGTTCTGCTCACCGTCTTATTTTTACTATTGGCGGGTTTCAGCGCCAGTCGGCACGAGTTGTGGCGCGACGAAATGCAGGCGTGGCTGATCGGGCGCGACATGGCCAGTCCAGCAGCCGTGATCGCGCAGGCCCATTACGAAGGGGCCCCGCCGCTTTGGAATTTAATGTTGTGGGGGCTCAACCGCATCTCCCCGGCGCCCGAGCTCATGCAACTGGCGACCTGGCTGCTGGCGGGGCTGACGTTTTATATTGTATGCCGTTGGGCCCCATTCAACCGGTTGCATAAACTGCTCCTGCTGGGTAATTACTATCAGCTGTATGAATATGGCACGGTCTGCCGGAACTACCTTCCCGGCATCCTTGCACTGTGTTTGGCGTGTGTATTCCTTCTGCCCAGCAAGCCTCGACCTTGGCTCGGGGCCTTGTGTTTGGTCCTTTCGGGGTTTGCCAGCGCCCATACTTTAATCATCGCCGGCGCGCTTACAGTTGCCTTTTTTGGCCTGCCGATCTTGGTGAGAATCGCTCCGCCTTGGTTGGCTAAGTATATTGGTGTAGAGCGAGAAATGAATTTAAATAGGCCTGCTTTTTTGTTTGTCGCCACGACTGTGGGGCTTTTGGTGGCGGCAGTTATAGCCCGCCCCCTGCCGGATACCTATTACGCCTCGGCGGCGTTATGGAATACCGATTGGTCGCTGTCCCATTTCTCGCGCATTTGTGCCGCGTTCGTGGCCTCCTCATTCCCGCTGCCGCGTGATCCAGGTTTTTTTTGGATTCCGCCCTGGGATAAGCCGTTCCCGTCCTACAGTGAAACACACGCACTCCTCGCCGCCTCATTGCTTTGGCTTTTATCGGTTCTGGGTTTCCTTCGCGCACCGCGCGCCTTGCTCGCCTATGTGTTCGGGACACTCGGCTTGGCTCTCTTTCTGTATACTAAATTCCTCGGGTCTTTCCGGCATACGGGATTACTGTTTTTTGCCTTTTTTTTCGCGACTTGGATGTTGTTTTCAGCACCGGAATCCCCTGGTTCACGTCTTTCAAAATGGCGGCAGCGCGTGACGTCCCTGTTGCTGACCCTTATGTTGGCAGCGCAGGCATTCACGGGTTTGTGGGCGGTGCGGGAGGACTATCTCCGCCCCTTTTCTGGTGGTAAAAATGCGGCTGAATGGTTGCGTAGCAATGGTTACGCGGATGCGTTTATCGCCGTTTGCCCGGACTGGGCGGGCGCGCCGCTAGCGGGTTACCTCCACCGCACGTTATATTATCCGCAGGACAGGCGTGAGGGTAGCTTTACCCGCTGGGTGCGCAGTCGCGATGATTGCATCACGCATGAGGAATTCTATGCCCGCGCGGTGGTCGCCGCCAAGGGCCGGCCTATGGTGATGATTTCGGATCGTAATCTGCCGGAGGACTTTTGTTTGGAGCACGATATAAAAAAGCTGGTTTACATCGCCGGCTCGCTGACGCCGTTTGAAGAGTACGTGGTTTACTATAAAAAGCCGGATCTGGCCGGGGCGTCCTCCCGTAATAATGAGCCGGTAAAATCGGCAACCGAGTAAAATGAAGGGCTCTATTAATAAAAACGAACTTTGGGTGCCGGCCTTACTGGTGCTGTTGGCTGCTGCTGTTCGGCTCCTGCTTTTTTCAGGTGTTTATGGCCATGACGATTGGGCCTACCTTTTTTATATTCGAAGCTACACCAACGGCCAAACCCACGAGATTCTTCATTCGCTCTGGGGGCTTCGGTTTCTGATTTGGTTTCCCGTGGCGGTGCTGTTTAAGGTTTTCGGGGTTTCATTTTCGGCGGCGTTTGCTCCTGGCTTTATTTTGGGGCTCACCGCAGTCCCCCTGACTTATTTTATTCTGCGTCAGCTGCGTATGGGGATAGGTATCGCGATCCTGGGTTGCCTCATTTTGATTTTGAGCCCGATCGACTGGCAGGTTTCGACGACAATCCGGGGCGATATTGAAATGTCGTTTTACAGTGGCGCTTTGCTGCTGGCGTTGCTTGGCCTGCGCCGGGCCGTGGGGCGCAATAAATACTACTGGGGCTTGCTGGCGGGTGTCATTTGGGGCTTTTCCGTTTTAAGCAAGGAATGGGGCTATGTCATGGCTTGGGGCATATTCTTCGTCGCCGCGGTTGATTTCATTAAAACACGCCGCTTTCCGTGGGAGTATACGGGGGTTGCGGCTGGCTTCCCGCTGATTCTATTTTTGGATGCGGCTCTTTTAAAGTAGAGCCTGTCCCGAAAGCATAAAAACCTAGCAGTGAACTATTAGCATAAGTTTAATGATGCCTAAAGAGGGGTAATTCCCTGGTTTTGGTCAAAAAAAAGCCGCTATAATCGGCCATGAAGTCAAAACCCGTATCCGCCACCTCGGCCATTGCCCTGCAACGCTGGTTGCGTCCGGCGCTAACGCCAGTCGGTGCCAATAAAGATTACGCCGAGTTTCGCCAGCAATTGGAAGGACTCGACGCGTTGTTGCGTGGCAGCCACTTGGAGACGATGGCGATGGACTTTGCCAAGGCGGGGGCAGGCCAAGCCAGTGTCGCACAACTACGCCAGCGTATGGAGTTTGCGCTCAAAGCGTTACGCTTTGAAGTGTTGCGGGTGCATTTGGGCAACATATCCTTTCGCGAGCTTTCCCGTAGCATTGCCTCAAGTGATTTACTGGCGGATTTTTGCGGTGTTCGCACGCTTGAGGGAATCAAGGGGGCGTCCAAAAGTGTGCTGGAGCGGGCCTCGAAGTTTTTCACCGCCGAACAGGTGCGCTGGATGGGGCAAGTGTTGGTGGAGATGTGCGGCGAGAAGGATCGCGCCACTGAACTCGGGTTGAGCGCGCCGCTGGACATGGATGTTTGCCTCATCGACGGCACGTGCTTGGAGACCAACATCCACTTCCCGGTGGACTGGGTGCTGTTGCGTGATGTGTCCAAGACTTTGCTCAAGGCCATGATTTTAATCCGCCGCGCTGGACTGCTCCACCGTATGCCTGAAGAGCCGGAGTGCTTTGCCAAGCAGATGAACAAGTTGTGCATGTCAATGACCCACGCAGGCCGCCGCAACGACGCCAAGCGCGCGCGTAAACAGATCCTGCGCAAGATGAAGACGCTGTTACGCACGATCGGAGAACATGCCCGCCGCCACCGCGACCTGTTGGCGCAGAAGTATAGCCAAACCCATTACAGCCAACGCCAAACCAAGCGGATAACCACCCGCATCGACGCTATGCTCGGCCAACTGCCCGCCGTCATCAAGCAGGCCCACGAGCGCATCATCGGCGGACGCCCGGTGCCCAACGACCAAAAGATCCTCAGCGTGCATGAACTTGATGTGAACGTACTGGTTCGCGGCAAAGCAGGGAGCCAAGTCGAGTTTGGCAACTCGTTGCTGTTGAGCGAGGCGCTCTCCGGTTTAATCACCGACTGGCAACTCTACCAGGGCGCGGCTCCGGCAGAATGGTGCCAACTCGAGGAAAGCCTGGCGCGGCAGAACCGCTTTGACCTGAGTGCGCCGATTAGCGCGGTCGGCACCGACCGCGGCTTCGCCACCAAAAAAACTTCCGCAATGCTCAAGCAACAAGACGTTTACGATGCGGTATGCCCGCGTGATCCGCACGCGCTCAAGGAGCGTTTGAGCGAAAAACGCTTCGCCCAATTGCAGCGGCGCCGTTCGGCGACCGAAGCGCGCATTGCGATCCTCAAACAACGCCTCGGCGGACGCTTGCGCTGTAAAGGGTTTGCCAACCGCTACCGTTCGGTGGGTTGGAGTGTACTCGGTCACAACCTCTGGCTGGTGTCACGAATCCTTGCCGAGGAAATAACACTTCCGCTGGCCGCTTAATTCAATTTTCCGGCAAAAATGTGAATAACCCTGGGGCTCGCCCCGGCTTTGCCGTACCTTACTACCGCGCTTGGGGGCGGGAAAAATCGATTCGGGCCGCCGTTTAACGTCGCTGGGGTGATTCGTGCCACCTCGTTCGCCCGCAATCCCAATGGACCTCTGCGCACTTTTTAAAAATCCGGAAATTTGGGACAGGCTCTAAAGTATCTGACGGGCGATTGGCTGGCCCGCGTTCATACTTCCATTGGGTTTTTCCAGAATCTTGCCGGCGGCGGGGTGAATTTAGACACGTCTACAAGTTATCGCTACCTCGTGGATTTATTTCTTGGGCTGCGCACCGTGCTCACCTCGCCCGAAGACTACGCTCTGCACACGCTTTATTCTTGGTTTGGAACTTTTAATGAAACGCCTTTGCAGGTGAATCATTATCCCTATTTTGGCCCCTACATGTGGATGCCTTTGGTGTCGCTGCCGATCGTTTTATTCAGTCGGGGGCCCGGTCGGGCCATTGGCTGTTATATTCTAGGGATTATACTCTGGATTCAATTTGGCAGCATGAGTTGGCAGCAGTACCTCCCCTATCATAAAGAACCGCGTTATTTTACGATTATCAGTGTTCCAGTGGCTGTGCTGGTGGCGCTTGCCTGTTCTCGAATTTTTCGCGCTGGGGTAGCGCGCCACTATAAAATCGTGGCCGCCGGTGTGCTCGGTGCCATGAGTATCGTTTTGGTGCAGGTGGCGATAACCAATCACCTTACCTATAACAGCGATCGGGATTATATGCCTAGGCTGGTCGCGTGGCTGGATAAAAATCCGACGGTTCGCCTGTGGACTCGTGCCTCCATCCAGAATGAATTGGACCTGCGGTTTGGTTATCGGTTTTCCGACCCGGTTCACCGTCACCCCGGCCAAACCGGTTACGGTTCAATAATGGATGCGGCCTTTGGGAATAAGGCGCAGGAGGGCGATTATGTGCTGGTGGATATCGGCAGTATCAATCCGGCATCAGAAATCCCCGCGCTCGGGAGCAGGAGTTTGAAGTGGGAGGTGATCATGGCGGGAAAATACTCGTCTGCGGTTTTGCTCCGGATCCAGCCGATCAAGCCGGACGATGACGGGGCTTATTATTTAAGTGATAAAATGCCTATTACGGAAAAGCACTCGTTTGCCAATGTACGCAGGGACGCCTCCTTTGATACCTCGCCCATTGTAATCAATGGAAGGCGTTACCGGAGTGGCTTGGGTGTTCATGCGGTTTCGGAACTCGGTTATCCGGTCGATCCGCGTTATACCGTGTTCACCGCAGCGATCGGAGTTGAGGATTCCGCTTCAAATAGTCCTGGAAGCGTGGTTTTCACGGTTTATGCGGATAATACAGTGAAATACCGCTCGCCCGTTATGCGCTGGGGTTCGCCGACGATAAATCTGGAATTAGATCTGTCCGGGGCGGAGCACATTAAACTCGTGATGGATGACGCCGGCGACGGCATTGCCGCTGATCATGGCGCCTGGGCGGAGGCGAAAATGTCCCCGCCTAAATCCAAACCCCCATAACGTCGTGGGGCAGGGCAACGCGGTTTTGTCCACGCCACAAGGCGGGCGCCGCCCCCGCCCTGACCGCACGTGAAGTGGCCGTTCGGCTGGCGTTTCACCCATCCGGTGCCGCGCGCCGCCGTAACCGAGCCTCGGCCCAGTCGGCATGGTCGCTGTGGTCGCCATCGCCCGCATCGGTTACCACCAATCGCAGGATCGATCCGCCAGTGGTATCCACGCTGATTTTAGCCGGGGTGTCGCCTACGCGCAGGGTGGGCGACTGGAAAACCTTGCGATCGTCCACCCAGACCTCGAATTGCACGCTGCCCGCCCCGCCGATCTGGGAATCGTCCACGCCGACATCCGCCTCGAAGCGGTCGTAGTTGCCGCCGAGATTAAACTGCAGGTCGGAGTTGGCGTGGGTTCCCAAGCCGTTGGCATAGCGGTGGCCTTTGAGCGACAGGGGATCGAGATTGAAGGCTCGGTCGTATTTTAAGGTGCCGTAGGACTGCTCCACGCTGCGGGGTTCGAGTTCGCTGATGCCCACGTAAGTCTGGCCGTCGGCAGGATCGAGTTTGGCGCGGACTAACTCCGCGCTGGACGCGCGCGTTTCGTAAAGGGTGTAGGCGGCGCCGCGACTCGGCTGGTCGAAAATGAGCCGGTGGTGTCGGGAGAAGGCGGCGCGGTTGATCCGGTAGATCCCGTTTTCCTCGGGGCCGATCATGACATGGGTAACGTGCGCCGAGGTGATTAAAAACGGGTCGGCTTCACGATAAGCGCGAGCCACGGTGTCTTCGGTTTGCTGGTCGGCAAAGCCGGTTTCACGGGTGTAAGAGCCGTTGACCACGCGGCGGCCGGCGAGGGCCGGAACCAGGTGAACAAAGGAGTTGGCCGTGAGGAAAACCGCGTCTTTGGGCGTGTTGATTTTAATCCAGTCGGCGACCATGCGGTCGCTGGCGCTGAACAGTCGCTCCGGCTCACGGCGGTAACGCAGCGCCCATTCGATGCCCGAAGGCACGACCGAACCGAGGCCCACCAGCGCCACCGCGGTGATTTTAAGCACCCTCGATTTTCCCCATAATTGCGCCAGCCAACGCCCCGCGCACAGGCAGAGCAGCACGTTGAGATAGAGCACGAATTTATTGCTGTCGCCCCAGTTGGGGGTGAAGCGGAAGACATTGATGACGCCAAAATAAAAGCCCGCGATGAACAGCAGGGCGAGCAGGGCGGTTTTGCCGCGCCGGTCCTCGTCGTTGTCGCCGCGTCTGCGCAGCAGCCACCAGCCGAGACCGGCCAGCCCGAGCACCAGTGACGGCCCGGCGACACGAAGCCAAAACCAGACGCGCTTGAGATGCAGCCATTCGGGAATTTCGGGCAACGCGTCCAGATGCTTGGCGACGTCGAAGCCGGAAAACCCGGCGGTTTTTTGCTGCGATAAGATAAACGCCAATTGTATCCCGATCGGAATCGCCGCGAGCCCCAGAAGCGCGAGCTTCGACCACGGGAAGCCGGAGGAGGCGCGGGGCGCGGTGGGTGCGGGCGGCGGTGCGCTGCCGGCCGGTGCGGGTGCTTCGATCGCCAGCCGATCCATCATCCGCGCGAACCAACCGCGGTGTGCTGCCCGTGTGAGCGGGCGCGGCGTGCGTTCACTTAGCACGTACAAGCCCACGAGCGGGGCGAGGGTGAGGAACGTGTGCATGTGAAACAGCGGCATGAACGCAACGGCGCCGACCAGGCAACAGGTCGTGCGGTCGAGGGCGGAGCGCTCGGTGTGTTTCCGGTACAGCGCGACCAAGATCAGCATCGCCAACGGGAAGCCTGCCAGGAAGGGCAGCTGCGGCTGGAAGTAGTCGATGATGACGTTGAGGAAATTGTAGTAGGGGTAGGTGACGTGGTCCTCGATGCTGGCCCAGGAGCCGAGCGAGAGCGGGATGTTGCCCGAGGGGTAGCCGAGCAGGCCGAAGAGCACGTTAACCACTCCGACGTGGCCGAAGAAAAACAGCAGTGCGGCGAACAGGGTGGCAGCGCGGGTTTTTGCCACCGTAAAAAACAGGTGGCAGGTCAGCGTGCAGAGCGAAAACGCCAGCAGCACCATCGGGATTTTTAACGCGTACAGCAGGTCGAAGCCGCCTTTGTTGAGGATGGCGGCAAAGAAGTTCGCCATGAAGTGGTAACTCAGGCGGGCGCCGGCGGATTGCGGGTTGTAAGGGGGGAACGCGCTCTGCTCGACGAAGGCCGAGACGGTGCCCATGTGATACGCGAGGTCGCGGGTGTTGCCGCGAAACAGGATGTCGCCCTCGGCGTTGGCCCACACGCAGACGCCAAAATAGACGGTGATCACCGCCGTGGGAACGGCGCTCGCCAGCCAGAATGTACGATTTGGCTTAGGCAGCGCGGCGAACCAGGCGCCATTTAGCCCGCGGTAGTGCCAGGCCCAGAGGTTAAACCCGAGCATGATCCCGGTGCCGACAAGGATGACCCCGCCAGTGAAGCCGCAGCCCCAAGCCAGCAAAAACAGCAGCCAGGCCGCGCAAAACGTGCCGAGCACGATGCCGGCGGCCAGGCGTACCCACCGGTCGCCCCGGCTCAAGCCGAACACCTCATCGAGGATCAGGCCGAACCAAACGGCGGTGAATAAAAAAAGCGCGGCGATCATTTGCCGTGCAGGTAGTTTTTCAGGTTGAGGGCGTCGAGTGCCGCGTTGCGTTCGTCGGTCCAGATCACGGCCTGCCCGGGTGGTAACGGGTCGTGGATGTTAACCGTGCGCCGTACCCGGCCGTCGTCCTCTTCAGCTGGCAGCCAAGCCAACGCCTCATGAATCTGTTCGGCGCGCCCGACCAGAATGTATTGGGAGCTGGTGCAGTCCCAGTCCGTCGTCTCGGTGGTGTGGGCGATGTCCGTGACCACCCGCAGCGCGTGCAAGCCAAGGGTGTTCGCGGTGGCGGCGATGACGGGGAACAGGGTTTGGTAGCGGCTGGAAACGTGGATCGCGAGCAGGCCGTGGCGTTTTTCGAGCCGCTTGGAGTAAATGCCCAACGCCTCGCGAGTGAGCAGGTGGGGCGGCACGGCGTCACCGGTGAACGCATCGATCACGATCAGATCGTAGTCGGTCGTGGTCGTTTCCAACCCTTTGCGCCCATCAGTTTCCAAAAGGCGAATACGGCCGGGCGAGTCGTTGATAAACGTGAAATGGTCCCGCGCCAGGTGGACGGCCTTCGGGTCAATGTCCCAAAAATCCACTGCGTCGGTAGGCCGGGCGTAGGCGGCCAAGGTTCCCGCGCCAAGCCCAACCACGGCGGTCGTGGTGGATGATTTTTGCTTTTGGGTTTCGGTGATTACCCGGCCGATGCCCGAGCTCTCCGTGTAGTAAAGCGTGGGCTGGCGGCGGGTGTTGGCATTGGTGGTAATCTGCGTGCCGTGGGTGGTGGTTTCGCTCGATAAAATCAGCCCGTTCTGGTCGGTCTTGAGCATCGAGTAGCCATAAACATTGCGGAATCGGCGCACGTTTTCCATGCCGGCCGCTTCGTCGCGTGTTTGGGTCAGCACCAGCCCGAGCACCGGGGACAACGCGATGGCGCTGATCACCCCGACGGTGATCGGGTCGCGTTGGGTGGACATACGCAGTAGGCCGACGATGAGCAGCACGCAGGAAACCGCCAACAACTCCGATGGGCGCAGGAAAAAAACGGGAGCGGCAAAGCTGGCGAATAAGCCGCCCGCCACACCGCCGACGGCGAGCACCAGGTAGAACGCGGCGAAGCGTTGTTGGGGGCGGGTTTGGTGCAGCAGGCCGTTGGCAAAAAAACTGCCCGAGGCACTCAGTGACAACACCCAGAATGCAACCCAGCCGTCCACCGTGCTTGGGCTGACGCCTTTGGTGAGCATAAATCCGGTCAGGCTTAACGCCAGCCAGCCAAGGCAAAGCTGGGTGTAGCGCGGTTGCCACATCCCCGAAAACGTCACCAGGAAGCTGAGCAAAAACAGGCCAAACGGGCCGACCCACGACAGCGGGCTGGAGCCGATCTCGGCGGCGATGTGGTGGGTGGCCCCGAGCATGCCGACGCAGGCCAAGGCGCTCAGCCCCAGCCAGAATCCAATCTGGCCTACACTGAGTTTTTCGGTGGCCGGTTCGGGGCGCTGATCGGCCCCCGCCGTGCGTAAAAACAGAAAGCCGGCCACCCCGATCAGGCCGACGAAAACGCCCAAAATGCCCTGCCAGTAAAACACCTGATCGGAGACGGGGATGGAGCGCTCAACGGTGAACGGGTACAGCACCACCGCGAGCAGGCTGCCGGCGTTGGAAATCGCATACAGGTGATAAGGCACCGCCTTGTTCTGGCGGCCAAGCCAGCCGTGCAGCAGCGGGCTGGTGCTAAACAGCAAAACCATGGCGGGTAACGAGGCCACCGAGAGCGTTCCAACGATCCCGCCCACTCCGGTCCACTCGCTGGTTTGCGCCCAGCCCAGGCGGCTGGCGAGCATCGCAACCAAGCCCAGCGCGGCCGTCGCCCCGACCTGCACGAGCGCCCGCCGCTGGAGCAGCCAAATCGCCCAGCCGTAGCCGAGCAGCAGGGCGATTTGAAAATACAGCATGGTGCCCAGCCAGGTGGAGGCGGCGCCGCCTTGGGTGGGCAGCAGGAGTTTGCCCACGAGCGGCTGTACCGAAAACGACAGGAAGGAGGCCAGCGAAACGGCGGCGATCACCGTGCCGCGCAAGGCGTTTTCCTGAACGCGCGGTGAGAGGTTAAGGCGGGAAAAAACAGACATGTTAAATAAAGCGGGAGGCGGCGCAGGCGTTAGCTGCCGGTGATGAGGGCGAGGGTGGAGCGAATGGGTGAAGCCATGATCGCGGGGTAAGCCTCGCAGGGCGTCCAGCACTTCGGGCATTTGCCCTCGGCCACCGCGCGCCGGGTGCCGTCGCGCCGCGCTGCCGTGATCAGGGGCATGAGCGCGTAGTCGGTGCTGCGGACATTGCCAAGTGGGCGGTCCCAGATCGTGCACGGATAAACTTCGCCCTTTTCCGAAAGGTAGGCGGTGGAGAGGAGCGCTGAACAGGTGATTTTGGTGTGCCCGCTGGCAAGGTAACGCCGGGCCTCGGCGCGGTAGATTCGCTCAAAGCCGCGCATGGCCAGCGAGGCGCCGGTTTGCGCCCGAGTAGCGGTCGCTTCGATCGCGGCGGCCACCTCGGCGCGATGTTCAGCCCCGCCAAAGGTTTCATCGGCCCGGTTGGCTTGGTTGCCGTAGTAGTGCTGTGAAAAATGCGGGATGTTGAGGTGGAACGTGCCCCAATCAATCGGCGCCTCGCCGCGCTCGACCAGCGCGGTGTTGATGGCGGCGAAGGTGTCCTCGACGAGCTCCGAGCTGGTGCGCCCGCAGGAGGCTTTATGTCCATGCAGGGTCATGCCGACGTAGGTGTTTTCCGCCCCGATCTCGCGGCGCACGGCCGCAAAGGTGTCGATGGCGTGGGCAAAATCGTTGCGGATGCCGCGCAGGCGGTCGTTGAGCGCGGGTGGGCCGTCGATCGAAACGGTCACAATCAGGCGCGCACGCACCGTTTGGCGGAGTTGGGCCACTGTTTCGTGAATGCGTTTGGTGGCGATGCCGTTGGTGGGGAAATGCACCAGCAGCAGGTCGGGGCAGGCTTCGGCGAAGGCTTGGATTACCTCAACGAAATCGGGGCGATCGGTGGGCTCGCCGCCCGTGAAGTCGATCCATTGCAAAAACGGGTTGGCCTTTGCGAGCGAGCGGACCTCGGCGAGCGAGAGTTCGTTGTCGAGACCGCCGGGGGTGTCTTTGACCTTCCAGATGTCGCAGTACACGCAGCGCGAGTGGCAGCGCTTGGTGACGACAAAGATCAGCTTGGTGGGCGCCCCTTCGTGGCCGACGGCCGCGGCCAGGGTGCGCCCCGCAAAACGACTCCAGGAATACACTCCGCTCATGGCGTGGGTTCGGCGGCGGGGGTGGTGACCGGTGCTGGGGCCGTCCTCGTGGGGGACTCGGAAACCGCGCCAGGCCCCGCGAGGACTTCGTCGACGGTGATCGACTTATGGTGGATCACCGCACCGCCGCCGAAGATCTTCCGGGCGTGGGGCGTATCCAGGCGGAAAAGCGCGAACTGAACTGCTTCGGCGTTCTTGCGCACGAACAGGGACGCCTGGGTGTCGTCGATGAGCTTGCGCAAAACGGCGGCGAATTGCGGCTCGCAGTTCATCCAGTAATCCCAGTGCAGGTAAATCCCGCCCGGGTACTGGTTGACCAAGGCGAGCATCTCGTTGCGCAGTGCCGGTTGGATCGTGTCGATGTGCGCGGCGTTTCGCCCGAGCACGTTCCAGATGCACGGGTCGATGGAAACCACCAGCGAGCCGGTGGGCAACGTGGGCGCCACTTCCGCGCAAAAATCGATGTCGGCGCGGGCCTCGTTGGATTCACGTCCGAGCGTGGGCACGTAGCTCATGGCCGTTACCCAGTTCAAACCGACCAGCACGCCGACAGCGGACAACGCCAGCCGGTAAGGCCGAAGCAACGCGATCAACGCTGCGGCGCCGATGCCCGCCAGCAGCGCCACGGGAATGGCCGAAACCAGGGCGTAGCGGGAACTGGCGCCGTAATAATAACCGCCGGCGTAAAACAGCACGAAAATCCCCCACGACATCGCGAACCAGAGCCCCAGGCTCAACCCCAGCCAGCGGTTGCGAACCGCCAGCCAGCCCGCCCCAACCAGCGCCAACACAGATCCTGCCAGTGGATACCATTTTTGTTGTAAAAAATACCCCGCGTTGCTCTCCAAATTTTTGCTGATGAAGGCGACGTCGAAGCGGCGGCCGTCGGTCGCGCCCCAATCCTCGGTGCGCACCGACCAGAGGTGGAGCAAGTTCGGCGTGATCAGCGCCAGCGAGAGCGCCAGCGCGGCCCAGGTGACGCGGTCCTCAAGAAAGCGCCGGTCGGCAGCCCACAGCAGGCTGGCCGCCACGGGGTAAATGAGCAGCGACTCGGGGCGGAAATACGCCGCGAACGCAGCGGTCGCCGCCACCAGCAGGCCGGTGAGCGGCGAACTTTCGCCGGTATCGAGATTGCGCAGGCGGGCGTGCAGGCAGACCGCCAGAAAACAGGCGGTGGCGCTCCCGACGGTGGTTGGCTCCACCGAAACGCTGTTGCCCCACCACAGAACGAGCGGGGTGAAGACAAACCCCAGGGCGGCGGCGAGTGGCGTGAACGCAGGCAGGGCAAAGGGCGCCAGTACCAAAGCGAAATACACCGCTGCCGCCGTCAGGCCCACGACCGCGCGGATGGTGACGTGCGAAGTCTGGTCGGAGACGCCGCCCAGTTTATAGGCCCAGGACAGTAAGTAGGGGTGGCCGTTGGGCTGCTTATTGGGTGCGGCGGCGAAGACCTTGAAATCGCCATATTCTGCGGTCGCGTGGCGGGCATACTCGGCCCGTCCGGTGTGGGCGATTGTCTGGCCGATTTGCATATAAATATGCTCGTCGTAAAAAATGCGTGTCGTCTTGGGTGCCAGTCCGCAGGCGAGGTAGCCGAGTACCGCCAGCCCCAGCCCTGTCGCCAGATGGCGACGGCCGAGCAGTCGTCCCAACGGCCCGAGCAGCGCACCGAGCGCGGTCAAGCCGAGTGTCAGGCAGGCGTGCATGCCCCAGACGGTTGAAACCGGCACGATGGCGCGTTGTTCGTCGTTGGTCATCTCGGTGACGACGCGTTGCGCCCAAAACACCGCTGCCGCCAGCGCCAGCAGACAAAATCCGTACCAGAGCCAGTCACCACGGCGGGCCAGGGCTTTTGTGGCAGCAGGTGTCGTCGGGGGCGCGGGCGGCTCCCCTTGGACGGTGGAGTTCGGCGCGTCGCTGAGTTCTGGATCAGGTGTGGGCATGAGGCGGAGGCGTCTTTTTGGAGAGTAAAGCCGAGCCGAGCGCAAGGTGTTGCACGCCGCTTTCAAGCCACGCATCGACCACACCGGCGGCGTCGTCCGCCATGGGTTTACCGTGCATGTTGAGACTGGTGTTGATCACCGCGCCGACTCCGGTGAGTTCACGCATGCCGACGAGCAGGCGCCACCAGGGGTTGGCAGGATCGGACTCCACCATCTGCGGGCGGCAGGAGCCGTCGGGGCCGATCGCGCCCGCCAGCGCGGCGCGGCCTTGTGGCGTGGTGGCGAAGCCGGTGGTCATGTGGCGGTTCAGATCGCGCGCACCCCGGTAGTCGGCCAGCAGCGCGGTGGCTTCGTCGGCCAAAATCGTGGGGCAAAACGGCTGAAACCAGACGCGGCGTTTGAGGCGCAGGTTGAGGTCGTCGCGGGCCGCCACGCTGTCGGCCCGCGCGATGATGCTGCGCGCCCCCAGCGCGCGGGCGCCCAGCTCCATGCGACCTTGCGCCCACATGACGATCTCGCCGGCGGCGACGCGTTCGGCGGCGGCGCGGGCGATGTCGGCGGGGCGTTGCAACTCGGCACCGGTTTCGCGGGCGATTTTTTCGGCGTCGATTCCGAGGTCGCCGTGGTTGGTGCCGAGGCGGAAATCGGTAAATGCGTTCGGGCGGCGGCCCGTCACCGTTCGCCAAATCGAGAGCGCCGCGCCGAGGGCCAGGCCACCGTCGCCCATCGCTGGGCACACCTCAAGTCGCTCCACCCCGGGCACGGCGCGAATGAGGCGGTTAACTTTGATGTTGGACGCCACCCCGCCGGCGTACCCGAACGCGCCCCGGCCCGTCGCTGCGGCGAGCAGGCCAAAAAATAGCGGCACGAGGTGTTCGAGGGTTTGCTGGGCCATGCGGCAGACCTGTTCACGAGGCGTGCACCAGACGACGTCGCGCACCGCCCGCGCCATACGCGCGGGCGCGATCGCACAGCGTAACACCGGCAGTCCGCGCGCATCGGTTGTGAGTGAAAACCAGGGTAAAAAAACATTGGCGCTCACCGGCTGTTCGGCGGCGTAGGTGGCCAGCGCCATGACCTTGCCCTCGTCTTCCAGCGGGCGCATTTGCAGCTCGTTGGTCACATGCTCGAAAAACAACCCGAGCGAGGCGGCACCGGGGATGGAGATGATTTTATCCAGCGAGGCGCTCGCTTCGGACCAGGCCCAGACCGAGCCGGATTCGCCGTCGCCGATTCCGTCGAGGGTGACGATGGTGGCGTCCGTGCCCCAGGTGGGCCAAAAGGCGGCGGAGGCTGCATGAGCGGCGTGGTGATCGACCAGAAAAACGTCGGCGAGCGGCACGTCGAGGGTGCGTGCAAACCAGCGGCGGGCCCAGCCGCGCAGCACGGGGTGCGTGGGCAACTGGGTGAGGGTGTATTTGGCGCGCAGGGTGAGCGGGTGCAGCGGGCCGGGCGGAGTGAGGCGGCGGCGCAACCGGTAATAGTTCTCCTTCATCGAGGGGAACGTGCGGGTGAGCGTTTTCGCGAAGTCCGAGGTGGTGGGCGCCCAGGCGATGCGCCGACCGGCGGCGGCCTCCCGCATGGCGGCCAGCGCGCGCACCGGCAGGCCGACATCGAGCTTGCGACCGCTCAGGCGCTCCTCGTTGAGCGCGAGTACGACCCGCCCGTCGATCACCAAGGCGGCGCCGGCGTCGTGGCCGTCCCATACGCCGATGACTGCATCGTAGGGCGCTTTCATGCGGCGGGCAGTGCAGGCAGCGTCAAGCGGGTGCGCCTACGGCACAGGCCGGTCACCAAGCTCCAGCCGTAGGCGAGCCAGGTGCCGGGTTGGGCGAGTGAGATTTTTGAATAACCGGCCGCGCGCGGGCGTTCGTGGGTGGGCACCTCGGCCAAGGTGCGGCCGGCGGCCAAGGTGGCCATGATCAGTTCCATTTCGATGGTGGTGTGGCGCGAGCCCAGTTTCAGTTGTTTAAACAGCTCGGTGCGCAGGGCGCGAAAGCCGTTCTGCGAGTCGGACAGGCGCGCGCCGTAGCGCAGGTTAATCAGGTAGGTGATGAAGGCCGAACCGGCCAGGCGCAGGAATTCGTCGCCGCCGCCGTGCAACTCGTCGGAGCCGCCCAGCAGGCGCGAGCCGGTGACGTGGTCTGCCGTACCGGCTTTGATCGGTGCGACCAGCAGCGGGATGTCGATGGGGTCATGCGAGCCGTCGGCATCGACAAACACGCAGATCGGGGTGGTGACATGGGAGACGGCGAGGCGAAGCGCGGCGCCTTTGCCCAATCCGTGATCACGCACCACCTGGGCACCGGCGGCGGCGGCGACCTCTGCGGTGCGATCAGTCGAGCCGCCTTCGACGACGATCACTTGGCCCGCGTAGTGCCGGCATTCTTTAACCACGGCGGCGATGGTGGCTTCCTCGTTGCGGGCCGGAATGACGGCGGTGACCTGCGCGTCGGGGCGATCAATCTGGGCGAGGAAATCCGCCGGTACGGCCACGCCCAAACGCACCATCCGGCGTGCTCGTAGCGCGACCCCGAGCCGCTCATCGCGGTCGAATTGGAGAAGCGACTGCTCCGGAATTGTGGGGGCAGGGCGCGAGTGTGGTTTGGGGGAATCCACGGGAGGTGAAGTCGGGTCGAGGACGGGCGTAGCAACCCTTACCAATTAAAGAAGTCGCCTCGGCTGTAATAGGTAATCAGCGGCTGGCCGGGGACGTGGTCGGTTTTCAGGCCGGCATTGAAGGCGAAGGTACGAAGGCCGGGTACGCGATAGGCGTTGCCGGGTTGCTGAAAGGTGGAGGTGAAATGGCGCGAGTCGAACAGGCGCCCGAGCGAGCCGCGCAGGGTCACGCTTTTGCCGTTCCAGTTTTCCATGTAGCGGATCAAGTTTTGGCCGCCGCCGCTGGCGGTCGCAGCCGCGTCCCCTTCTAGGATGCTGTCGGCCGAGGTGTTGCCGGTCAAAATGGCCGAGTTGATGGTGGTTTGGCCCGAGGTGGCGACGCGGGCGCTGATGTTCGAGGTCGAGGTGGCGGCGGTACCGAGTTCGGTGGAGTTGGCGTCGTCCCAGGCGCTCGATAGCACGGTGATCGAATCGGCCATGAGTAGGGTGGGGTTGATCTTGCCGGTGTAGGTGTTGGTGATCGCGCTAGTGCCGTCCGAGGTGGTGGTGTTGTAGTCACCTTTCACGTACAGGCCGCCATTGGTGGCGACGGTGAAACCGGAGGTGGCTTGGGTCGTGGTGTTGACCCCCGGAGTGATGGCGGCGTTGGACAAGCGCACGGCTGCGGGGGAGGTTTCGCTGGAATTGGCCAGCAGCACGTAGAGCAAGCCGTTGAACCCGGGCAGGGAGGTTTCCAGTGCGGTTTTGAGCGCACCGACGTCGATATTGGTGATGGCGACGCTTTTGCCCTCGCGTTGATCAAAGAGGGTCGAGGCGGTCACCGCTGGGCTGATATCGGCCAAGTAACTGGTGCCGGTACCGTCCGTGATGCTTGCCACGGCCCCCGTGCTGTTGACGGTGATGATCAACCCGGCGCGGTTATAGGCGCGCAGCGCGGCGATACTGTCGTCGTCGGCGGTGGTTGAAAGGTTGGTGGCGACGGGGTACTCGGACGAATGAGTATCGGTGGATGAACTGAGTGCGGCGGCCAGCGCCGAGGGTGGCGGGGCGATGAGAGAGCGGTAAACGTTGTTGAGCGCCTCCTCGGTCGGTTCACCGGTAACCCCATCGAGTGCGCCGAAAAGTTCGGGGTTCCGGGTGGCAATGGCGGCGGCGTCCTGGCCGCCGAGTAGGTTTTCCTCCTCCGTCATGGCGGACACCTGGGCGGACTCCGAAGTGGTAAAAATGGGGGCGCTGAGCGTGGTGGTATCGGCCGTGACCGGCGTTCCGTTCGGGGCGAGTGTGCCGGGTTTGCGATAGGTTGTTTCGGCAGGGATGGCCGGGGTTGTTCCGTCGGCGGAGGCGGCGACGGCGATGGTGGAGTTAAAAACACCCCCGGATAGGTAACTGGTGTAACCACTGACCGTGAGCGTGCCGCCACCACTGGCTCCCATGTAAATGCTGCCGTTGGCGGCGATATCGCCCTCGATCAGGGTGTTGCCGCCGGGCGCGAACTCCATGTCGCCTTGGAAGAACACATTATACTGGAATAGCGAGGCGGTCGCATAGCCCATGCGTCGGCCGACTTTCACGCTGACTTTGCCGTAGAAGGGGTTGCTGGGGCCGGGTTCGACCAGAATTCGTACGGTGAGGAAGCTGAAGGTGCCCGTCTTGTGGGTATCAGGAATGGTGCCTACTAAGCTTCCTGACGTAATAATGGAGCGCCGCACGACCCAGTCGTCTTTTTCTAAGTTGGTGGTGTCGAGTACATCGCCATCCCTGTAGATCTGCAGGTAGGGCGTTCCGGCAGTCACGGGCGTGGCGCTGTTGTCCCACACATAGTCGCTGCCCAGCGCCGCGAATTGGGCGGGGATAGCGGTTGCACTCGTCGCGGTTCCCATGATCAGGCTCTCGCGGAACTTGTAATAAAACACCTCCAACTCGCTCTCGGCGATCACCCTGGCACGGGCGCGGATTTCGTTACGTTTGCTGAGTCGGTACGAGCTCATGGCTAGCTCCAGGATGGCCCCGGCGGCGAGCGAGAGCAGGATAACAAAAATCACCGTGGGCAGGATGACGCCCCTTTGGGCGTGAGTCCTGGGGTTAAGGTGAGCCCGTGATTTTGGGGGCGATGGGGAGTGGAATGGCTTCACGGTGGGCAGGGGGCGTGACTAGGGGTTAGGCAAACTCGGTTTTTATCAACCGATTGAGTCTTCCGGGTGAGGTGCTGGGAGGGGCATGGATCAACCGTCAAAACTAATGGTGGTGGTACCCATGGTGGTGGTGCCCTTGGTGGTGGTCCCCGCTGTCGTTGTGCCCTTGGTGGTGGTGCCAGCAGTGGTGGTGCCAGCAGTGGTGGTCCCCGCAGTGGTGGTGCCTTTGGTGGTGGTGGCAGCGGTGGTGGTGGCCTTGGTGGTGGTGCCAGCCGTAGTGGTGGCGGCGGTGGTGGTACCTGCGGTGGTGGTGGAACCCTTGGTGGTGGTGCCGGCCGTGGTGGTACCTTTGGTGGTGGTGGCAGCGGTGGTGGTGCCCTTGGTGGTGGTGCCGGCGGTGGTGGTCGCTTTGGTGGTGGTGCCCGCAGTGGTGGTGGAACCCTTGGTGGTGGTGCCGGCCGTGGTGGTACCTTTGGTGGTGGTGGCTTTGGTGGTGGTGGCCTTGGTGGTGGTGCCGGCGGTGGTGGTCGCTTTGGTGGTGGTGCCCGCAGTGGTGGTGGAACCCTTGGTGGTGGTGCCGGCCGTGGTGGTACCTTTGGTGGTGGTGGCTTTGGTGGTGGTGGCCTTGGTGGTGGTGCCCGCCGTAGTAGTACCCTTGGTGGTGGTACCTGCGGTGGTGGTGGAACCCTTGGTGGTGGTGCCAGCCGTGGTGGTGCCAGCCGTGGTGGTACCTTTGGTGGTGGTGGCCTTGGTGGTGGTGCCGGCCGTGGTGGTGCCGGCCGTAGTGGTGCCGGCGGTGGTGGTGCCAGCCGTGGTGGTGCCCTTGGTGGTGGTACCGGCGGTGGTGGTGCCAGCGGTGGTGGTGCCCGCCGTCGTAGTGCCGGCCGTGGTGGTGCCGGCTGTGGTGGTGCCCGCCGTCGTAGTGCCCAGGGTCGTCGTATAAAGGCCTGAATAGGCGGTTAATGGGGTGGCGGTGTAGGAGGATGTGCCCATCGGGTTACCCGACTTGGGCATAATCAGGCCCTCGGAATAATTGGTTTGATAATAACTCGCACTGCCTCCCGCGATCACCGGCGCACGTTCCTCGGCCGAAGCTAGGTAGGAGAGCCGCCATTTGACCGCCGTCTCCGGCAAATCCGTGACGGAGGCCGTGGGCGTCGTGGAATCCACCTTGGCAAACAACTGGTAGGTGTCGGGGTTTACGTTTTTTGAAAGTACGGCGTAGGTGGTGCTCGAAGTGCTACCGTACCAGCGCAACTCATAAAGCCCGTCACTGCCGAGCACGACATCGTAGCGGCGCTGCCGCTGTATGGTTAGCGTGGTGCTCGTGGTTAGGTCTTTCAGGGTGGTCCCTTGGGCGGCTTGGGCAGTGGCGATACTCTGGTCTAGGCTCAAGGTGAGGTTGCCTGCTGCACCGACCAAGCCGCTAACTGCGGTGATTTTGAGCAGGCTGCCTGAGTTGGGGTCGTTGACGATGAGGTAATCGCCCGCTTCGACCAGCATGTCGCCCTGCTGGGTAATAACGATACTGGTGCTACTGCTGGAGGTGTCCCCTGCCGGTGTGGCGACCGAGCCGATTGGAACACGGTAGGTGATTTGCGGGAAATAGTCGTAGCTGACGGTGGTGCCGGTGTGGGGATCGGCGTAGCTGAAGGAAGCCGCGGTGCCCGACATGACGGGCCGAGTCGGGTTGGGCAGAGAGGTTTTGCTGATCGCCGTGGACAGCTCGTGGGTGAGGTGTTCTTGCACCAAGCGGGTGTTGGTGAGTGCTTTGGTGATGACCTGGTTTTTGTGGATGATGCGGAAGGTCACCACAAAAGTCTGCGCGATCGCCGCGAGCACGACCAAGCCGATGGTCGAGGCGATCATGATTTCGGCCAGGGTGAACCCCTTGGTTTTGGCGCGTAGGGTGGAAGCGTTCACGGGATGGAATCAGGGAATAGATCGAGAGGTAGACAGGCGCTGGGTGTAGGTTTTACCCGAGGGCAGCGTGTAGGAAATGGTGAAAATACCCACCAACGAGTAGCCGGGCTGTTTGTAGTAGGTGGTGGTCGCTGTGGTGGTCGCCAGAAGGGCTCCGGTGGCGACATCCACTGGATAAATCGAGCGGGTGACGCGGGCGGTGATGGGCGAAACGCCGCCGCCATCGCCAAGGGTCACTTCTATATAGGCTCCACTCGTGGCGGTGACGACCGCAGCGGCGTTGGCGGCAGAGTCGTTCAGCCGGTTCAAGTTATCCATTCCCGATCCGGTGGGCAGGGCGGGAGTGAAAAAGGGCCTGACCAAGTTGTTGTCCGCAGTTTCCAGGCGTTGAAACTGGTCGATATAACTGAGCAACACGGCGCGCGCTTGGTCGTTATAGCGGGTGAGCTGGCTGATTTGGTAGGCCTTGGTGATGGCGGAATAGACGCCAAGGATAACCACCATAAAAACCATCGTCGCCACGATGGCTTCCACCAAGGTGAACCCGCGCCGCGCACTGCACCGATGCGCGTTAAAACGACTCGCTCCCGGGGTCGCGTGGGGGCGCCTGAGTCCGAAAAATGAGGGTGTGTTCAGCAGGGGGGGCATAACCGATGCGGTCACAATGGTCGTAACTGCGCGGCGGCTGCGATAGCAAAATCGGCCCCAGCGGGCTGGGGCCATTGGGCCCTAGTGGTAGCCTAACTCATTGGGCGTCAAAGAAGCTGCAGGGTTAACGGTGAATGGGGCGGGGCGGCTGTTGCCTGTTGGGTACGGGAGTTTGACGGTTTTTTCACCTCGCCCCACGGTGGTTGGGTGGTGGCAAGCGGGGCGAGGCTTCCTGCGGGGGGGCGGTTAATGCGGGTCTTCGGCGGAGCGGGCGATAATCCAGGTCGGGCGGGCTTTTACTTCGTCGTAAATGCGGCCCAAGTATTCGCCGAGAATGCCCATGCAGACCAGCTGCACGCCGCTGAAAAGCGCCACCGCAAGCGCCAGTGAGGAGGGCAGCGCTTCTGGACCCAGTCCAAGCGGCGCTAGGGCGCCGGGCCAGTGCCGGAGTAGCAGGCTCGTCCCTGCCAAGCCGAGCGCGATTCCGCACAGGCCAAAGCCCAGGTAGGTGGCCAGGCGCAGCGGCACGGTGGAAAATGAAAACACGCCGTCGAGGGCCAGCTGCAAAGAGGCGCGCAGCGTGTAGTGCGCTTGACCGGCGGCGCGGGCGTGGCGCTTAAACACCAGCGCTTTTTGGCGGAACCCGACCCACGAGCGCAGGCCGCGCAAGTAACGGCTGCGTTCGGGCAGGCGCGTGATGATGTCCACGACCTTGCGGTCAAACAGCGCGAAATCTCCCGAGTCGGGTGGGATGTGAATGGAGGCGAGTTTCTCCATAATCCGATAAAACAGCCACGCGAGCGCCTGTTTCAGGGCGGGGTCGTCGCGGCTCTCGCGCACCCCGTAAACCACGTCGTAGCCCGCCTGCCACTCGTTGATAAAGCGCACCAGCTCCTCGGGCGGATCTTGCAGGTCGGCGTCGATCACCACGGCTGCGTCACCTCGGGCCTTGGCCAAACCGGCGGACACCGCCGCCTGGTGGCCGAAATTCCGCGAGAACGCGTGGCCGCGCCAGTGCGGCAGGGCCGCAGCCTGGGACTGGATAAGCGCCCACGTGCGGTCGTTTGAGCCGTCGTCGATGCAAATCACCTCGTGGCGGCCGGGCCAGCTGCGCATCGCCGCCTCCAGGCGCTGGAACAAAATCGGCAGCGCCTCCTCCTCGTTATAGCAGGGCACGATGACGGAAATCAGCGGGTCTTGGGGGCGGCTCATGGTGGCGTGATTTCGCTTCAGCCTTTCATGGCTGGGTTATGCGGCGGAAGGTGAGTTCACCTGTCGCGCGTGTAAAGCCTGCGAAGCAGCCCGCCGCGCCAAGTGCATTAATTAACACTTCAAGTGCTCTCCACATCTGGGGTTGTCTGTGCCTGTGAAACCGCGTGTAACTGCCGCTTCTTTCCGGATGCCTTCACCTCGCCTTCACGTTCTGCCTTGGAACCAACCGCTGGTGTCGGCCGTCGTCGCCTTTTTAGCCGCCGACTGGTCCGGTGCCGCCGCACTTGATCTATCCGACCAACTCGTGGTCGTTCCCACTCGCCAGGCCGGTCGCCGCTTGCGCGAAGCGCTCGCCACCCACGCCGCCGCGCGCAACCAAGCCGTTTTTCCGCCGCGCGTCCTCATGCCGGAGCAACTGGTCGCCAGCGCCGCGCCGGCCGGCACCACCGTCGCCTCGCGCGCCGAATTTTTATTGGCCTGGACCGAGGTGCTGCGCTCCGCCGATCTTACCGCCTTGCGCGCGGTGTTTCCCGTCGATCCACCGGCCCGCTCCTTTGCCTGGGCCTCGCGGCTGGCGCGCGAGTTTGTCCGCCTGCAGGCCACCCTGGCCGAGAGCGGCCTGCGTATGGGCGATGTGGTGACGCGCGCCGGCGAGGCTTTTCCCGAGGCCGACCGCTGGGTGCAACTGGGTGAACTGGAGGCCTCCTGTGATGCCGTCCTAGCGGCGCGCGGGCTGTGCGATCCGCAAGCGGCGAAAATCGCCTTCGCCGCCGAGCCGATTTCGCCGGTGGGCATTCGCCGCATCGTGCTCGCCGGTTCACCCGACCCGTTGCCACTGGCCGTGCGCGTGCTCGGCGCCTACGCCGAAGCCGGCTTGCCGGTGGTGGTGCTCGCGGCGGGCGACTCGGCGGACAGTTTCGACACGTGGGGCCACCCGAACCCCACTTTTTGGGCAACACAGCCGCTGGCCTGGCCGGATTTTGAGCAACGCGTGCGGCTTTGCGCGGACCCGTCCGCGCAGGCTGAGCTGATCGTCGACTGCGCGAGTGGTTACGGCGAAACTCCCGGCGGTCGCCTTGGCGTGGGTGTGGCCGATGCCGAGGTGTTGCCGTCGTTGGAAAACGGCCTCGCCCGAGCCGGCGTGCCCGCCTTCAACCCCGAGGGGCGGCCGCTGCGCTCCTCGGCGTTGCACACGCTGCTCACCGCGTTGGGCGAGTTGGTCGGCGAGGAGCCGTCCTTCGCTGCGGTGGCGGCGCTGCTGCGTTGCCCCGATGTGTTGACCTGGTTGGGCGGCTCGCCCTCGCAACTCTTGTCATCGCTCGACGACCTGCACACCGAGCACTTGCCGGCGACGCTGTCCGCCGCCCGCACCTTGGCGGAAAACGCCCCCGTCGACCCGCTTCGCCTCGCGCAACGAACCGCGCTGCTGTCCGCTCTCACTGCGGTTTCGCGCCTGCGCACCACGCTGCGCGCCGGTGAATTCCCCGCCAATGTGCGCCGCGTGCTCACCGAGATTTTTAAAAACCGCCGTTTCAACATCGAGGTGCCCGAGGACGCACTCGCGGTCGAGGCGGCACAGGGCTGGGGCGAGGTGCTGGCCGAGCTGGAAGCAGCGGTGAAACGCTTCCCAGGGCTGGCCTCATCCGAGGTCTGGGACCTGGCACTGCGCGCGTTCGGCGACAGTCAGCGTTTCGACGAAAAGCCCGCCGGCGCCGTCGAGTTGCAGGGTTGGCTGGAGCTGCTTTGGGACGACGTGCCGCACCTGATCGTGGCCGGTTTTAACGACGGCTGCGTGCCCGACGCGGTGGTGGGCGATCCCTTTTTGCCGGAGTCGCTGCGCGCCCGCCTTGGGCTTAAAACCAACGCGGCGCGCTTCGCCCGTGACGCCTATTTGTTGCACGCGCTGGCGGCGGCCCGCGCTGACGGACGCGGGCGGCTCGATCTGTTGGTGGGCAAAACCTCGGCGGCGGGCGACCCGTTGCGGCCCTCGCGATTGCTGCTGCAATGCGCCGATGCCGATCTGCCCGAGCGCGTGCGGTTTTTGTTCAGCCCGGTGGCGGCGGCACGGCCTGCCCCGGCGTGGCGGCGCGCCTGGAAACTCGCGCCGCGCACCGACGCCAAAATCGAAAAACTTTCGGTCACGGCGTTTCGCGATCACCTTAAATGCCCGTTCCGCTTTTATTTAAAACACGGGCTGAAAATGGCGGCGGTCGATCCGCACAAGGCGGAGCTCGACGCGATGGATTTTGGCAACCTTTGCCACGGTGCGCTGGAGGCGATGGGCCAGCCTGAGTCGCCGGTGCGCGACTGCACGGACGCCGGCGTGTTACGCGGGTTTTTGCTGGGCGAATTGGAGCGCAGCGCCCGCGAGCGTTACGGAGCCAAGCCGATTTTACCCCTCGTGGTGCAGTTGGAGTCGGCTCGTCAACGGCTGGCCAAGGTCGCTGAAATTCAGGCACAGCAGCGCGCCGAAGGCTGGGTGATCGAGCGCACCGAGATGAAATTTGAAATCAACCTGGGCGGCCTGCCGGTGCGCGGAAAAATCGACCGCATCGACCGCAACGAGCTCACCGGAGCGGTGCGCGTGCTCGACTACAAAACCTCGGATCAGCCGGTGAACCCGGCCGACGCGCACATCCGCTCGCTCAAGCGCAGCGAGGACGTGGCGGCGCTGCCGGAGTACGCGCGTTTTGTGACTGCGGACGGCAAGGAGTCGGTCTGGATCGACCTGCAACTTCCGCTCTACCTGGAGGCGGTGGCGGAGGAGTTTGGTCACGCGGTGAGCTGCGGTTATTTTAACCTGCCGAAAGCTTCGGGAGAAACGGGGATCGCGGTGTGGGGCGGCTACGACGGCGAGCTGCAAGCGGCGGCGCGGCGCTGCGCGGAGGGCGTTGTGGAGGCGGTGCAAGCGCGGACGTTCTGGCCGCCGTCTGAGGACGTGCAGGCAGAGTGGGATGATTTTGCGGGGCTGTTTTTTAACGGCGCCGAGGCGAGTGTTGAATGGAGTGCGGAGGGCGCGGGTTCGGAGTGGCACGGGCGTCCCGCCCGTGGGGTTGAGGATCATGGGCGGGACGCCCATGCCACTCCGGAAGCGGAGGGCGGCTTATGAAATCACTTACGCACCAGATGATCCTCGCTTCGGCGGGTTCGGGTAAAACCTACGCGCTGACCAACCGCTTTGTGCAGCTATTGGCCGGGGGCGCGCCGCCCGAGCGCATCGTGGCGCTAACGTTTACCCGCAAAGCGGCGGGCGAGTTTTTCGACGAGATTTTGAACAAGCTGGCGCGCGCGGCCAGTGACGCTGCGGAGGCCAAGCGCATCGCGGCGGAGATCGGCGAACCCCAGCTCGGGCCGGCGGACTTTTTAAAGTTGTTGCGCGGGATGACGGCGGCGATGCATCGGCTCGCGCTGGGCACGCTGGATGGTTTTTTCGGCCGGGTGGTGCGGGCGTTTCCGCTGGAGCTGGGCCTTGGCGGTGAGTTTGAGATTTTGCAGGAGCACGGGGCGCGGCGGGAGCGGCAGCGGGTGTTGCGCGAGCTGTTTTCCCGGCCGAACGGCGAACTCGATGACGCGCAGCGGGAGTTCGTCGAAGCGTTTAAGCGGGCCACGTTTGGGGCGGAGGAGAAACGCTTGGCGGCGCGGTTGGATCACTTCATCGACCAGCACCAGAATCTGTATTTGGACGCACCGGAAGGCGCGGCCTGGGGGCAGGCGGCGCGCATCTGGCCGGAAGGTTCGTTGTGGCTGGAGGGCGGTGGTGACGCGAAAGGTGCGGCCCAGGAGTTGCGCCGTTGGGCCGAGGGCGCTTGCGCCAATGAAAAGCAACGCGCCCGCTGGGATGATTTTGTCGCCGCCTTTGAAGCCTGGTCACCGGGCGCGATGCTGCCGGACTCGCTGCTGTATGTTTTGGAAAAAGCGGTCGAGGCCTGGGATGAGTTAATCGAGGGCGCGGCCGAGCTGATCATTGAGCGGAAAAAACAAGCCGTGCTGGCCGAGCCGTGCGCGGCGCTGGTGGCGCTGACGCGCACGGTTTTCGCCGGAGAGTTGAAGCGTCGGCTGGAGATGACGCAGGGCATTCACACCGTGTTGCGCGGCTACGAAACCGTTTACCACCAGCTGGTGCGGAGGGCGGGTAAATTGACGTTTGCCGATGTGCAGCGGCTGTTGATGCCTGAACTGGGTGCGCCGCGCCTGGTGAGTGGAGTCGAGGCGCGTGATGACGGCGAAGCCGACTATGATTTGGCGGAGGCGCGGCTGGCGGTGGACTGGCGCTTGGATGCGAAGTTTGACCACTGGCTGCTCGACGAATTTCAAGACACCAGCCGTGGCCAATGGAGCGTGTTGCGCAACCTGATCGACGAGGTCGTGCAAGACCCGGAGGCACGCCGCAGCTTGTTCTACGTGGGCGACGTGAAACAGGCGATCTACGCTTGGCGCGGGGGCGATCCGCGGCTGTTTCGCGAGATTTTTAATCACTACAACGAGGCAGCGCCAGGCACCCTCGCCGAGGGGCGGCTCGACCAATCGTGGCGCTCGGGGCCGGTTATCGTGTCGGCCGTGAATCGGGTTTTTGGTGACGCCGAGGCGCTGGTCGCCCGCGTGCCCGGCCCCACGGCGCAGCGCTGGACCAGCGAATGGCGCGACCACGAAAGTGCGCGGCCGCAGTTGGCCGGACAGGTCGCCTGGTTGCACGGCGAGAACGACGAGGCGCGGGCGGCGCTAGTTTTGCAGTTACTCGACGAAATCAAACCGCTGGAGCTCGGGCTCTCGGTGGCGGTGTTGGTGCAGTCGAACGAGTCCGCGACGTGGCTGGCCGATTACCTGCGGCGTGAAGGCGGAATGGCCGCAGTGGCGGCTTCGGATTTGCACGTAGGCACGGATAACCCGCTCACGACGGTGGTGCTGGCGCTGCTGCAAGCGGCGGCGCATCCCGGCGACCGCTTGGCGCGTGAACAGGTTCGCATGTCGCCCCTGGCGGCGGCGCTCGAGGCTGCGGGCTGGGGAAGTGCCGAAGCGTTGACGGAAGGGCTGCTGCGTCAGGTGCACGCCGAGGGGTTTGCCCGGACGGTGGACGCCTGGTTGCGCCGGCTCGAGGCGGTGCTGGCGGCCGACGATGGCTTTAGCCGGGAGCGAGCACGGCAATTGGCGGCGGCGGCGCAATTGTTTGATGAAACCGGGAGCCGCGACGTGGCGGAGTTTGTGCAGTTCGCGGGCCGGCATGTGGTGCGTGATGCCGAGACCGCTGCGGTGGTGCAGGTGATGACGATCCACAAGTCCAAGGGACTCGGCTTTGACGTGGTGCTGTTGCCCGATTTGGAGGGCAACTCCCTGTCGACACGGCGGCGCGAAGGCTTGGCCATTCAGCGAGCCGCTGATCGCTCGGTGGAGTGGGTGATGGATCTGCCGGCGAAATTGTTTCATGAACACGACCCGGTGCTCGCCGCGCACGTGGCCGAAGCCGAGGCTGAGGCGGCCTACGAAAAACTGTGTCTGTTTTATGTGGCGATGACGCGCGCTAAACGGGCGCTTTATCTCATCACCAAGCCGGTGAGTGGAAAATCGAAGTCGGATAATTTCCCCCGGTTGCTGGCGGAAACGCTCGGCACCGCCGGCGTGGGCGGCGACATCGGCGTGGGCAAGTGGCGCGGGGCGGGAGCGTATGCCGAAGGGGCCGCCGACTGGTTTGAGGCCAGCGCGATTGCCTCGGAGGGCGTGGCCGAAAAACCGGTTAAAAGTGGTATTGACGTGCTGGTGACGGCGGAGCCGGTGGTTCGCCATGCGGCGCGCACGCCCTCGGGCACCAAGGCCGGTGTGGTGAGCGGTGCGGTGCTGTTTGGCGAGTTGACTGCGGTGGCGGCGAGTTTCGGCACAGAGGTGCATGCGGCGCTGGCGGCGGTGGAGTGGGGCGGGGTTTCGCCCGAAGTGTTGGCGGCCTGGCAGGCGACCGGGTGGGGGGAGGCGGTTGTGGCCGAAGCGAGGGGCTGCTTGGAGTCTGCGGCAGTGGCGGAGGTCTTTACCTGTTATCCTGGCGCCGAAGTTTGGCGTGAGCGCGCGTTTGAAGTGGTACTCGACGGAGCGTGGATCACGGGGATTTTCGACCGTGTGGTGGTCAAACGTGATTCGGCGGGGCGGGCGGTTGAGGCGACGATTTACGATTTTAAGACCGACCGGCTGGATGCGGGAGGAGTTGAGAAAACGGTGGGGCGCTATGCGGGCCAGTTGGAGATTTACCGGCAGGCGGTGGCGCGTTTAACCGGGCTGGGGGTGGGGCAGATACGCTGCGCATTGGTGCTCACCGCGCTGCGGTTGGTGGTGCCGGTAAAAGCGATGGGGGCAGATTGAGCTTTACATGCGGCGGCGCAGGCTGTTTCTCGATCGGTTTCTACACCTTACTTTCAATCCAAACCTGACACCACATGGGTAACCTCAAAAAGAAACGCCGTCTGCAGATGAACAAGCACAAGCGCAAAAAGCGCTTGAAGTCCAATCGCCACAAGAAGCGCACTTGGCAGAAGTAAGCTTCTGCTGCTTTTTGATCCCGTCATTAACCCGCTCCGTAACCCGGCAGCGGGTTTTTTCTTGGTGGAGCTTATGCCGGTGATGCTCTGCGCGGGTTCACTGGGTGGATTTGGACGGCCGATAAAAAGCCTTGAACTCAATGAGTCGGACTCCGAGAGTCCGCGTCCCCAAAGATTAACCTAGCGCTTCGGTGTTTGAGTTAATCAATTTTGCCCGCCTGCATTTTACCTTTTCAGACTCACCCTTTCGCGCTCCACCCCTGATCGCATGTTTTTCTCAGCGAAATCTAAAGGCTTCTTTGTCGACTCGGGGGTGAACTCGGTCCTCTTGGCTCGCACTTCCAGTTCAGTTTCCCCGTTTTTGGTTGAGGACCTGATCGAATGTACCGCAGGCGATCCTGTGGCACTCGCCGAGGCGATTAGCACGATAAATCCGGCCAAGGCACCCAGTGGCTATATGCATGCCGTCTGCGGTATTACAACGCCACGTAGGGTGGTGCGGCGGGTTACCGTAGAGCCAAAGCGACTCAAGGAGCCAACCTACTTAAACGAGCTCACGGTTCAGCAATTACGAATTGAGCCGGAACAGTACGCACTTGCCGCCTTGAGCCCCTCACGCGGCACGGATTACGACATGGTTAAGTCGGTGGAGAAAGACATGGTCATCTGCGGTTTACCCAACTCAGAGCGTGGGGTTTTGCAGGATGGTCTTATCGAAGCAGGAGTATACCCAGAGGCGATGGAATTAGGCAGCGTGGCCAGCGTGGGGGCCATGATTGATTACTTGAATTTTGCCGGTATTAAAACCCCGGTCCTGATGCTAGAGGTGGAATCTCAGTCGACGAACTCCTACATTGTTTCCGCTGGTGGACTGGAGGCTGCACGGCCCATCGCCCAAGGGCTGGATTCGATGATACCCTTAGTTCAAAAGGAACTCGGGCTGAAGGATGAGGCTGCCGCACGTAAGCTCTTCCTGTCGAATGCATTTGATTTTACGGGGATGGGTTCTGTTTTGATCAAAAAGGTGATCAAGGAATTGCAGTCCTCAATAGGATTTTACGAGGTGCAGACGGGCCAATCGATCAGTCAGGTGGCGTGCACGGTGCTGCCGCCTAAATTGGCGTGGCTGGAAGTTGCAATAGCAGCGGATCTAGGTGTTACCGTTTTTAAGCCAGATATTCCGGCGTGGTTGACCGCACGGTCCATTACGCTGGCAGATCACTTGGTTCCAGCGTCACAAGATATTCGCCGTATGGGGCTTTTGGGTTTGATGGTTCGTAATAACGCCGGTCATTCTTCAGCTTCTGAAAAAACCAAGTAACAAATCATCGGAGGCGGCTACACCTTCCTGGCATCCGGACTTTAGGGTCGCGGAACGTCTGCCTGACATTAAGCCGGTCCGCACCATCTTTTTCATAAACGGCGCCGCCGTTTTGATGGCGCTTAGCTTGGCTGTATATGTGGGCTACCGGGAGGTTGCCCTGCGCTCGCTACTCGCGGAGACCGCTGCGGCTGAAACCGAAGTAGCGAACACCAAGGTTGCCAGTCGTCAAGCCGTTGAGCTATTTGGGAAATTCAAGGAGCATGAAAAGGCTATTACAGGCTTACAGCAATTTGTGGACTCCGGGAAACTGGTGGTTTCGGATTTTGTTTTGCACCTCGGGGCAATTATCCCCCCCAATATTCGGCTTAACTCTATTGATTATAAGTCGACGGGTGTGGTGCTCCGCGGGGATATAACTGGGGCTGCCGAAGAGGCCAGTGGCCTCGTTTATACTTACCTTGATGTTCTTCGGAAGGATAAGGTTATGTCTGGATTATTTGATGTGATTACCCTGACAAGTGTTGCCCGAGATGCCGGGGCAGGGCGGATGAAGTTCGAATTCGGTCTTAAGTTTAAAGGCGGCACCGCTAAAAAGGGAGGGGGCGGCAAATGAAATTTGATACACAAGTTGTGTTGGGTGCTTTAAGGCGATACCCCGTCCTTTCCACTGCGGTGCTCATTTGCATTCCTTTGACAGCGATATGCTTCTATCGAGCGGATGCGCTCATTGAACAGCAGGCTGAATTGGAGAGGTTTCAGACTGAAAGCAGCCTATACAGGGCGAATATAGCCAACTCCAGTCAGTTGCAGCAGCAGGTTAATTTTCTTGCCCAAGCTAAGGTAGCGATTGCTAAACGCGCATTTCGCGCGGAAAGCCTGCCGCTTAACTTGCAGTATTTTTATAAACTGGAGTCCGATGTTGGGATTAAATACCTCAATCTTAACCCGACCGGTCGGCCTGCTGCTGCAGCAGCTGCTAAACAAGGGGCTGGTGGTTCCTATATTCCGCTGAGTTATAGTGTCAGCGTGCAGGGTAGTTTTCATCAAATCATCACGTATCTGCGTTGTTTGGAGCAAGGTGCCTATTTTTGTCGGATCAATTCCGCTTCGGTTCTTAGTTCGGGCTCAAGCGTTACACTCAATCTTGATTTAGATTTGCTCGGAATCCAATGAAGCCGCCTGCAATCCTCTTTATGGTGATTTTGGTGCCGATTGGACTATTGGCCGATCCGGTCTCAGACCTCTTGCCGCCGCAAAAACGTACCGAGTCCTTGATACTCGCCCGTGATTTACTCACTAGCAAAGCCTTTGACGCCTCAGAAGAGACGCTTGCTGCGATGAATCCGTTTGACCCGATTCAGCCTTCAGCGCCCAACGCTGAGCCGGAGAAGGCTTCATCTCAGTCTGTGGCACCGGTGTTAGTGAGTGATCGTGAATTGCTTAAGCGGATGGCCGAAGGGGTGGTGGCCTCCGGCATGATGCAATTAGGCGACCGGACATTTTTGCTGGTCGGTAAAAAAAGGCTCAAGGTCGGTGATCGTTTAGCGGTCAATTCCGACGGGAACGCTTATGAGTTGGAAGTCAGTGGCATCGACCGCACTAGTTTTACGCTCCGCCTTAAGAACGAAGAAATAACCCGGCCAATTAAATCCCCAGTCAAAAAGCCATGAGAACACATTTAACATTATTGGCTACCTTGTCGGTTATCATTCCGGTCGTGGCCCAAGAGGCAGTGCCAGCCGCCGTTGATGCGGCTGCCCCTGTTGCTGCACCAGCAATCGTTGCGGTGCCAGTCCCTGATGCGGTGCCAGTCGTCGTTACCGCAACAGCCCCCGTTGTTGTACTGGCCGCTGCCGTCGCACCAGCAGTCGCTGCTGTACCAGCCGCCGTTGTCGCACCGGTGACGGCCACGCGAAGTAAGGATACGTCGGACGTAGATTTTCCCGACGAGGAAATCCGTGTTATCCTGCGCAACATTGCGGATCTCTACGAGTTGAACCTGGTGGTGCCCGACACGCTGCAGGGTCGCACCTCGCTGAAGTTGCATGAGGTTACTTGGCGCCAGATTTTCCAAGTCGTACTATCTCCCGTTGGCTATAGTTTTGCGGAGGATGGTAATATCATTAAAATTGTCAGCTTGGACATGCTGGCGCAGGAGCCGTTTGTTACCCAAAGTGTGATTTTGGATAATGTAGCCGCGGGCAGCATTGAGCCCTTGGTTAAATCCAATCTGTCGCCCGCCCAAGCAGCCACGGCTACGGCTCCTGGGGTTGCCGGTGGGACCATTGTCTTGAACTCATTAGCTAACGAGTTGATTATTACGGATAAATCGGCGGTGGTTAAGCGCATCATTGATACCGTAAAGCGCTTGGATTCGGAGCCGCGCCAAGTGGTCATTGAGACCAAGTTTATTGAGCTACAAAAAGACCAGAGTAAGGACCTCGGAGTGAAATTGGCCGGAAAGAAAAACATTGGGCAAGGTTCTTCTAAGGCTGATGGCGGGTTGAATACTCTTGGTCAGGGGATCGGGGGAATTAGCACCTCAGCAGTCGGGACAGGAACGTTTAATGCGGTTTTGAGTGGGTCTGATTATACCGCTTTTTTATCAGCTGTGGATACACTCACGGGGGCTCGGCTAATTTCAAGTCCCACCATTGTTGCGATAAATGGGAGCAAGTCCGAGATTACGGTCGGTACGAACCGTCAGACTGTAACTGCAACGCAAACGGCTCCTACCGGCGGTGGCACACCCACGGTAACTTTTGCGGCAGGTGAGAAGATTTTTGAAGGTGTGAAGTTGGATGTGACGCCGCAAATCACTAGTAGTAAATTGGTTTCACTTAAGTTGGAGACCGAAAAAAGCAAGGCCAATGCCGTCGCAGGCGATTTTGGCGGTCAGAAGTTTTTCGATGTGGATACGCGGAAGGGGTCGTTGAATATGATTTTGCGGGATGGGCAGACGGCAGCCATTGGCGGTTTGATGGATTCGAATGATAATAACGCAGCGAGCAAGGTGCCCTTCTTGGGTGATATTCCGGTGTTGGGGTGGTTATTTAAATCTACGGCCGCTCGGAAGATTGATACGAATCTTATAATATTTATTACCGCCACCATTCTGGAGCCTAGCAAGACCACCTATACTAGTATTGCAACCAAGACTCAGCTCAACGAACTTAATATAACGGATCGGGATATTCAGGGTGTTCGCTATCAGGCCAGTGATGAGGAAAAGCGGTTGTACGCCGAGGCTGATGCCATGCGCAAGGCTAGGCAAGACGCTGAAATTCAGGGCGCGCTTAAGGAGCAAACTAAGAAACCCAAGGCCAAGTAGCCATTTGTTATAATCTATTCTGTTTTTGGGCCCTCCTTCGCAGGAGGGCCCTTTTTTTTACCACCAGCCAACAACGAAGCCGCCGGCGGCTTTGATTATAATAACGCCGATATTCTTGGTCGCGTGGGCTACGATACACGGGATCAGCGAGCGCTGCGGATTAAAGCCGGCGAAGCGCACACTATAAAACCAGAGCGAGCTGATAAAAACCACGGCGGTGCTGAACCACCCTTTTGCCGTAAAGGTCCATGCGAAGGTGTCGGCTTCCCAGCTCCATAAAAACGGGTGTATCCCTGCAAAGACCACCGACGCCCCCCCGATTCCCGCCCATAGGCGGACGTGGCCTTTTCCCTCGATCACTAAAAAGCCGCGAAACATTAGCTCCTCCAAAAAGGCGGCGATCAGCGTGTAGGCTCCGAATAACACAGTGATCTTGGACTGCTGTTCACTCAGGCCGAGGTGGATCTCGCCCCAAGTTTCGGCAGCGAGGATCAAAAGCGCGCCGGCGGCGGCGATGATGTTCGCCCGTAAAGGCGCCGCGGTGGCCCCAGGTAGGGGGCGCGGGTTGGGTTGGCCGGCTTGCTGCGCACGGTAATCCTGTCGCCACAGATTCAGGGTATAACCGCCGGCGGCGATCAGCAGGGCAAGCAGGATGGGGTCGTCGTTCATTGAATCGAATGAGTTATTGATTAGCCAAGCGGGCGTCGAGTCGTAGCGTGGGCGGTGAAAATGTCCGCCTCGAATCTTAATTCTCCCGCCCAATCCACCACGCAGGATTTCGCCACGGTCTTTGCCCGCCTCAAGCCGCAGATGCGCACCTTGGATGTTTATTTGCGCGGCGAGGTCGCGGCGTTTGAGCCGGAGATCCGCGAGATGGCCGATTACTGCATCGATACCTCGGGCAAGCGGATCCGCCCTGCCTTGGTGTTTTTGAGCGGCTGGAACGGCTCCGATCAGCCGTCGCCCGAGCTGGTGCGGGTTGCCGCGGTGGTTGAGCTCGTGCATTTGGCCACGCTGGTCCACGACGACATCATGGATGGAGCCGATATGCGCCGCAGTCGGCGGACTGCCGCGCGCCAATACGGACCGGAGGCGGCGGTGTTGTTGGGCGATGCGCTTTTTGCCCATGCATTGCATCTGGCCTCGCAGTTTCCCACCACCGAGGTGTGCCACGCGGTGTCGGACTCGACGCGCAAAGTCTGCGCTGGCGAGATCGTGCAAACCCTGCGGCGTGGCACCACCAACATCACGCGGGAGGATTACTTCAGGGTGATCGATTTGAAGACCGCCGAGCTGTTCCGCATTTCGTGCTTTCTCGGTGGCAAGTTGGGTGGTTTTCCTACGCCTTTTGTCGAGGCGGCCAGCCATTTCGGCCGTCACCTCGGTAGCGCTTACCAAATTTACGACGACCTGGCGGATTTCTTTGGTCAGGAAAAGAGCATCGGCAAAACCCTCGGCACCGATTTGCAGAGCGGAAAAGTCACCCTGCCGCTGCTCGTGTTGTTGGACCGCTTGGCGGCCGATGAGCGCGCCGTCTTGGTCGACGAAATTTTGCGCCGGCGTGAGGCCGACCTGCCGGCGCGCCTCCGCCAAATGGGTGAACTGGGCGTGTTTGCCGCGGTTGCCGCCGAGGTTGAGGCGGAGTTGGCCAAGGCGGAGGCGGCGCTCGCCCCGCATGCCGCGTTGGCCCCGGTGCCCTTGTTGTTGCAACTCTGCGACACGCTGCGTTCCCAAGTGCTAAGTTTGCAGGTGCCGGCCAAAATCTAGGGGTTAACTTCGCGTTAAGTTAGCCGCCATTCGCCTATGAATCCCGCCGCCAAACTGCTCACCAAGACGCTGGTGGCGTCGCCGGAGCGGCAGATCGAGGCTGCGTGGGATTGGACGGTGGTGCAGCAGGTGCAGGCCGGCGATGTGGCGGCCTTTGATCAACTCATCCTCAAATACCGCGAACGCGTGTATGCGATGGTTTATCACATGACCTCCAACCGCGAGGATGCAGCCGATCTCGCCCAGGATGCCTTCATCAAGGCGTTTCAGTCCATCCACCGCTTTCAGGGGCAGTCGGCCTTCTACACCTGGCTGTATCGCATCGCCTTGAACGGGGCGCTCAGCCACATCCGGCGCAATAAACTCCGCTCGTTTTTCAGCTTCGACAAAATCCAAGAGGACCCGGCCGTGGCAGAGGTGCTCAGCCAGTTGACTGATAAAAAGGATGTGCCGCGTGAGGTGTTTGTGGGCGAGCTTCAGGAGAAATTGAACGAAGCGATGATGAAATTGTCTATCCCCCACAGAACCGTGGTCACTTTATTCGAAATCGACGGCCTCAGTCATGAGGAAATCGGCGCCATCATGCACTGCTCGGTGGGAACCGTGCGGTCGCGGCTGCATTACGCGAAACAGTTTTTACAGGCGGAGCTCCACGCCTACGTCCAATAAATATGACTACACCTGAACCCAGCGAATCCGGCAAAGTAAGCCTCGGGGAATTGTTGCGGCTCAAACGCGCCGAAAGGCCCGAGCCCGAGTTCTGGGCCCGCTTCGAGCAGGATCTGCGCGCTAAACAATTAGCGGCGATCGTAGAAAAACGCCCGTGGTGGGTGGCGCTTCGTCTTCCGCTGGCCACGCGCGCACTGTCGCGGTGGACGGTGCAACTGCCACTGGGGGCCGCCGCTGTGCTGGTGCTAAGTTTTGTCGTGGTGCGCGAAGACCATCCGCACGCCGCCGTCGTCGCGCCGGCGGCACGGGCCGAGGTCAGGGTTGCAACCGCCACCATCTTGCTGCCGCAACGCGCACCCGAGGTGCCGGCTGTGGTGGCTCAGCAGTCGGTCGCGGCGCCTGTGTCTGAACCGCTGGCTGACGTTGGGGCCGGCCTTGCCTCTGGGGTTTCTCCTAAATCCGAGGTTGCGCTTACGCAGGAGTCGGCAGCGGTGTCGGCGGTAGCGGTGGTCGCCACAGTTGCACCGGCTGACCCCGCTGCCGAAGTTGGCTTAACCTTGGCGGCGGCGCCGGGCGTGGTGCGCGAGTTAACCGCTTCGCCTGTGAGTGGAGTCGAGTTGTCGCCTGTCGCGTTTGAGGTCGCCGCCACGGCGGAGTCCGGGCAGGGCTTCGACACCGGTTTCGAAAACGAGGGACTCTCCGCTAAGTTTGCGCAGATAAGGGCTGAGGTGGGCGCGAGCCGCGCGACACCGACCTCGCCACGCGAGGTGCGCCGGGGGCGTATTCTCGCGAGTCTGGTGCTGGCGGATAATTCCACCGAAGCGCACCGGTTAAATTCAGGTTATGCCCGCGAGGTTCTGGCGAGGCCGTTGGGCGATGAACCGGCTTACGATGGCCTGAGCCGCATCGGCATGGGTGGTGACCGGCTTACGCTCAAGTTTTAAGCCGCACGGTGCGTGGCCCTGAGCGTGAGCTCAGGGTGTTTTCGGAATCGAGAATGAGTAGGAGTCGGAGAACGAGAATGATTGCGGAGGGAGGAGGGCGGAGAACGTTCAACATCCAACATTGAACATCCAACGTTCAACTCGGAGTGCAGAGGGGGGTGGTGTGGGCGGTTGAATGTTCAATGTTGAGTGTTGAACGTTCTCCGGCTCCCGCCGGCGCCGTTGTTTCTTTGCTCTAGAAGTGCGGGCGGCTTTTGCGTTAAGGGTCGGTTCAGGTTATCTTCTCCGATGAGAACTGAAACCGATTCGATGGGGGCGATGAGCCTACCCGAGGATGCCCTTTATGGTGCCTCAACGCAGCGCGCGGTGCTCAATTTTCCGATCAGCGGCCGCCCCATGCCCGCTGGGTTTATCTGTGGACTGGGTCGGGTGAAGAGCGCCTGCGCGCGCGCCAACGAGGAGCTCGGGCGCCTTTCCGCCGCCAAGAGCGGGATGATCCAGCAAGCCGCGCGTGAGGTGGCCGATGGCAAACTTAACGCCCACTTCCCCGTCGACGTTTTCCAGACCGGTTCGGGGACCTCGACGAACATGAACGTCAACGAGGTGATCGCCAACCGGGTGAGCCAGCTCGCCGGGATGCCCGTTGGGTCGCGAAAACCCGTCCACCCCAACGACGACGTCAACCTCGGCCAGTCGTCCAACGACATCATTCCTACCGCCCTGCACTTAAGCGTGGCGCTGGGGTTGGCGCAGGCGTTGAGGCCGGCGTTGCTGCACCTGCATGCATCGCTGGCGAACCGGGCGGGGGCCTTCGCCTCGGTTATCAAGATCGGGCGTACGCACCTCATGGACGCCACTCCGGTCAGGCTCGGCCAGGAGTTTTCGGGTTATGTCCGGCAAATCGAAAAATCGGTCGAGCGCACCGACAAAGCGATCGCCGCGTTGCGCGAGTTGGCTGTGGGGGGCACGGCCGTGGGCACGGGTATCAACGGGCACCCTGAGTTTGCCGGCAAGGTGGTGCGCATCTTGAAGGAGGAGACCGGAATCGCTTTCGTTGAGGCGCGCGATCACTTCGAGGCGCAGTCGGCACGCGACGACGCCGTGGAGGTCGCCGGACACCTAGCGACGATCGCCGGCAGCCTGACCAAGATTGCCAACGACATCCGACTGCTCGGGTCGGGGCCGCGTAGCGGATTGGGGGAACTGCGCCTGCCGGCCACGCAGCCGGGCTCCTCGATCATGCCGGGTAAGGTAAATCCGGTGATGTGCGAGATGTTGGTGCAGAGCTGCATCTATACGCAGGGACTGTGTCAGATGGTGGTGGTCTGCGGACGCGATGGGCAACTCGAACTCAACGCCACGATTCCCCTCGTCGCCTATGCCTTGCACGAGGCGATTCAGGTGCTGTCGTCGGCGGCCCGCCAGTTTGCCGGAGCGTGTGTGGCGGGACTCGAAGTGGACGAGGCGCGCTGCCGGGAGTTGGTGGCGCGTTCGCTGATGCTCGTGACCGCGCTCAACCCGTACATCGGTTACGATGCGGCGGCGTCGGTGGCTAAGGAGGCGCTGGTCACCGGCAAGACGTTGCGTGAGGTGGTGCTGGCGAAAGGATTGATGTCGGCGCCATCGCTCGATGCCGCGCTGGATCCGGCGCATATGCTGCGACCGGGCGACGGTTGAGGTGCGAGTCGGTGGGGCGGGGGTGGGTGGTGGCTGGGCGCACGCCGCGACGCGAGTATCCTTGAGCTCACGCTCAAGGCCACGGGAGGCGGGGGGCCCAGAGGCTACGCGTTGCCGTCCCAGAGGTTCGCCCCCGCCTCACTTCGTTGACATTACGCTTTGGCTTTATCGGCCGCTGCGGTGACGCCGCCCGGTAGGCACGCGCCGCAGCCACTGGCGAAGAAGTCGTTGCCCTTGGCGTCCACCAAAATGAACGCCGGGAAATCCACCACTTCGATCTTCCACACCGCTTCCATGCCTAGCTCGGGGTACTCCAACACCTCGACTTTTTTGATGTTCTCCTTGGCCAAGATCGCCGCCGGGCCGCCGATGCTGCCGAGATAGAATCCGCCGTGCGCTTTGCAGGCAGCGGTCACCGCCGGGCTGCGGTTGCCTTTGGCCAGCATCACCATCGAGCCACCGAGCGACTGGAATAGGTCAACATAGCTGTCCATCCGGCCGGCCGTGGTCGGGCCGAAACTGCCGCTGGCGTAACCTTTCGGCGTTTTGGCCGGACCGGCGTAATAAACCGGGTGGTTTTTGAAATAATCGGGCAGCCCCTGGCCGGCGTCGACGCGCTCCTTGAGCTTGGCGTGGGCGATGTCGCGCGCCACCACCAGCGGGCCGGTGAGCAACACGCGCGTCGTCACCGGGTGTTTGCCCAATTCGGCGAGGATGGCGGACATCGGCTGGTTCAGGTCGATGCGCACCACCTTGTCGTCCTTGAGGGTGCGCTGGGCCGCGGGGATGAAGCGGCCGGGGTTGGTTTCCATCTTTTCCAGCCAGATGCCGTCCTTGTTGATCTTGGCCTTGATGTTGCGGTCGGCTGAGCAGGAAACGCCCAAGCCCACCGGGCAACTCGCACCGTGGCGGGGCAGGCGGATCACGCGCACGTCGAGGGCGAAATACTTGCCGCCGAACTGCGCGCCGATGCCACTTTGCTGGGCGATTTTGAGGACGAGTTTTTCGGTCTCAAGGCAGCGGAACGCGCGGCCCTCGGTGTTGCCCGAGGTGGGCAGGTGGTCGAGGTATTTGGCCGAGGCGAGTTTTACGGTTTTGAGGCAGGCCTCGGCGCTGGTGCCGCCGATGACAAGCGCAAGGTGGTAGGGCGGGCAGGCCGACGTGCCGAGGTAGGAGAGTTTGTCGGTGACGAACTTTTCGAGGCCCTTGGGGTTGAGCAGCGCCTTGGTTTCCTGGAACAGGAAGGTCTTGTTGGCCGAGCCGCCGCCCTTGGCGACAAAGAGGAATTTGTAGTCGGCGCCTTCGGTGGCGTAGAGGTCGATCTGCGCCGGCAGGTTGGTGCCGGTGTTAACCTCGGTGAACATGTCGAGCGGCGCGGTTTGCGAATAGCGCAGGTTTTCCTGGGTGTAGCACTCGTAGATGCCCTTGGAGATGAACTCGGCGTCGTTGGCGCCAGTCCAGACCTGCTGGCCTTTTTTGGCGACGACGGTGGCGGTGCCGGTGTCTTGGCAGAACGGCAAAATGCCCTCGGCGGCGATCTCGGCGTTTTTGAGCAACGTGGTGGCGACGTAGCGGTCGTTGGCCGAGGCCTCGGGGTCGTCCAAAATGGCGGCGACCTGGGCGAGGTGCTTGGGCCGGAGTAAAAACGAGGTGTCGCGCATGGCCTGTTGGGCGACGTACGCCAACACCTCGGGTTCGATCTTGAGGATCTCGCGACCCTCGAAGGTCGTGGTCGAGACGCCTTCTTTGGAGAGGAGGCGATATTCGGTGTCGTCGGGGCCGAGCGGGAACGGATCTTGGTAAGTAAACGCGGGCGTAGCCATGGCGACAATTAGCCATAGGCCTGGGGCGGGGGACGACGAAAAACAGCCGCCTGCGTAAAAATTACCAAAAATTGCGCCGGTCGCCGGGGATGAGCTAGGAGCTGTGAGCTAGGAGCTGTGAGCTTGGAGCTAGGAGCTGTGAGCTAGGAGCTGTGAGCTTGGAGCTAGGAGCTGTGAGCTTGGAGCTGTGAGCTTGGAGCTAGGAGCTGTGAGCTTGGAGCTGTGAGCTTGGAGCTAGGAGCTGTGAGCTTGGAGCTATGAGCTGTGAGCTGTTAGCTGTGAGCTCCAAGCTCCAAGCTCCAAGCTCCAAGCTCCAAGCTCCAAGCTCAACCCACTCACTGCACGATCGCGGCGAGTTCGGCAAAGTACTCGTTCATCCAGGTCGTGAAGTAGAAGAAGTGGAGCAGTCCGGCGATGGCCAGCATAGGGCCGAAGGGAATTTGCACGCCCATGCCGAGCTCGGCGGCCTCGCCTTCCGCAGTCTCGGCGCGTGGGGCGACCGTCACTTTGTCGCCGAAACATTTCTTCCAGAGCATCGCCAGGCCGATCCAGATCGTGCCGATCACCGCGCCACCAAAAATTGCGAACACGGCACCTTGCCAGCCGGTGAACGCACCGATCGCTCCCACGAATTTCACGTCGCCGAAGCCCATCGCCTCCTTGCGTAGCAATGCCTCCGCGACCAGTGCGATCCAGAGTACCAGCCCGGAGCCGATGAGCAGGCCTTGAAGCGAGATCAGGCCGGAGTGCAGCGCGTTAACGACAAAAATGCCGTCGTTTTGCCCATGTAGCGCGGGCACGAATACCGACAGCACCACGCCGACTACACCGAGTCCGATCGTGAAGGTGTCGGGGATGATCATGTGATCGAGGTCGATGAACAGCGCGCAGATCAGGCAGGCAACAAAGAGCATGCCGCACAGCGCCTTGGCCGGCGGAAACATCAGCCAGCTGGTGGCAAAAAGCGCGGCGGTGAGCAGCTCGACAAAGGCGTAACGAAACGAATATGCGCGGCCGCAGCAGCGTGCTTTGCCTCGCAGCAGAAACCAGCTGGCCACCGGAATGTTATCGCGCCACTGAATGGGCGTGCCGCAGGCGCAGTGCGAACCGGGCGTGACGATGGATTTATCCAAGGGAACCCGGTAAATCACGACGTTGAGAAAGCTGCCGACAATCGCGCCAAACACACCCGCGGCGATCGGGAAAAATAGGGGGAATGCGTCAGCAAATGCGGCGTAATCGAAGGTCATACGGAAGGTGGGATCGGGATCGAAAAAACAGGTGCTAAAAAAGCGGGAGAGGCGAAAAAGCGGTGGTGGCGGGGGGGCGCGGTGGATTGAGCGCGTCGTTGCTTATACTCATTAGCGTTCAAGTTGAGGTTTTACGGAATCCTTGAGCTCACGCTCAAGGCCACACGCTTCGCGAGCACACTCATCGTAAGCACACGCTTCGCGAAGGCACTCATCGTAAGCACATGCTTCGCGAAGACACTCCTTGTGGCCTTGAGCGTGAGCTCAGGGTGTTTCCCCACAGGTATCCGCTCCCCAAAAACCAGATTAATTAAACTCATCTTGAACGCGAATGGGGGTTAGGCGTGAGCCCAGGGCTCAGCGGGCGGCGAGGGCCGCAGTGACGGCCGCGTGCATGGCGGGTACGGGTGCGGCGGCCTCGCTCCAGATTTGCAGGGCGCGTGCGCCTTGGTGAACCAGCATGGAAAGGCCGTTGGCGGCGGGCAGGCCGAGGGCGCGGGCCTGGGCGAGCAGCGCGGTTTCGGACGGATTGTAGATCATGTCGTAAACGCCAGCCGGACGTGCGCGGGCGACCAAGGCGGCGAGGTCAATGGGCAACGGGTCGCTCGGCTTGAGCCCGGCGCTGGTGGCGTTGATGACGAGCGCGCCGACGGGGGGCTGGGGCGCGGTGACGAGACTACCTGTGCCAGTCGCGCTGCCGAGCGCACCCGGCGCGGCCGGGTCGAAGCCGTGGAGCGGGATGCCGTTGGCCAGCGGGGCCAGTTGGGCGAGGAGCGCGTCGAGGGTGGCGTGGGTGCGGTTGGCAATCCACAGGCCGGCGCAGCCACGCTGGAGGCATTCGACGGCCGCCCCGCGTGCCGCGCCGCCCGCACCGAGCAGGATGACGGGTGTGCCGGCCAGCTCGACGCCCAGGTTTTCACGGATGGCGGAGGCCAGCCCGTAGCCGTCGGTGTTGTAACCGTGCCAGCCTTGGGCGGTGCGGCGCAGGGTGTTAACCGCGCCGATGGGGCGAACCGCCGGGTCGAGTGAGGCGATGCGGTCGAACGCCAGGATCTTGTGCGGGAGGGTGAGGTTCAGGCCGAGAAACCCGCAGGCGTGGAGTTTTTCCAGGGCGAGGGGCAGGTCGTCGGGCGCGATGTCGAAGCGTACATAACGCCACGAGGCAAAGCGCGGGTCGCTTTGGGCCATGCTCGCGAGCGCGGCGTTGTGCATCTGCGGGCTCAGCGAGTGCTTGATGGGATGGCCGAGCACGGCGAGCGTGGTGCCGGTCGGGCGCCAGGAATCGAGGTCGGCGAGCGTGTAGATTGGGTCGGACATTCTTTCCTCTTTATCTTAATCGTTATCGTTATTCCCCGCAGCCTTTCAGGGAGAAAGCGGAAAGAGAAAGAGGAAAGAGAAAGATTCTCACGGCTGGGAGTTGCGCTCGTAGGCCGCCTCAAATTCTTCCACGAAACCGGCGAAGAGCAGGGCCCGCTCGGAGTCGCCGGCAGCGGTGTAGTGGTTAACCAGATTGCGGCAACACCGGCAGAGCACCTCGCGCACCGGGGTGGGTGCGAGATCGGACATTTTGGGCGCGCCCGCACCGGTTTTGATCAGCGCAAAGACATCCGCCGTGGAGCGAAAGGCGCCCTGCTCGAAGGGATCGATAAACAGCGGTGCATCCTCGTGGTAGCAGCCGACCAAAAAGTGGCCGGGGAGGCCGACCGGTTCTAGGTCGAGGCCGAGGCGTTGGGCGACGAGCAGGTAGACCAAGCACAAGGAAATCGGGATGCCCTTGTGGCGCTCAAGCACCAGGGGCAGGAAGCTGTTGAGTGGGTCGGTGTAGTGCTCCACGTTGCCGCGAAACCCGTTTTCGTGAAACAGCACGCGGTTGAGAATGCGGCATTTCTCGCGCACCGAAATCGGCTCGGCGATGAGCTCGCGGCAGCGGGCGGCGAGGTCGTCGAGACGCTGGCAACTCAGGCCCACGTCGAGGTCGGGCATCACGGTGCGCGCCAGCAGCAGCGAGCCGGTTTCCAGCTCGTAGTTGAGCGAGCGAATGAAGTCGCGAAATTCGCTGACTGGGTCGGTGAATTTGAGTTCGTCGAGGTAGCTGCGGGCGTGGCCGGCGAGCAGGCGGCTGCCGCCGTTGGCGAGGCCTTCGAGGAAGACGCGCGCGGGTTCTCCTTGGGCAGTGAAATGGGCGAGCAGGGCTTTGCGGACGGCGGGGCAGGGGTCGTCGAGCAACGCCAGCACTGCTTCGCGGGAGCCGAGGCTGAGGGGTGCGTTTTCCACGCGCAGATTCCAACGCTGCCGCCCCGCGCTGGCAATGGGGAAAGCCGGTCCTTGCTGACTGGGTGTGCCCCACTGCCTAGAGGTGTGGACACCTCTTTGGTAGTGCTATACGGTGCTTCAGCCCGCCTCGGCGATTGTAGGTGGGAATCCGTTCCAAACCTGCGGGCTAAAGCGCTACCTCAGAGCTCAATTGGCCGGGACGGCCAATTTGCTTACTTGATCGAGATCAACTCGACTTCGAAAATCAGCACCGAACCTGCGGGAATCGGCCCCTGCGTGCGGTTGCCGTAGCCGAGCTCGGCCGGGATAACCAGTTTCCACTTGGAGCCGACCGCCATCAACTGCAGCGCCTCAACCCAACCGGGGATGACGCCACCCACGGGAAACGAAATCGTCTCGCCGCGCGTCACCGAGCTATCGAACACGGTGCCGTCCACCAACGTGCCGTGGTAATGCACCTCGACGGTCTGGTCGGCCGTGGGTTTGGCACCGGTGCCGGCCTTCAGCACCTCGTATTGCAGGCCGGACTCGGTCACGACGACACCGGCGCGGGCGCGGTTTTCGTTGAGGAACATTTTGCCGATCTGCGCGCCCTCGGCGGCACCGGCAGCGGCCTCGGCCTCGATCTTGGTCTGCACCTCGGAAAAGGCGGCGCGCAGGTCGTCCTCGGACACGCGCGGTTGGGCGCCATTGAGGCCGTCTTGGAGGCCGATGATGAACGCGGATAAGTCGATTTCGACTCCACCCTGACGGGCGATGTTGCTGCCCACGTTGAGGGCGATGCCGTAGCTGACGCGCTGATCGAGCGTCTCAAAGGTGTTTTCAGAAGAGGACATGAAGGAGGTGTTTGGCGGGTTGTGCTACGAAGGACGAACCCGAGGTGGTCGCCTTCAAAATAACGCGGCAAACACAGTGACTTGTCCCCACCAGGGCAACCCTGTTTCGATCCTATTTGCCATGTAAGTGAGGGGGGATTCGGCCACCTCCGATCCCTGTAGCGTTGGCCGTCCCCGGCCAAGTTGCCTCCCATCCTCTCTCCCTGGCCGAGGACGGCCAAAACTACAGCCGGAAACACCTCAAACCAAGGCAGTTTGGCCGCGAAAGATCGCAAGGAGCGCAAAGAACTGCCCCTCCTTGACCTTCATTCGATTGTGGCAAAACTCCCAGACGCCCCTAGTGCTTAATTGCGTAGATTAATGATAGTATTTCTGAGTTGGCTTCCCTTGACCTCGCGCTTGCGCCACTTGAACGGCTTGGCATTGGGCAGGTAGGCGGCGACGAAAGCGTCAATGGCCTGACTAAGTTCGGCGACGCTTCTGAAGTTCGCGCCCCGTAGCGCCTTCCTTGTTAGTATGCCGAACCAGATTTCAACTTGATTGAGCCAACTCGCCGAGGTTGGGGTAAAGTGGAAGTGGACATTGGGGTGCCGAGCGAGCCAAGCGTCGCACTTTTTGTGGGTGCAATAATTATCCAAAATCACGTGGAGTTCTCTCTCGGGCGGGTGATCCGCCACCACTTGGTCCATGAACAGCAGGAACTCCTCCCGGCGCTTAAGGGTGGTTTTCTGCGTCTTGATCAAGCCCGTGGCCACATCAAGGGCAGCGAACAAGTTGAGTGTACCGTGGCGCTTGTAGGTGCTTTTGAGTCCCTGGACGATTTTACCATTGTCGGTCTCCACGTAACCGGTGGCGCGCTCTAGGGCTTGGATGCCAGGCTTTTCATCCACACTTATCACCAATGCCTTTTCCGGTGGGCTCAGGTAGAGCCCGACGATATCGGCTGCCTTGGCTGCGAACTGCTTGTCAGTGCTCACGCACCACGAGCGCTGGCGCTGCAGGCAAATGCCCTCCTTGCGCAGCACTCGCCAGACCGCGTGCACCGAGCCGCCGAGCACACGGGCCACCGCTGGACCATCCCAGCGCGCCTGCCCCGGAGGGGGTGGCCCTTCCAATAAAGCCAGCACCCGATCTCGAAAGTCCTCACCGTAGGTGCGCTTCGCGCCCGGCCGTGCCGCATCATCCAGCCCCTTCATGCCAAGCAGCACAAAGCGATCCCTCCACTTTATTACGGTGTTCGGCCTGGTGTTGCAGCGGCGCGCCACCTCTTGCACCTGCTCGCCACTCACGCACCCAAGGATCATCCGGGCGCGCTCAACTCGCTGCCTCGACTCAATCCGGCTGGTTGCCCGTTTTTCTAGGGATTGCTGATCCCCCTCGCTACAAGTGATTCGCACGGCTTTTCGTCCCATCTACAAAGCGGATACAATATCACTTATTATTGCAAGTAAGCACTAGCAATGAGCACCAAGCCCACTAAACGGACCCCAGCAGTTGCGCCGAGTAAGGGAACCGTCGTGGCCGCTTCCGCAAGGACTGCGTGCAACACGCATACCCGCGAGCAGCGCGAGGCAGGCGTAAATCGAGCCATGAGCATCATCTACGGAAGTGCCAGTGCTGCCTCCTCTCCGGTCAAACCCTCGGTGTAACTACCCTGAGACGCCAAGGCAGTTTAGCCGATAAACTGGGCATCGATTAGGCCGGCTCGTTTTTTGCGTGATTTCGCGCTTTTTGCGGTTAACCGGCTTGGTGTATTAAAGCTTTTTGGAACCCACCTGTGACGAAGCTCAACACACCTGCTGCGAAGCCCAACACATGAGTCGCGAACGCCAGCCGACGTGTTGCAAAGCTCATCACACGTGCGCCAAAGCCCAACACACCTACGCCGAAGCCCAACACACCTGTGCAGAACGCCAACACACCCGTTGCAACGGCCAACACACGTGTCGCGATGGCCAACGCACCTGTGGCGAAGCTCAACACACGTGTTTCGGAGCTTCAGCCCACACGCATCACTCGTCGTTTTTAACGGGAACACCGGAATCAGCATTTTTAACCACAAAATACGCAAAAAATCGCGAAATTGATGATGTCGGAGGTCAGGCGGCTCGATTTTTGCGTGATTTCGCGCTTTTTGCGGTTATCGGCGATCAACAGGAAGGATTCCCCCCAGAAGGAGACTGAGGAGTTTTACCCAGATTTTACCCTTCTCGACTGGACGCCGGAGAAATCCCGATTAGTTCTCATGGTCCGGTATTACCCTCTTCGACCGCTTTTACCCTGCAATTTCAAAAAACCGTTTCAGTTTGCGCTAGCCCTCGAAATCATTGGGATTGACGAAGACTTCCCTTCACGGCCCTAACAACAGTTGCAAATTTTATCCTGTATGAACTCTGCCCCTAAGTTCAGCTACGCTCGAGTAACCGCCCTCTGCGCCACCCTCGGTTTTGCCTCCCTCGCCTCCGCTCAAACCACCACCGTCACGACCGTGCCGGTCGGGGCGATCACCGTTAGTGTTAATGCAAAATCGGATCAACGATTCGGCATAACTCAGCTTCGTCCAGTTCTTTGCGCCGGCATTGTGAATAACTCGCCGACGACATCAATATCGACGTCCAGTCCGATCCCATCACTTGGATCTTCGCAAAATTTTATACGGTTCACTTCAGGAACTGCGCAAGGAGAGTGGTTCCAAGTTGTAAGCTACACAGGAAATTCGATTTCAGTCGCAGAAAACCTTCAGTCTTTTGGCGTTCTCGCTGGGGATAAGTTTGAAGTTCGTCCCTTTTGGACGCTTTCGAGTTTGTTTCCGGGAGGCGGCGGCATTCCCCTATCCTCTGATGTTTTTAACCCTAAGGGCCTTGTGTTTCTCAATGACCCCCAGTCAACCGGCATAAACCCATCTGCTTCAGCTGTTTATTTTTATCATGACGGCACCCAAGGCCCTGCCGGATGGTATAATAACAACGGCACGTTTGCCAATGCCGATAACGTAGTGATCCCCCACGAATGCCCTGTTACTATTCGGAATATGATAAGCCAGCCGATTTCGGCTTCAATCGTCGGCGATGTTCCATCTGTTTGCGTATCTAACACGGTCATTGCCCGTTCCGCTGGGGCACAGGATAATGTGATATACAATCCATACCCCTGCGCAATAACGCTATCGAATTCCAACCTAATCTCAAGCCAGGCTGTTCGTGCATCATCCAATGTATTTAGCCCGAAAGATCTAGTCCTAGTATACTCAAGCTCAAGCACAGGATATAATTCATCTGCGGCATCAATATACTTCTATCATGATGGATCACAGGGGCCCGCCGGTTGGTATAACAACAATGGGACTTTTGCCTCGGCAGACTCAGTTCAGCTTCAACCCGGAGCAGCTTTCACCATACGAAAAGCTGGCGGTGCCAGCGCATCAAACGAATGGAAGCCTAGTTTGCCATACAACCTTTAAACCCACTACTATATATGAATTACCGCAATTGCGTCCTTATCGCAGTCACCTCGTTGCTTTCTGCAACATTTGCATGCGCCAATGTCACATTCACTGGGATTACATTATTTAACGCGACGGGACTCGCTGCTGGCGAGGTCGGCGTATTGCTGGTCGACAATAATAACTCCGGGTTCTCAAGTATATCGATCCAGTCCGGCAGTTCACTGAACTCATCGGCCACTTACGGCGGGTTCAGCGCACTAACCTCGAATACTGTTATTACTGCACTCGGCAATACGAGTCTTTCGCTTCCTCTTTCTGATTACAGCCTACCAATCGAAGTGAATGCTGGTTCGAAATTTGCAACGGTGTCCAAGTTTTAGATCTATGGGTTGGCATAGAGCAGTTTAAGTTGCGGCAGCAGAGCTGAAATAGGGCAAGAAGAGAACCAATGTGAGCGCAACCAGCGGAGAAGTTTCACACTGCGCTGAAGCGGTCGCAATACGGTTGTGAGTAAGGAGCAAAGAAGCCGGTCATTTTTTTTGGCGGTCGCGATTTGGTCGTCTAATCGTTTTTGTTGCCGACGGAGGCCCGCCTCATTTTTGATTTGATAATCTCGTTCTAATTTTTGCTCAAACAGGACCAGTAGGTTATGGGTTAGGCAAAGAAAATGGGCCTGTATTTGCTTGGCGGTTGAGCTCGACGCCCACGCCTTGGATTCCTCCAGCTTGTTTTTAAATTGATCGAAAACCTTTTCAATCTCCCAGCGTTTTTTATAAAGCCAGGCGAGAAGCCCTGGCGGTAAGTCAAAAACGCTGGTGATGAACTCATACACCTCACCACTGACTGGATCGCGGTATCGTATTAAGCGCACACGCACCTGATGGGCGGCGATGACTATTTCATCCGCTATGACGCCATGATTAATGGGATCAGCACGATCAAACAACTTCGAAGCGAAGGGCTCAAACAGGAGATTTTCTTTGGTGCGTGAAAGAAAATAGACGCCGGCAGTTTGCTTCCAGTTATGCCAGAGAGGAAAATCAAGGCCTGCGCGATCCCAGATCCAAAGAACTTTCTTGCCGGTCGGCTCCCCCATACGCAAAGCATTAGAGCCGAGTCGCTTGATCACGCTCATATCGTGTTCTTTTTTGCCCTCAGTGAGTGCAAGATGTTGCATGGCATGAGTTCGAATATTAAGGGCATATAAATGTCCTACCGGCCAACGGCGTTCATCAATTTTCTGATCGTGCGAAGCCGCCCCATGCCAATGACCGTCGCCGGCATAGAGGGCATAATTATCAACGGCAGCGGGCAGTTCGGTAAAGTTTTCGAGCAGGGCGGTGGCCTGCACCGAAACATCCATTAATAAAGCCAACCTGCGTTCGCTTTTCAGTACTTCAAAGAAGTGCCCCGTAGCGGGACAAGACTCGAACAAGGAACCGACTTGTTGAAGAAAACCGCGACCGCTTCGAGGATCCGATAGAGCTCTGGTAATACCAAGCCGAAGGAATGCATCGTCAGTCAATTCCGGGCATTGACGCGCGTACCTAGAAGCGGACGCGAGTCCGGTAAGCGGCCCGAAAAATACTTCGTTTAAAGCGAGGGGATGAAGTGTAGCCATGAGGCCCAAAAAAATTTTTACATGTGCCTCGTAAAGCCTTATATTGAAGTATTTTAAGGCCAATTAACACCCGCCGCAACACACGTAATTGGCATGGCTCGACCCCCAGTCCGTGCTGGTTCGCGACGGCCCCAAAGGGGCGCTTCCGAGCGCTGTGTGACGCCCCCCTGCACAGAAAATACTTCAAAACTTGGACACCGTTGGAAATTTGGTGTTATCGTTTTTGCCTCATCAACCATCTCTGCTATTGGCGGAGATACATATAAGATATGGACCGATTCTAGTTGGGTGGTCCCCGCTGATGGCTCGACGAAGAACTTTGTAAGCATTCCTGCTACTGGTTTTTTCACCACTTTGTCATCGGCATCGACGTTTAATGGCACCGTCTCCGCCGTCCCCGAGCCGGCCACCTATACGGCCTTTTTTGGCCTTAGTGTGCTCGGGCTTGCGGTTTACCGCCGGCGCCGGACGGTTGCCTGATCCGACCCTCCATCACCTGATTTAGATGGCCCGCCCGTTCTGGGCGGGCTTTTTTGTTAACGCCGCCGCCTCATGGAAACACCCCCGCTCCCCATCGGCCCCAATACGTCCAAGGTTTCGCCGGATGCTTGCGAAATCGTCACGCCCTTTAACCTCGGCCGATTCGCTCCGTATCAACTGGAGAAAACCCAGTACGCCACCGCCATCCGCCTGTTTTGGGGGCGGCTTACGCTTTGGCTGGTGCTTCTCTTCTGCGTCGCCTGGACCACCGTGGCCTCCGGCTTGTTTGTTTTTATCAAATACCGGCGCGGGTTTTCGGAGGTTCAATATTCCCATATCATCCTTTTGCCGTGGAAATTGGACGCTTACCGGCACGCCAAGGGTGAGTTTTTGATCAAACAGGGGCTGGCTCAGGCGGAAAGCCAGGAGTGGCGAGCCGCCTTTGATTTGTTGCGGCCCGGTCTGTTGGCCGTGCCCAACCACCTGCAGGCACGGTTGATGGTGGCGCGGATTTATCTGATGGCCGGCCGCCCGGATATTACCCGCACCACGCTGCTCGACGGACTGCCGATTCATGGCGACCAGGTCGATTATCTGCGCGAAGTGCTCGGCTACTTTTTTGGACTGCAGGCCGATTCGACGGTCATCACCGTAACCCAGGAACTGCAGAAGCGCCTCGATCCGCAACTGCCTGCCTGGCTTATGGGTTCCACAGCGCTCGCCTACGCTTACTTTAACCGGGGGCACTACGCCGAGGCCGCTGCGGTGTTGGCCAAGTCACGCCTGCTGGGCACGCCCGAAGGTCGCTTTGTGACGGCGCGGATTGCTTGGGAAAAGGGTCAACGTGCGGAGGCGTTGGCGCAGTTGCGCGAACTGACGATTCAGGTGCCGACGGATTCCGAGATCTACCGCACGTTCGTTTATTATCTGGGCGAGGAAAAACGCTGGGGCGAGGTGCGGCGGGCAAGCTGGTTGCGGCAGCTCGCGTTGCCCGACCAACCGGCGGCGTATGTGGACTTTATCAAAGCCTGCGGCGAGGAAGGCGACACGGCGCGGCGATTGGAGGCGGAGGCGGCGTTTTATGAGCGGTTTAAGGACAACACCCAGGCGCTGCTCATGCTCGCGGAGGCGGCGGCGCAAAAGGGTCGGCTCGACATCACCCAGCGGGTAGCGGAGCGGTGCCGGGAATTGAAGCGCGACGAAGTCGACGCGGTGTTGCTGGTGCTGCGGGCGCAGCTCGAGACGCGCGCGTATCAGGCGGTGATCGAGCAGTGCATCGATCTGGGGGCGGCGGTGTTGAAATGGCCGGAGCGACAGCGGTTGGTGCTCGGCGGGCTGCGGGCGGTGGCGTTGTATGGGCAGAACCAGGAGGCGGAGGCCGAGCCGTTGGTGCGGCGGTTGTGGGAAACCCGCGTTTTGCCGGCGCAAGTGCTGGCGGCGTTGGCTTTGCAGGTGGAGCGCGTCGGCCACGGGCGTGAGGCGCGGCGGATTCTGCGGCAGGCGGTGGCGGTTGATCCGCTCAATCAACCGGCGCTGGTCGCCTTGTTACGCAGCTCATTAAAGGATGAAGAGTTGCAGGATGCGCCGGCGTTGATCGAGCGGCTGCTGACGATGCGGAACCCACCGAAGGAATTATTGGAGGAGTTGAGCCGAGGGCTGGGATCGGACCGGTACCTGTTACTGCCCGAGCGGATCGGAATACAGGTGGCGATCGCGGAGCATTTGCGCGAGCTGAAGCGGAGGTGAGCTGGGAGCTAAGAGCTTGGAGCTAAGAGCTAAGAGCTTGGAGCGAATGCAGCGGAAGCCGAGGTTAGCGTAGCTCCGCTCTAAGCTCCTAGCTCATAGCTCCCAGCTCCCAGCTCCTAGCTCCTAGCTCATTTCTGCGCGGCTTTGATTTGCGCGGTGATTTGGAGCGCCACTTCGAGGGCGGTCTTGGCCAGGGCCGCGCCGACCTTGGGCTGGGTGCTCGCCGCCACGCTTTCGGTGAAATGCAGCAGCTCCAGCTTCAGCGGCTCGTCCTTTTCGATCGGGATGTCCTGCACCGGGATCGAGCTGGCGTCGCCGGCTTTGGCCAGACCCACCTTGAGCTTCACCCCGTAGGCGATCAGGTCGTTCTTTTTCACCAGGTGGCCCTTCTGGTTCATGAAATCGAGCGAGAGGTAGGCGTTGTCCTGGAAAATGCGGATTTCGCGGTTCTTCTTCAGGCTCATGCGGCTGGCGCTCAGGTTGGCCACACAGCCGCTCTCGAACTCGATGCGGGCGTTGGCAATATCCTCGGTCTTCGACAAAACGCTGATGCCCACGCTGTCGATTTTGCGGATGGGGGATTTGGCCAGGGCGAGCACGATGCCGATGTCGTGGATCATCAAATCAAGGACCACGCCGACCTCGGTGCCGCGCGGGGTATAGGGGGCGAGGCGCTCGGCGGTGATGTAACCGGGGCGGTCGATGTGTTTCTCCATGAAACTCATGACCGGGTTAAAGTGTTCGATGTGGCCGACTTGAACGATGCAGTCGTTGGCCTTGGCGGCGGCGAGCACGCGCTCGGCCTCTTCCAGGGTGGCGGTGATGGGTTTTTCGATGAGTAGGTGGCACTTTTGCTCCAGCAGGGGGATGGCGACCTCGGCGTGTTTGTCGGTGGGAACGACCACGGAGACGGCGTCACAGGCGGCACCGAGTTCGGCGATGGAGGCGAAGCGGTGACAGTTGTACTTGGCGCAGATCTCCTTGGCGCGTTCGTCGCTGGACTCGTAGATGCCCATGAACTCGACGTTGGGGAGCGTGGAGTAGATGCGCGCGTGGTGCTGGCCGAGCGAGCCGACGCCGATGACGCCGCACTTAACCTTGGGTTTGGAGGAGGAGAAAAAGCTCATGGGATTAGGGAGAAAGGGGAGTCAGTGAAATCGATTTTTTAAGATAAGACCAAGGCAGTTTAGCCGCGAAAGATCGCAAAGATCGCAAAGAACAATCCCTGTATTTCTATAAGCTCTCCGCAGTCTTTCGCTGCTAAAAGGTTGGATGCGTTTCGTTGATTTCGGATTCAAGCCGTTAACCACTGATGATCACTGATGGGCACTGATAAAACCGTAGCGGATAAAACCAAGGCAGTTTGGCCGCAAAAGAACGCAAGGAGCGCAAAGAACAAGCCCTGTATGTCTATGCGTTCTCTGCGTTCTTTCGCGGCTAAAAGGTTTGATGGCTTTCGTTGGTTAAAAACTCGATTCGGTCCGTTCATCGCAGCGCCCCTTCGTGCATGAACAGGGCCCGCGCGGTGCGGGCGGCGTGGGCGGCGTTGTGGGTGACCAAAACGAGCGCGATTCGCCGTTCGGCGCACAGGCCGAGGAGTAGGTCGATGATCGCGTCGCCGGTTTTTTCGTCGAGGTTGCCGGTCGGTTCGTCGGCCAGAATCAGGCGCGGGGCGTTCATCAAGGCGCGGGCCACGGCCACGCGTTGACGTTCACCTCCAGAGAGTTGCGAGGGCAGGTGGTGGGCGCGTTCGGCCAGGCCGACGCGGGCCAACAACTCGCGGGCGTGGGCTTTTTCGGCGGCTCCGACTTTGCCGGCGACACGGGCTGCCATGAGGACGTTCCCCAGCGCATCGAGCTCGGGGATCAGGTAAAACGACTGAAACACCATGCCCAAAAACCGCGCCCGGCGGACCGCGCCGGTGTCGGTCGAGCCGGCCCAGGTCACGGCGCCGGTGTCGGGCGCGTCGAGACCGGCGAGCAGGTGGAGCAGGGTGGACTTGCCCGAGCCGGATTCACCGCGGATGGACACGCTCTCGCCGTCGCAGACGGACAGGCTCACGCCGCGCAGGACGTCGAGGCGACGCTCGCCGCTGAGGTAGGTTTTGGTGAGGCCGGAGGCTTCGAGGAGGGGGTTACTCATGAGCTAGTAGGCAGTAACATGAAACTTGCCGCATGAAACCAAGGCACTTTGGCCGCAAAAGAACGCAAGGAGCGCAAAGAACAAACCCTGTAGCTCCATGCGGAGTTTTAACGCTAAGATCGCAAAGGACGCTAAGGAGTCGGGCCTAGGTTCGGCCCTTTGCGGCCTTAGCGAACTTTGCGTTAAAATTCCGATCCGGTAGTCTGCGCTGCTTGAATCATTCATTGCGCAGGGCCTCCACGGGTTTGAGGCGCGAGGCGCGCCAGGCGGGGAAAATGCCCGCGATGGTCGAAATCACGATCGTGCCGACGATGATCACGACGAGGTCGGAGGATTCCATGTGGGCGGGGACTTTGCTGAATTGGTAAAACCGCTCCAGCGTCTCCTGGCTGCCGGTGAGTTTGGTGAAGAGCAGCAGGAGTTCGTTGCGCACTTGCAGAAACCCAAAACCGAGCGCCAAGCCGCCGGCGGTGCCGATCAGGCCGATGAGAAATCCCTGCACGCAGAAGCAGGCGGCGATTTCGCGGGGGCGGCCGCCTAGCGCGCCGAGCAGGCCGATCTCACGGGTCTTGCGCACCACGGTGGTTAACAGCGAGCTCATGATCGAGAACGAGGCGACCAGGATGATGAACAGCAGGAGGATCGAGACTAAGTTTTTCTCCATCTGCAGGACGAAGAGGAACTCGCTGTTGGCCTCGATCCAGGAGCGGGCAATGGTCTCGGGCTGCTGGGGCAGCACGGCGTTGATGCGCTTGGCCATGACGTCGGCGTCGAGGTTTTGGGCGATTCTGACGTTGAGGCCGTGGGCCGAGCCGCCGAGGCCGTAGAGGTCCTGCATGCGGCGCAGCGTGACCAGCACGGTGTTGCTATCGAGCTGCTGGTGGCCGATCTCGAAAACGCCCACCACGACGAGTTCGCGGGGGAGGAACACCTCGTCGTTTTTGAGCCGCTCGATGAGCAGCGGGGAGGAGATCGTGACTTTGCTTCCGATCTGCACGCCCAGGGAATAGGCGAGCTGGGAGCTGAGGATGACGGTGTCGTCGTCGAGTTCGTCGAGCGAGCCGACGCGGATAAAGCGGTTGAGCGGGATGACGGTGTTGACCCGATTGACGTCGATGCCCTGGAGAACCGGAAAGGCGGGTTTGCGCCCGTATTCGAGCATGCCCACGCCCTCGGCAAACGGGGTGACGCCGAGCACGCCGGGGACCTTGGCGACGGTTTTGATGAGCGACTCGGGCTGCTCGATCAGGGCGCGGGCGCGAATCTGCACATCGCCCTGGGTGTCGATGATCATGCGGCGGATTTCGTAGCCGAAACCGCCCATGACGCTGTTGGTCACGACGAGGGTGGCTACGCCCAGGGCCACGCCGAGAATCGAAATCGCCGTGAAAAACGACAGCCGCTTACCGCTTGGGAAGAGCTGCTTGAGGGCGAGATAGAGGTACCAGGGCATCGGGGGGCGGACGGCAGAGATCAGCGGTCAGAGTTCAGAGGTCGGAGGGCGGAGGGCGGAAAGTTACACAGAGGGCACGAGAGGGGGAGGCGGAGAACGTTCAACATCCAACATTGAACATCCAACGTTCAACTCGGAGGGCGGAGGGGTTGGGGCGGGCTGTTGAATGTTGGATGTTCAATGTTGAGTGTTGAACGTTGTTCAGGTCTCCGTGGCCTCTGTGTATCCTCGTGTGCCCTCTGTGTAACTGCTCGGCTGCTCAGCTTCCCGGGCGCAGTTGCGGGAAGAGGATCACGTCGCGGATGCTCTCGGCGCCGGTGAGCAGGATGCACAACCGGTCGATGCCGATTCCCATGCCGCCGGCGGGGGGCATGCCGTGTTCGAGGGCGAGCAGGAAATCGTGGTCGATCTTCTGCTGCTCTTCGCCGGCCTGCGCCTGGAACATGGCGCGCTGCACGTCGGGGTCGTTCTGCTCCGAGTAGGCGGGGGCGACTTCCATGCCGCCGATGATCAGTTCGAACACGTCGATCGTGGTCGGGTCGTCGAGGGTGATCTTGGCCAGCGGGCACAGCTCCTTGGGCAAGTGGGTAACGAAGGTGGGCTGGATCAGCGTCGGCTCGATGAGTTTGCCGAAAATCTCGTTGGTCAACTCGTAGTCGAGCCACTTGGGGTCGGCGTAGAGGCCGAGCTTTTGCACGCCGGCGATTTTTTCTTCTTTGCTGCGGGAGAACCAGTCGGCGTCGCCGGTTTTTTCGACGATGAGGTCCTTGTACTTCACCTCGCGCCAGGTGCCGCCGAAGTCGATTAGCTCGCCGCTGGCGGCGTGTTTGATCTGGGAGACGCCGAGAACGTTTTGGCAGAGCGAGCGCAACAGGTCCTGCACCAGGGTCATCATGCCCCGGTAATCGCTATAAGCCTGGTAAACCTCGAGCATGGTGAACTCGGGGTTGTGGCGGCGCGAGACGCCCTCGTTGCGGAAGTTGCGGCCGATCTCAAACACGCGGTCGTAACCGCCGACGAGCATGCGCTTGAGATAAAGTTCGAGCGAGATGCGCAACACGAAGTCGGCGCCGAGGGCGTTGTGGTGGGTCTGGAACGGGCGGGCGGCGGCACCACCGGCAACAGCCTGCAGCACGGGAGTTTCCACCTCCAGGAACTGGCGGTCTTCGAGGAAGCGGCGGATGTGCGAAACGATTTTCGAGCGCGTGATCAGGCGGTGGCGCGACTCGGTGTTAACGATCAGGTCGAGGTAACGCTGGCGGTAAATCTGCTCGGAATCGGTGAGGCCGCTCCACTTTTCGGGCAGCGGGCGCAGGGCCTTGGAAACGAGGGTGAACGAGTCCACGCGCACGGTGATCTCGCCGGTCTTGGTTTTAAAAAGCGTGCCGGTAACCCCGATGATGTCGCCCAGATCGAGGGACTTTTTGAACACCCCGTAGCGCTCTTCGCCGAGCACGTCGCGGCGGAAGTAGAGCTGAATGGGGCCCTGCTGGTCCTGGATTTTGACGAACGAGCTGCCACCTTGAACGCGGAAGGTAATGAGGCGACCGGCGACGGTTACGGTGACGGTGTTATCCTGTTCCTCGACGTAGAGCGCTTTGGCCTCCTCGGAAAAGTGGGTGGGGGCGACGTTGGCGCGAAACGGGTCGAAGCCAGTGGCGCGCATCTCGGCCAGTTTTTGGCGGCGAACCGCGTGCTGGTCGTTGGAAATATCGGTCAGGGAAGTCTCGCTCATGGAAAAAAGGGAAACCGTGGGCCGCGCCCTAGCGCTGAGCAAATGGAAACTTCGGGGTGGTCCGCGCGGCGTCAGCAACCGCTCCCGCAGGCAGTAACCTTTAAAGCATCGGATTACACCAAGACGGTTTTGCCGCGAAAGAACGCATAGAACGCATAGAAATACAGGGTTTATTCTTTGCGTTCTCTGCGTTCTTTCGCGGCTAAACTGATTTCGATCCTAGGCTTAGAATCTTACAGATTATTTTTTGCGTTAAACCGAAGCTCATTCGATCACATCAAATTCGTTCGTGGTAAGATCAGAGAGCAGAAACGCCAGGTGCTTTTCGAGTTGCTTGCTGAACGCCGGATTTTGGGGGCTGATGTTTTGGCCGACGGGGTCGTTTTTATCGCGGTAGAATAACAGGAACAGGGTCCCGTCCTCCACGCCCAACAGGTACACCACCCGGCGCGGTCCATTCGGGGTGGTGGCATATCCTTTCAGCAGTCGGGTTTTCGCAGGCAGTCCCTTCGCAGCGATGGGTGTTGCCAAGGCAACGCGGGCGGTTCGTAGCAGGGCATTCGTGTCCGCCCGGGGGATTTTAGCGCCAAACTCTTTTTGGCGGATCCGATGGGAGACGACGATGGGCATTATTTCTTCGCCTGTTTCCAGGCTGTGGCGATCGCATCCATCTTCTTTTGGGTGGTGCCATTCACCGGAATTTCCTCGAAGTCGATGGCGGTAACCGTGACGGGGCGAAGGGCGATGATTTGATTGCCGTCAATGATGCCGATTTCTTCGCCCGCCCGGGCGCGGCGCAGCCAGCCCGACAGGTTTTTACGTGCTTGGGTAACAGTCAGGGTCGTCATTGGGACTAAATAGGGACGCATTAGCGTCTCCAGTCAACGGGGTTCGGGTGGTACGAACGCCGGTGGTGCATCTCAGTTTTAAGCACCAAAGTGCTTCACTAGAGGAGCTCGCGACGCTTTGGAGCTCGGGGTTCCTTGCGGTACCCACCCTCCGGTGGTTTTAAATGTTTTCCAATCCCCCGCCCCCCGTCCAACGTTCGGCGGCATGACCGGCCCCACGCTCGCAACCCCTTCGTCCGCCGCCGCGCCCCTGGCCGCCGCCGCCTCTGCGCCTGCCACCGCCAGCTCGCCGGTGGTGCTCGACTGGGGCCGCACCCGCTACGAGGCGGCCTGGCGCGCCCAGGACGAACTGGTGGCCCGCCGCATCGCCGGCGAGATCGGCGACACCTTGGTTTTTACCGAACACGAGCCCGTTTACACCGTGGGCCTGCGCAGTGGTGCGGCTGACCATCTGGTGTGGGCCGCCGAACACCTTGCCCGCGAGGGCATTGAGGTGGTCAAAACCAACCGTGGCGGCGACATCACCTACCACGGGCCCGGCCAGCTGGTGGGTTACCCGATTGTCGATTTGTCGGCACGCAAGGATCTCCACGAGTACCTGCGGCTACTCGAACAGGTGATGATTAACACCGTGGGCGGACTCGGCTTGGTGGCCACGCGCCGCGAGGGTAAAACCGGCATCTGGGTGGGCACGCGCAAAATCGCCGCCATCGGCGTGGCGGTGCGCCGCTGGGTCGCCTACCACGGGTTCGCACTCAACGTGCAACCCAACCTCGCGCACTTTCAGGGGATCGTCCCGTGCGGTATCAGCGCGACCGAGGGCACCGTCACCTCGCTGCACGCCGAACTTGGCCGCGAAGTCGACATGGCAGAAGTCAAAGCGCGGCTGGCGAAGGAGTTTGCGGCGCTCTGGCCCGGGTTCAGCCCGCCTGCCCCAAACCGCTGATAGTTAATAGCGTTCAAGTGAGGTTTACGGCATCCTTGAGCTCACGCTCAAGGCCACACTCCTCACAGCCTCACGCCTCGCGAACACACTCTTCGCGAACACACTCTTCGTGGCCTTGAGCGTGAGCTCAGGGTGTTTACCGCAGCCCCGGCTGGAAAAATTCGCGACCATAAGCGTGCATTGGCGGTTAAAACTGTTTTGAGTGCCGCCTTTCATCCGATGGAAGACACCTCGCGCAAACCCTCTTGGCTTCGTGCCAAACTCCCGACCGGTCCCGGCTACGCCGCCGTGCGCAAGCTCGTTGAGGACACCTCCCTGCACACCGTTTGCCAGAGCGCGCAGTGCCCCAATCTCGGCGAATGCTGGTCGCGCGGCACCGCCACGGTGATGATCCTGGGTAACATCTGCACGCGCTCGTGTAACTTCTGCGCCATCCAGACCGGCCGCCCCACCGAGCTCGACCTCGGCGAGCCCGCCCGCGTGGCCGAGGCCGTCGCCAAGATGAACCTGCGCCACTGCGTCATCACTTCGGTGGCCCGCGATGAGTTAAAAGACGGCGGCGCCGCTGTCTGGGCCGCGACCATCCGCGCGATCAAACACCTTAACCCGAACACCGCCATTGAGGTGCTCACCCCCGACTGGAAGGGCCAGATGGAGCACCTCGACACCGTGCTCGACGCCAAGCCGGACATTTTTAATCACAACTTGGAAACGGTCGAGCGCCTGCAAAAGCCGGTGCGCGTGCAGGCCCGCTACGATCGCTCCCGCTCGGTGCTCCAGCACGCCAAAGCCCGTGGCTTCACCACCAAAACCGGCATCATGCTCGGCCTCGGCGAGCGCGAGGAGGAGATCGAACAAACCCTGCGCGACATCGCGGCCGACAAAACCGACATCCTCACCATCGGCCAGTACCTCCAGCCGACCCCGCAGCACTGGAAAATCGCCCGCTGGGTCCACCCCGACGAGTTTTTGCGCTGGAAGGAATTCGGCCTTTCGATCGGCATCGGCGTAGTGGAGAGCGGCCCGATGGTGCGTTCCAGCTACCACGCCGACGAGCAGTCGAAGAAATACACCGGGGTCGAGCACCTCAACAACGCCAACGCGCTGGCCGGGGCGTAAGGTTTTTGGGGAAAACCCTGCGCTCACGCGCAGGGCCACACGCGCAGGCGACTCCGGATCGTGGCCCTGAGCGTGAGCTCAGGGTCCGCCCCAACCCCTGCGCTCACGCGCAAGGCCACGCGCAGGCAGCTCCGGAACGTGGCCCTGAGCGTGAGCTCAGGGTGCCCCTAGTCGTCGAGCCCCTCGGCGACCACTCATTTTTTTCATGGGCGGGCAAAGATTTAACTTAACCCGAGGCGGAAACGGCCGATGTTTTTATAGACCACAAGAATCCGTGGTTTTGTTAACTTAACCCCGTTATGCCACATATCACCCCTGAAGTTATTGGCGCGAAACTCATCCTTCGCGGAATTCACCTTAATCTTACCGACGCCATGCGCTCGATCATCCACGAAAAAGTGGGTCGGCTGCTGCGTCATGAACCCCGCATCGACCGCGTGCGCATCGATGTCGACCTCGACAAAACCAAGGGCTCCAAAGCCCACTTCGTGGCCAAGGGCCACATCGAGATCAGCGGCCCGGACATGAACGCTTCGGTCGACTCCGACGACGCCTACAAGTCGGTCGATCTGCTCATCGACAAACTCGATGGCCTGCTGCGCAAGCGCCACAGCGAGCTCAAGGAAAAGCGCCATCACCCCCACTCCATCGAACTGGGCGGCGCCCTGCCCAAGGCGGTCTAACACACCGCCAGTTTCCCCCAATGGGGTGAACACCTACTTCGTGTTAAAAAACCCGGCCGTTTGCAGGCCGGGTTTTTTTATGTCCGGAGGGTTTCCCCTGCATAATTCACTCGGCAGGCTCCCTTTTGATCCTTTTGTTTTTCCGTCGTGCGCCCCCTTCGAATCCTATTTGTCACACCCGAAGTTGAACCGTTCGTCAAAGTCGGCGGTCTCGCCGACATGACCGGCGCCTTACCCAAGGAGCTCGCCGCGCTGGGCCACGATGTGCGCATCGTCTGCCCGGCCTACGGCTCGGTAAAGATCCACGGCCCACGCACCGCGCGTCCCGATCCGCTCGGGGTGGATGTGGGCACCGAGGCGCATTGGGCGCGCACCTGGGAAACGACCCTGCCCGGCGGCAAGGTCCCGGTCTACCTGCTCGAGCACGACGGCTTTTTTGCCCGCCACGAGGTCTATTCCGGCCCGTGGGGTTCGCATGCCGACAACGACCTGCGCTACGCCTTCCTGTGTCGCGGCGCACTCGCGCTGTGCCAACAACTCGACTGGATCCCCGACGTGGTCCACGGCCACGATTGGACCACCGGCCTGTTGCCCGTCTACCTCAACACCACGCTCAAGGATACGCCGCTGGGACGCGTGGCCTCGGTTTTCACCATCCACAATTTGGAACACCAGGGCTACGCCGACCGCCGAGTGCTCGACTTCGCCCGCCTGCCCGCCTCCGAGTTCCGCGCCGACAGCGTCGAGTCCACCGGAGCGGTTAACATGTTAAAGGCCGGCCTGTACCACTCGACCAAACTCACCACGGTGAGCCCGACCTACGCCGAAGAGATCAAGACGCCCGCCGGCGGCTGGGGCCTGGATGCCGTGTTGCGTTACCGTGCTGGCGACCTGGTCGGCATCCTCAACGGCATCGACACGGGCGCCTGGAACCCGGCGACCGACAAGTTCATCCCCGCGCACTACAGCGCCGAAAACCTCGCGGGCAAAGCGGCGTGCAAAGCCGCGTTGCAGGCCAAGCTCGGGCTGGCGATCGACCCGCACATCGCGGTGTTCGGCGTGGTCGCGCGCTTCGCCAACCAAAAGGGCCTGGACCTGCTGGCCGAGGCGCTGCCGCACATCGCCGACCGCATGCACGTGCAATTTGCCATCCTCGGCGCCGGTGATCCCGGGCTGGAACACACCTTCCGCTGGGCCGCCAAGCAGTATCCGGGAAAAGTGGGCGTTTACATCGGCTACGACAACGAGCTCTCGCACCTGATTCAAGCGGGCGCCGACTGCTTCGTCATGCCCAGCCGCGCCGAACCCTGCGGCTTAACCCAGATGTATGCGATGCGCTATGGCACCGTACCGCTGGCCCGCGCCACGGGCGGCTTGATCGACACCGTCGAGCAGTACGTCGAAGGCACGAACAAGGGCACCGGCTTCCTCTTTAGCGACGCCACCGCCCCCGCGCTCTACAACACCGTGGGCTGGGCCTGCGCGACCTATTACGACAAGCCCCAGGAGTTCGCCCAGCTGCGCCGCAACGGCATGGCGCAAGACTTCAGCTGGAAAACCAACGCCGGTCGCTACGTCGAAATCTACCGCTGGGCCGCCGAGCAGCGCACCGGCGAAAAGCTGGTTTGAGGCGAAGCCTCCGCTCAAGATGAGCTTAACAAATAGGGTCGTGGAGAGCCGAACCCTTTAGGCAAACACCTTGAGCTCACGCTCAAGGCCACGTCCGGACTCGTTTCCTTGTGGCCTTGCGCGTGAGCGCAGGGTGTTTTGAAAATCCTTGAGCTCACGCTCAAGGCCACGTCCGGACCCGTTTCCTTGTGGCCTTGCGCGTGAGCGCAGGGTGTTTTGAAAATCCTTGAGCTCACGCTCAAGGCCACGAGGAGCGTGTTCAGGAAGCGTGTGGCAAACCCCCTGAGCTCACGCTCAGGACCACGGGGAGTGTGTCCAGGACGGGTGTGGCCTTGAGCGTGAGCTCAAGGATTCCGCAAATCTCAACTTGAACGTGAAGTAGCCCGAGACGGAATCCTCCACGAAAAAGCCCAAGGCGAACGGCCTTGGGCTTTTTTGTTTTTCGAGGAGTTGCCTCGTCCCAGATCACTTCAGCGGTGAGTGCAACTGGACCGGCTCGCTCTTGGTGCGCAGGCGCAGGTTGAGCATTTCAACACCGAAGGCGAAGGCCATGGAGAAGTAAATGTAGCCCTTGGGAATGTGCTGACCGAGTGCTTCGCCCACCAGGGTCACACCGATCAAAATCAAGAACGACAGCGCCAGCATCTTGAGCGTCGGGTGGCGATTGACGAAATCGCTGATCGCCCCGGCGAAGGCCAGCATCACGCCTAGGGCAATAACCACGGCGGTGATCATGACCCCGAGATTATCCGCCATGCCTACCGCGGTGATCACCGAGTCGAGCGAGAATACGATGTCGAGCAGTAGGATTTGCACGATCACGCGGGAAAACTGGGCTCCGCGCCCAACAGGGTTGGCGTGGCCATCGGCGCCCTCAAGCTTCTCGTGAACCTCGACCACGCTCTTGCCGATCAGGAACAAACCACCGACGAGCAGGATGAGGTCTTTGCCCGAAATGCCCTCGTTCAAAATCGGCAGAGTGAACAAATCGGCCGTGAGCTTCATCAGCCACGTGATGCTGCACAGGAGCAGAATACGGGTGATGAGTGCCAGCGACAGGCCCCACTGACGGGCCTTGGCCTGCTGCTCGGGCGGCAATTTTCCGGCCAGGATTGAAATGAAGATGATGTTGTCGATGCCCAGCACGATTTCGAGCGCGGTGAGCGTGAGCAGGGAAACCCAGATTTGCGGATCAAGTAGCCATTCCATAGAGCGGCCGAGCAAGTCGTCGCGACGCAGGGGCGTCAAGGCGGCGAGTCACCCCAAATTCCCTGGCGGCTAATTTCGGCAAGTAACACCCTGAGCTCACGCTCAAGGCCACAAGGAGTGTCTTCGCGAAGCGTGTGGCCTTGAGCGTGAGCTCAAGGATTCCGTAAAACGCTAATGAGTATAAATGCCGGTTGTTCGCCCGCCGTGGGCCCCACTACACCCCGATCCACATCAGCCCGAGGCGCAGCCAGAGCGGAATGAGGAAAATCCCCAGCGCAGTCGTGCCGATCACGATCTGCACGGCGGTGAGCGGTCGGCCGCCGTAATGCTGCGCAATCACCAGCGGCATGACCCCGGCCGGCATCGCCGCCTGCACGATCATCACGCGCTTCAAATCATCGGGCAGCGGCAGGAACTTCGCCATGACCAGAAACAGCAAAGGCAAAACTCCGAGCCGCAGCACACTCGAACCCAGGGTAACACGCAGGTCGAACAGTTCACGCGGGCGCCCCAGGTATTCCATCAGGGTGGCCCCGATCAGCAGCAGGCCAATGGGCACCGCGCACGCCGCGCTCACGTGTATGACATTGGTGGCGACGGCGGGCATGAACCGGCCGAGGTCGAGCAGGTTGCCCAGCACCGCAGCGAGAAGCGCGAGCACCGGAGCGTTGATGAGCTTGCGCCAACCCTCGCGCAGCGAAAGCCCCGCGAGCATGAGAATGCCCACCGACCAAATGGCGGCCTCGCAGCCGACGTTGTGCACCAGCAACACGCCTAGGCTGCTCTCCTTAAACAGCGCCACCATGAGCGGAATCGCCACGTAGCCGAAGTTGTAGATGCCGGTGGAAAACGCGAAGGTGCGCAGGCCTTCGCCGACGGTGAGCCCAAGCAGGCGGCCCACGTAATAACCAATGTAAATACCCATCGCGATGGTGACAAAACCCATCAGCGGCGCGAACAACAGGTTGCCCGGCTGGCGCAGCGCGGCGTTGCTCAACACGTTCTCAAAAATCAGGCACGGGTAGAGAAACCCCATGACCAGCTTGAGCAGGCTGGCGTCGGCCTCGGGCGAGAGCCAACGCAGGCGGCGCATGACCGCCCCGAGCGCGATCAGGATGAAAACGGGCAGAACCAGCAGCAACAATTGCCAATACGTGGGCAGCATGAGCGGAGCCTTCCGGTTTTTTTACGCGTCTGCCGCCATCGCCTGCCCCGCCAGCCAGCCGGTTGTCCACGCCGCCTGGAAGTTAAACCCGCCCGTGATGCCGTCGATGTTGAGCACCTCGCCAGCGAAATGCAGGCCTGGGCACACGCGGCTCTCCATCGTCTTGAAATCCACTTCGCGCAACTGCACGCCGCCGCACGTCACGAACTCATCCTTGTTGAGGCTCTTGCCTTCGACGGTGAAGGCGGCCGCCGCCACCTGGCCGGCGAGGGTCAGCAGCGAGGCGTTCGACACCGAGGTCCAGACCGTCTCGGGCTTGAGGCCGGCGGCGATGATCAAGCGCTCCCACAGGCGCGCGGGCAGCGCGAACGGGTTCCAAGTGGCGATTTGTTTTTTAAGGTTGGCCAAACGGGCGGCCACCAGCGTCTCCATGGTCTGCGCGACCGTGCGCCCCTCGGCCCAGGAAACCACCAGGGTAAATTGATAGCCGCGCTCGGCGAGTTGCCGCGCACCCCACGCCGAGAGCTTGAGGATGGCCGGCCCGCTCATGCCCCAGTGCGTGATGAGCAGCCCGCCGGAATCCTTGAGCTGCGTTCCCTGCACGGACGTGGCCGCGGCGGGAACGCTCAGCCCCTCCAAACCACGGATACGCGCATCGTCGATATGGAAGGTGAAGAGGGACGGCACCGGTGTTTCGATGGTGTGGCCGAGCTCGGCGGCGATGAGCTGGCCGGCGGAGCCCTTGGTGCCGCCGGTGGCGATGAGCACGCGGTCGAACTCGCCCACTGAGTTGTCGGTAAACTCAACGCGGAAAACCTTGCCCAAGGGAGCACCCGAAGCCTCGCCCTCGGCCGGTTCGACGCGCTCGATGCGGCGCACGCCCATGGTGGTAAAAACCTTCACGCCGGCCTGATCGGCGGTGCGGCGCAAGCAGTCCACAATGGTGCCGGAGTCGTCGGTCACGGGAAACATGCGCCCGTCGGATTCGGTTTTGAGTTCGACGCCGCGCTTGGAGAACCAAGCGATGGTTTCGCGCGGGCCGAAGCGGTTGAACGGCCCGAGCAGCTCGCGGCCGCCGCGCGGGTAACGTTTCACTAGGTCCCGCGGTTCGGGGCAGGCGTGGGTGACGTTGCAGCGACCGCCGCCGGAGATGCGCACCTTGGCCAGCGGGTGGGCGGTTGCCTCGTAAAGCACGACGCGCACGGCCGGGTTGGCCTCAGCGCAGGCAATCGCCGCGAAAAAGCCCGCGGCACCGCCGCCGATCACGATCACCCGAGTAGAAGTCAAAGCCATACGGCGCAGCGTGGGCGCGCGGTGGCGGTTGTCGAAAACGAAAAAACCGCCGGGGCCACAAAGGCTCCGGCGGTTTTCCAGTGGTGCGGGCGTCGGCTTAGGGGAACCGCTGTGAGGCCGGCCTAAACCGGTGCGAGCGAGCGGCGGTTTATTGCACACCCCGATTGCCGTGCTTTTCGCCCTTTTCGCCTTTTCCACCTTTTCCGCCGGGACCCTCAGGGCCGCCGGGGCCGTCCTTGTCGCCGCGCCGCTCTTTCATGTGTTCGCGCATTTTTTCAAATTTGGCCTTCTGCTCAGGGCTGAGGAGCGCGTCCGCCTTGGCCTTGTTGGCCTCAAAAATCTTCTTAGCAGCCGCCTTTTTTTCCTCCATGGACAGGGATTCATTTTCCTTGATCGCCTTCAGCTGTTCGCGCGCCTCTTCGTGAATCGCCTTCATCTGCTCAGCCTGGGCGTCGGTGAGCCCGAGCTCCTTCTTCATCTTCTCGCCAGGATTACCCTTGGGACGCTCCTTTTTGCCCTCGGACGCGGCATTGTCCTCAGCGCGAAGCACCGGGGCGGTTGAACCAAAGGCGAGAAGGCAAACAACGAGAAGGATCTTACTGGGGTTTTTCATGTGGGTTGGGATTGGTTGTTAATGGGTAACAGTCCACTAGACGCCGGCATTCAGGCCGGGTTACACCGGTTTATAAATTCTTTATTTCGCCACACCGAAGGCCCAACCCGAACCGGCTGAGCCGTTAAAAAAATCCACCCGCCGCGCCAGGCCAAAAGGCAAGGCCTTGACCATAAGCAGGCTCTACACCCCAATCTGCGCCAACACCTCCGGCCCGTGCGCTCACCGCGCTTCAGTCCACGCCCACCCTCCACCCTTTTTTAACCCGTGTTCTTATCCAGCCACCCCGCTGACGAATGGCTCTCAGTCGCCTCGGAGCTACCGATGGCCCCGGCGATATTTTCAAGGTTAAGCACCCTGCTGACCAAGCCCAGCACCACCCTCGAGGACGTCGTCGACACCGTGCAGCTCGATCCGATCCTGACGGCGCGCATCGTGCGGGTGGCCAACTCGCCGCTATACCAGCGCGACGAACCGGTGGTGGCGATCACCGAAGCCATCGCCTACATCGGCACCCAAGAGACCTCGCAAATCGTCGGCGTGATGGTGGCCAGCCAGCTTTGCGCCCCGGGCTTGCCGCACTACAAAATCGACTCCGACGCGCTTTGAAACTGCTGCGTGAGCTCGGCGGTGGCGGCACGCCTGCTCGCCGCACGCGTGGGATTACCGGAGGGCGAATGCTACACCATCGCCCTGTTGCGCGGCATCGGCTGGCTGGTGCTGGAGCGCTTCGCGGAGAAGAACGCGCTGCCGATTCCCGACCAAGTCCTCGATGATCCGGCAAGCGTCGCCAAATGGGAGCGCCAGGTTTTTGGCCTGAGCGCAGCGGAGGCCGCACTGCGCGTTTTGAAGTTATGGAATTTCGCCCCGCCCGCGGTCGCCGCTCTGCGCCGCCTGGGCAAACGCCCTTACACCGACCCGACGACGGCCCTCTTGGCCATCGCCAACGCGATCGGCGACCGCCTGGGCCTCGGACTCGAAGTCGAACGCGGCCGCTGGATCATCACTCCCCAATTGCTCAAAGTCGTCGGCCTGGATCCCGAGCGCGTCGAGGAGATTGTCCATGAGACGCAGGGCGAGATGGAAAAGCTGCGCAAGATCGTGGTGCATTCCACGCTGCCCGCTGCGGATGGGCACAAGTCTGGTGAGCCGAGCAAGCCGTGACGCGGGGGGGGGGGAACCCGGCGCGTGCCCGATGTAGCGCGGTGCTTCAGCCCGCGTCCGAGGCTCGACAAAAACGGGGTGCACGACCCTCGCGCCAATCACTAACCTGCGGCCTAAAGCACCGTACTTTCGATGCGGGCAGACTGGAAGTCTGCGCTACTTTCGACCCCTCATAGGCCGTGCCAGCTTGGCGGTTTAGCTTTAACGGGCGGTAATCTGCAGGAGGGGCTTCAGGAAACCCCCAACTGTGCCGATTTGCTGCGGACGAGCTCCTCGCCGGCCATCGGGTTTGCCGGCGGGCGTCGTCCCTTTCCCCGCACCCCATGAATGTCCGCCCCATCCCGCCCCTCTCTGAGGCCAGAGAGTTTAACGCCAACGAAATCTTCTTCTCCACCACCGACGCGAAGGGCGTCATCCTTTGCGGTAACGATGTTTTTGCGCGGGTGAGCGGCTTCAGCAAGGCGGAGCTCTACGGCCAGCCGCACAACATCATTCGGCACCCCGACATGCCGCGGGCCGCGTTTGCCCTGCTTTGGGCCAATCTTCATCAGGGGCGCCCGTTCGCGGGCTACGTTAAAAACATGGCCAAAGACGGCCGGTTTTACTGGGTGTTCGTCGTCGCCGTCGCCGCAAGTCATCACCGCTACCTGTCGGTCCGCTTCAAGCCCACCACGGCCCTGCTCGGCCAGGTTGAGGGGCTTTATAAGGCCATGCTGGCTTGCGAGAAGGAAACCCTGGCCGCCGGCGGAACCGAAAAAGAGGCCGTGGCCGCCAGCCTCAAAGTGGCCCTCGGCGCCCTCGCGGGGCTTGGTTTCAACGACTACGATTCCTTTTCCCAGCTGGCGTTGAGTCAGGAGATGAGCGCTCGCAAGCCCTTTGCCTCCACCGGGGTGCCGGCGTTTAACCGCATCGCCGCTCTGTTTCGGCACCTGCAGGGCTTCGTTGAGCTTAATCAAGGGCTGCAACAAAAGGCGGCCACCGTTCTTTCCATCGCCGAGGGTTTCCGGCTGCACTCGGTCAACGTCAACATCACCGCCGACCACTTTGGCGAAATGGGCAAAGGCTTGGGGATCGTGGCCGGTTTCCTCGGCGACTGCTCCGGCCAGATGGCCAAGGGCACTGACGCACTTCACCGGCACATCGATGAGGTCGTGCGCTTGACCGAGGTGGTGAACGCCCAGATTTCCGTAGCGCATCTGCAAATGGAGATGATCCTTTTCTGTCAGGCCGAGCAGGCGGCTAAACCAGGCTCGGGCGACCCAGCGGAGATACAAGTGCTGGAGGAGTGTTTTGCCGCCAGCAGCGAGGGCGCGCTCCGGGCGATGGAGTCGCTGCGCGGCATGATGCCGCATTTATGCGAAGACCGGGAGTCGATCACGCGGACCGCACTCATCATCGAGATGACCCAGGTGTTGGGTAACACCGAAACCGCGCGTATTCCCAAAAGCTCGGCGCTAGTGAGCATGTTTGCCGAGTTTCGTACCAAGATGGCCGCAACCCGAGACCAGCTCGACGAACTGTCGCGGGTCATCGACCGGATCGGCGAGATTACGGTGCTAGCCAAGTCGGCCTAAGCCGCCGTGGCGTGGGCGGGGAGGGGGCGGACGGATTTTAACGCAAGGTCGCAAAGTGCCGCAGAGATCGCGAAGAAAGACGCGGCATTATCCCATTCGCGTTCAAGCTGAGCCTGTCGCAACTGGTTCCTGCGGGGGGGGGCGGAAACCTTTGGGCAAAGCACCTTGAGCTCACGCTCAAGGCCACAGGAGTGGGTTTGCGAAGCGGGTGGCCTTGAGCGTGAGTCAAGGATGCCGTGACCCAACTAAAACGCTAATTAGTATAGGGCGCCAAGGGGGGGGGCTTGGGCGTGTAACATCAACGCCGGGCGGTGATGGGCTTGGGGGTGCGGATACCTTTGGGTAAACACCTTGAGCTCACGCTCAAGGCCACAGGAGTGTGGTTGCGAAGCGGGTGGCCTTGAGCGTGAGCTCAAGGATGCCGTGACCCAACTAAAACGCTAGTTAGTATAAGGCGCCAAGGGGGGCTTGGGCGTGTAACATCAACGCCGGGCGGTGATGGACTTGGGGGTGTAGAAAATGCGGCGGAAGTCGAAGTCGGTCTGGATGCGGGTATTTACCCCGAAACTGCTGCCGTGGTCGCTCAGGCTGGCGCTCAAACCTAGGCCGAGAACCCAGCGGTTACGGCTATGGAAGGTCAGATTCGGCGGCAGCGTCCATGCCATGCCGGGGCGTATGCTGAAGTTATAGGTGTCACTTGAATCCAGGCCGGCGGAACTGCGGAAGGTGGCCTCTAGGGTGTATTTGACGGGCCCGCGTTTCCAGGTGAGGCCGGGGGTGACGAACCACGTGTCGGCCCCGTAGTGCTGGTCGGTGTTGGTGCGGGGCAGGGCGCGGGAGTTGAGGTCCAAGCCAAAGCTGACGAAGCCGGTGACCGAGGGATGGCGCTTAAACACGTGCTCCATCGTCATGAAGGGCGTGATGTGGCGAAGCCCGTCGGTGAGCTCCTCGGGGGCGTGGCCGATGGGCACACTGTATTTGATGCCGGCGGCGGTGTCCCAGAACGGTTCAAGAAAATCGTTGAACCGGTATTTGGCGCCGAAGCTGACTTGGGAGATGCCGTTGGTGCTCAGGACCGAGCGGTCTTTGAGGCCGTGGGCGATGTAGGAGTCGATGTCGGAGGACAGCTCCCATTGAGTCGAGAGGCCGTAACGAAGGCCCCAGACTAGGCGCAGGTGGTCGCGGGACTTGAGGTCGCCAAAACGGGGGCGGAGGGTAACGCGCAGGTCGGCGGGCAGCGTCATGCGCGGAAGTTCGCTATCGAAGATACCAGGGAGCGGGGCGAGGTCGTTGCCCGCGGGGGTGTTTTTTGCGGTTGGGGTGGTCTCGCCCATTGCATTGGCGAGTATGAGAGCCTCCATCACCAGCCAGCACGCTAAGCGCGAGGTGGAATTCATGGGGTTTATAGGGTTGATAAGGAAACTGACAGACTGGACCCCAAGTGCAACCCCCCGGCGGCCATTTTACCGTACGCTTACAGTTCAATTACCCCGTGTAATATCGGAACCCGCTAGTTGCTATTGGCTAAAGTCGGATATGCCGATTTTTGTAATCGGTGCGCCCGCCGTGGCGGAAGTAGCGCAGACTTCCAGTCTGCTCCCTGGAGTTTGGCCCCTGACTAGTCGAACGCAGATCAGCCGAATCCTTGAGCTCACGCTCCAGGCCACATGATTCGCGAACACACTCCTTGTGCCCTTGAGCGTGAGCTCAAGGTCTGGAGTTTGGCCGTTTAACCTGAATTCCGAAGTTCAAACCAACCACAGATTACACAGATTGCACAGATACAATCCCCTTGGGAGGTAAACGGACTCAGCTTGATCCCCTTTTTTTCATCCTGTCTTCAAATTCAGTAACACTCTGTTATCTGTGCTCATCTGTGAATTCCGTGGTTAAAACTTCGGCGTTCGGGTGTGCGACCATGAAACTAACAACCATAACAGTGAAAGTCTGTTCGACCGAATTTAACGATTCGCGGTCGAAGGGCCCGGTCACGGATGCAGGCCGCGAGGCCTCGCCGGAAAGCACGACCGTGTGCCCGAACCAGTCAGCCGCAACGAAGGTGAACCCCATCCAATGAGCTCCGTTACCGAAACAACCGACGAGTCCAGCCGCTACCTGAACGGTGAAGCCTGCAAGGATCGGAAAAGGCAGTCTCGCAAAGACGTAGGACCTAAATCGTTGATTTCCGATCAACACGTCGGCGGAGTCAGCGGGGGCGGCGGGGTGGGAAAGGTCGTTAGGTTAAGTGGTGAGACCTGCGGCGGTGGGGCGTCTTGCGATGCCTCAACCACCGGCACAAGCGCGGCAAAACCTCGTAAGGCCGGACGGGCCGTGGCAGGAGTCGGAGACCTCCATAGTAGTGATGATCTAGCGGACATTAAAACCGCCGGGGAGCGAAGGGAGGGCACTTGTTCCCACGCATCACAGAGCGGCAAAGGACCCGACGATGGCTGGGGTGATGAACTCTGGATAAAAACGTCACCGAAGGTTCGGAAGCTGCAACGTGTGCTATATCGGAAAGCAAAAGCGGAGCCGCATTGGCGGTTCTATAGTTTGTATGGAGAGCTGTATCGGCAGGACATTCTGTCGGATGCGCTCGATCAGGTGATCGCCAATGACGGCGTGCCGGGAGTGGACGGGTTCGAGGTGGAAACGCTCGTAAAGAACGAAGCCTATCGGGCGGCATGGCTGCTTGCGCTGGCGGAGGAAATGCGAACGAAAACCTACCGACCCAGTCCGGTCCTGCGCGTCTATATATGGAAGGATCAGGCCAGGACCAAACGTCGTGCGCTGGGCATCCCCACGGTAAAAGACCGTGTGGTGCAAAGTGCGGCGGCGATCGTGTTGCAACCCATCTGGGAGGCGGACTTCCATGACCACTCCTACGCCTACCGGCCGAAACGCCGGACCCATCAGGCGATGGACAAAGTTAAAGAGGCCCTGCTGAGCGGAAAGGTGGAGGTGGTGGACGCGGATTTATCGAGCTACTTCGATATGATCCCGCACCGCGAACTCCTGCAATTGGTGGCCAAACGGGTGAGCGATGGGAGCGTGTTGCGTTTAATAAAAACGTGGCTGCGCGCACCCATCGTGGAAGAGGACCGGGACACGGGGTGCCGCAAGGTGAGCGCGAACCGGTGTGGCACGCCACAAGGCGGAGTTATATCGCCTCTGCTGGCGAACCTCTACCTCAACGACCTCGATCATGCGGTGAATGAGAAGTGCGAACAAAAGCCGACGATGGTGCGTTACGCCGACGACCTCCTGATCCTGTGCAAACCGGGTCAAGGGGCGGGGCTGCAAACGCGACTGAAACGGTGGCTGGAGGCACGTAAGTTAAAGCTCAACGAAGAGAAAACCCGACTGGTGGATACACGAAAGGAAGGCTTTGAGTTCCTCGGTTTTTCCGTCGCATGGCGGCAAGGCATGAAGAGCAAACGAAGGTATCCGCACGTGGAACCCAGTGCGAAAAGTCTGGCCAAGTTACGCGACAAAGTGCGGATGGAGCTAGATGTGCGAACGCGCAACCAACCGGCGGTGGCGGTGGTCCGCAAGGTCAACCAAATCACTCGCGGTTGGGCGACGGCGTTTCATTACGGCAACAGCACGCACGTGTTTAGTAACCAGCAGGCTTTTGTGCGCAACCGGTTGCGGCGGTGGCTGTGGCGAAAGTATAGCCGCACCCACGGACTCTTCGAGTTCTTCACCGACGACCGTTTGCATGGTCAATACAAACTATGGCACTGGCCGCTTGCGGCGGCTTGGAAGCAATGAACTCCGCTGAAACCAAACCGAAAGAATGGGGACTCGGTAAGCCGTGTGCGGGAAAACCGCTTGCACGGTTTGACGAGGGGGAGGGTCGCGCTGACGGGTTACCGACGCGCGGCTCTCTCTACTCTACTTAACTCGTGCCAAGAACCATACAGGTGCTGCGCATCATGTATGGCGATCTGAGCTGATCACTCCGGAGAGTTTCGCAGACTTCGCAACAGCCACCCGCACGTCAACGAACGCATCGAAACCCATGCCGTTGCTACCTGCGGTACGCTTCTACCTTAGCTGGGGGGACGGATCTCAACTCGTTTTGGGGCCAAACTCCAGACCTTGAGCTCACGCTCAAGGCCACGGGGAGTGTGTTCGCGAGGAGTGTGGCCTTGAGCGTGAGCTCAAGGATGCCGAAAGCCTCACTTCAAAAACGAATGGGTATTCCCCGCCTCGTTTCGCCCCGGCGACTGGTTTGGCAGCCTTTCTGCTGGCCAATGTCCATTCCGCCACGTGCCCAAGACCTCGACATCACTTTCCACGAACCCGCGAACCCGGCCAACTCCGACGGCCCAGGGTAGGGAGGCCTTTGCTTGCGAAGCCGAGACGGGAGCACGTTACGAAGCGATTGAGCACATGGACGAGTTGCGCGCATCGATGCTGCGTGCGCTGGAGATTTTGCACGCGGTGCGGGCGTTGTTTGCCTTAAAACCCACGCTCACCCGCGCCGAATTCGGGAGTTTTGTGCGCGATGCGTTGGAGCGGCTGCCCGAACTGCTCGCGCTGGCGTGGGTGCCGCGCGTGGTCGGCACCCAGCGCGCCCTGTTGGAACAGACCGCACGCGAGGAGGGCGTGGCGGACTTTGCGCTGCGTGAAATCGATCCCTCCGGGCGACTGCGCAGCAGCGAAGAGCGCTCCGAATATTGGCCGATCACCTACGTCGAGCCCATGCAGGCCAACGGTCAGGTGCTCGGCCTCGATTTGCGCGCTAATCCGTGTCGCCGCAGTGCGCTTGAACATGCCGCGCTCACCGGTCTGCCCGTAGCCACATCGCCGCTCCGGCTCGCGCAACTCGGCCAGCGCCGCCTTGGGTTTCTCGTGGTGATGAGTGTGGGCAACGAGGAAACGGCGACCGCGGGCTGGGTCTCGGCGGCCTTTCGCGTGCAAGGGCTGGTGGAGCGGATTTTCGCCCCCTTGCTCGCGCGCGGCATTCACCTGGAAATTAGCGACGTAGCCGATGAGTCGATACCGCCGTTTACCGCCGGCGACGCGGTCGAAGCCCCCGCCTGGCGGCAGGTGCAAGACATGCCCATTGCCGGCCGGGTTTGGCGTTTTGTTTTCGAGCCCGGCCCCCGCTTTTGTGCCAACGATCCGGCCTGGCTGGCCCGCGCGGCCGCCGACTTACAGCGCACCAACGCAATCCTTGAACAGCGCGTCGCGGCCCGCACCGCCGACCTCGAGACCGCCAACCGAGAATTGCGCGAGGAAGCCGCACGGCGTGAAGCCGCCGAACTCGCCCTGGCGCGGGCCGACGCGCAGCTTTCCCACCTCTCGGAAGCCGAGTCGCGCCAGTGGGGGCTGGCCGGCCTGGTGGGGCGCAGCGAGTGTTTTGGCCGCATGCTGCGCGAGGTGCGGGCGGTGCAAGCCGTCGCTCGGACCACCGTGCTGCTCACCGGCGAAAGCGGCACCGGCAAAGAGCTGCTCGCCCGCGCCATTCATTACGGCAGCGCCCGGGCGACCGCGCCGTTTGTGCGGGTTGAATGCGCCACCCTGCTCGATGAAAAGGCCGAAGTGCTGCTCTTTGGCCAGGAACGCGCGCCGGGCATTCCTGAGCACCGCGGTTACTGCGAACTCGCCGAGGGCGGCACGCTTTTTTTCGACGAGATTGGTGACCTCGCGCCCCGGCTTCAGGCGCGGTTGCTGCGCGTCATGGAGGACGGCGCCTATCGGCGGGTCGGCTCCGAAAAATCGCGCACGATGAGCGCTCGAGTCATTGCCGCCACCCACGCCGACTTACCGGCCAAAATCGCCAGCGGCAGCTTCCGCCAAGACCTGTATTATCGGCTCCTGCATTATCACATCGCCGTGCCCGCGCTGCGCAACCGCCTCGAAGACGTGCCCCTGCTTGCCCAGCACTTCGTGCGCACGCTCTCGGCCGAACTCAATCGCCCCGCGCCCCGGTTGCGCCCCGACGCCCTGCAGCGCCTGCTGGCGCACAACTACCCCGGCAACATCCGCGAACTCAAAAACACGCTGGAGCGCTCCATCATTTATGCGGGCGGCGACGAGCTTGGCGTTGAGCACATCGCCTTCGCGCCCCACGCCGGAACCGCGCCCGCCGATGCGCCCCAGACCGACAGCGGAGCGCACAGCAAATTTTTGTCGGATCTCCCGTTCAACCTCGCTGAGGCCGAGGCGATTCTGGTGGCCCGCGCCCTCGCCGTTTCAGGCGGAAACCTCTCGCAAGCGGCGCGCCTCCTCGGGGTCAACCGGGCCAGCCTCTACCGCTGGCAGGATAAAATGCCCCCGGTGGACGGTGCGACCAAGGCCGCCGTAATCCGTTGAATTTCGACCCCGTTGACCCTTTAAAAACCAGTCATGTCCGTAAGCTCATCTTCCCTCTCGGCTGAATCGATCACGACCCGCCTCAATGATTACGCTGAGCGTGATCCCGCCGTGTGGATTTCCCGCCTGTCACTCGCCGAGCTGCGCGTCCAAGCCGAGGCGGCCAACCCCAAAGGTGCGCTCGCCGGGCTGACATTTGCGATCAAGGACAACATTGACCTGGCCGGCGTGCCCACGACCGCAGCGTGTCCAGGATTTGCCTACACGCCTGCCAAGTCGGCCGGCGTGGTGGAAAAACTGCTGGCCGCCGGCGCGGTGCCGGTGGGCAAGACCAACCTTGATCAATTCGCCACGGGGCTGGTCGGCGTGCGATCGCCCTACGGAGCGCCGCGCAACGTGTTTAACCCCGATTACATTTCGGGTGGCTCGTCGAGCGGTTCGGCGGTGGCGGTGGCGGCGGGGCTGGTGGATTTCGCGATCGGCACCGACACGGCGGGATCGGGCAGGGTGCCGGCGGCCTTTAACGGCATCATCGGGCTAAAACCCACGCGCGGCCGCCTCTCGCCGCGCGGCGTGGTCCCCGCCTGCCGCTCGCTCGACTGCGTCTCCATTTTCACCCGCGACCTCGCCACCGCCGCCCGCGTACTCACCGCCGCCGAAGGCTTTGACCCCGCAGACCCCTTCTCCCGCCAACCCGAAAAGTGTCACCCATTAGGTGACACTTTGGCGGCCGTGCGTCGGCTGGGGGTGCCGAGGGCCGACCAGTTGGAGTGGTTTGGCAACGTCGAGTCGCCGGGGCTGTTTGCCGCTGCGCTCGACCGTCTGCGCGGGCTCGGGATCGAGATTGTGGAGGTGGACTTCGCCCCGTTCCTCGATGCCGCGCGCCTGCTCTACGAGGGGCCGTGGACGGCGGAGCGCTTCGCGGCTGTCGGCGCGTTTATTGAAAACCACCTGCCCGCCAACGGTGCGCCGCTCCGCGCGGACTCGGCCACTCCTGCCGGGCTCGACCCGACGGTCACCTCCATCATCCAGAGCGGAAAAACTGCCTCGGCCGCCGACGCCTTTCGCGCCTCCTATCGCCTCGCCGAACTTCGCCGCGCCGCCGATGTCATCCTCGCCAGCGTGGACGTCCTCGTCGCTCCCACCGCCGGCACGATTTACACCGTGGCCGAAGTGTTGGCCGACCCGGTGCGACTCAACTCGAATCTTGGGCGATATAACAACTTCATGAACCTGCTCGACTTGTGCGGGCTGACGGTGCCCGCCGCGCGTTACTCGTTCGGGCCGGGCTTTGGCATCACCTTCATCGCGCCGGCCTGGCACGACGCCCGCCTGCTCGCCCTCGGGGCGCGCTTTCTCGGCGAAGCGGCGCCAGCGGAGTGTCACCTAATAGGTGACACTAAAGGATCGGCGGCGGTTGAGACGGTTACCTTGGCGGTGTGCGGGGCGCATTTGAAGGGGCAGGCGTTGCACGGGCAACTCACCGCACTCGGGGCGCAGTTTCTCGCGGCCACCACCACTTCGGCGCAATATCGGTTGTTCGCGCTCGCCAACACCACGCCGGCGAAACCGGGGCTGATGCGCCTGGGCGGTGGCGAAATCGGGGCGCCCATCGAGGTGGAAACCTACGCGCTTTCGCCGGAGGCGTTCGGCCGCTTCGTGGCCGCCGTGCCCGCACCCATGGTCACCGGCACGGTGCAACTGGGCGACGGTACTTGGGTGAAAGGCTTTCTCTGCGAACCCTGCGCACTGATAAACGCTGTTGATATCACCGTTTTGGGCGGCTGGCGCGCGTACCTCGTCCGGGCGACCGCGGATAAAGCCTAACTAGTAGGCAGTAACCTTCGAGTTGTCGCATTCTACCGACCCTGAAAAACCAAAAAAACTTCGATTCATTTAGCCGCGAAAGAACGCAGAGAACGCATAGAAATACAGGGTTTGTTCTTTGCGCTCCTTGCGTTCTTTCGCGGCCAAACTGCCTTGGTTTGATCCGACACTTTGCATGTTACTGCCTACTAGTCGGTAGTCATACTGGAGTTGTCGGATGAAAACAGGTTGTCTCGCGAAGGATTAAAAGGGGGCGAAGGACTGGTCCGATGCCGCCTTTGCTTGATACTTCTTCCGACTTAAACCCCTTCGCGTGACAAACGGATCGACCTCGGGCTGAAAAATTTCGGCTTTGGGGTTAGGGCTGATCCTAGATCCGATACTTTAAAATTAACGCCAAACATCGATCTTTTTAGCCACGAAAGAACGCATAGAAATACAGGGTTTGTTCTTTGCGCCCTTTGCGTTCTTTTGCGGCTAAACTGCCTTGGTTGGATCCGGCACTTTAAATGTTACTGCCTACTCGTCGGTTCGTGGGCCCTGGATCCCTTTGGGCAAAAACCTTGAGCTCACGCTCAAGGCCACGGGGAGTGTGTCCAAGCGGGGTGTGGCCTTGAGCGTGAGCTCAAGGATGCGGTAAGACCCACTCGAACCTTAACTAAACTCAGAACTCGGCGCTCAGGCTTAGGCCGAGGCCGAGGGTTTTGCTGGTGTAGGCGTAGCCGCCATCATCCGTGCCCTGGGGCTTGCGGAGGTCGTAGCTGGAATACAGGCGGGCCGAGGCCCAGGGGCGGAGCGTGTAACTCAGGCTCAGGCCGAGGGACGCAGTGATGTCGCGGCGGTTGGCGTCGGAAAAGATCGCTTCCTGGTAGTGGAGGTAATCGGTGTAACTGACGCGCACGGTCGGGCCGACCGTCCATTTGCCCAGCAAGAGATAATAAGCGGCGTCGGCGGCGTAGTCGGTTTTGTCGTTGCGGTCGTCGCGGAAAAGCCCGTCGGCGTCATCCGCGGTGGTGACGGCGTAACTCACGCTCGTGCCCAAGCTGAGAATTTGGGTGTCGGAGATGCCGATCATTTTGCGCAGGCCGAGAGCGGGGGTGTGGGAGCGCAGGATTTGGTGGTAGTTGGTGGCCGGATCGTTGCCGTAAACGGCATTGGTGGTGACGCCCAGGTTGGCCTCCCAGTTGGCGCCGAAGCGGTAGCGCAGGCCGAAGGGCAGGGAGAAGGAGTCGAAGTCGAGGTTGCTGGAGTCCATGCCTTCGCCGATGCCGTGGTAAAACCGTTGGTAAACGAGGCCGACCGAGGGCGTGAGCATGCCTTCGCCGAGGGCCACGGACTTGAATTCGCCGCGCACCGACAGGGTTTGGGCGAGGATGACGGCGTTTTCTTTAACTGAGCCGGGCGAGACGAGCGTGACGTTGTCGGTGTAATAAAACTGGCCGTCGTAGGCGACGGCGACTTTGACCGGGCTGGTGCGTTTTTCGGCGATGCGCTGGTTGCCGGCGTCGGCGTCACCGGGGCTGACGGCGACCCCGGGGGCAACGGGAGGGGTGGCCGAGGGAGGAGTGGCCTGCTGGGCGCGGTCGATGATGGTTTGGCTGGTGTCGGCCGCGAAGAGGGCGGCGGGAGAGGCGAGCAGCGCGAGCAGGAGCGGGTATTTCATTACAAGGAGGCGAAGGTGGCAGCGTGAGAAGGGCTAGGAGCGGGCGGAAGGGCCGGAATGATGCGTTAGGGACTCAGGGGGCTGTTCGCGTTGTTCCTTGTGCGACGTGGGTGGGCAGTACGGCCGGCGCGGTTAGGGTGCCGATGGCGATGTTGCCGTTGGCTTTGTTCTGGCTGGTGGCGCCGAACAGATCTGCCGTCGAGGTGAGGGTTTGGGTGCCGTAGGTCACGTTGCTCACGAAATTAACGCGACCGGGAATGCTTGAGCCGAAGTTAACCCCGCCGGTGTCGCGCGAATTGAGTGATGCGACCGAGCCGATAGGGAAGGAAACATTGGTCAGGTTGATGGTCGCCGCCGCCATGGTGATGCTGCGGATGTTGTTGGAGAACATCATACCGGTGGAGCTGTTGCCGGTGAGGTCTATCAGGTCGGCGGCGCGCAGGTAGAGGTCGTGGTTGGTGCCCACCGTGAAGGCGGCGTTGGCGCTAAGGCCCGAGTTGTTGATTTTGAGAAAACGGGTGGCGCCAACGTGGAGATCTCCCCCCGAGGAGAAGAGGACGTTAAACATCTCGACGGCAGCGATATTACCATTGGTGAAAAAGAAACTGTTCGGGACGCCTGGGGTTACGTTGTAATTAAAGGAGGCGCCCGCTCCCGGGAGGCGAGTTTCATCGATGCGCTCGGTGGTGGCGCGCAGGGCAGCGGGCAGGGCCCCATAAGCGGTGAGTAGGCGGTCGAGACCGACGGTGTCAGCCCCGATGATGGAGACCCCGCCGGTGCCGATGATGCCCAGCTCGCGTAGCACCTGTTTGTGGAATGCAGGAAGGACAGAAAAAGCGTCAATATTGGCCTTAAGGTCGGCGACGCGGTCAGTGGTGTTGAGCAGCTCGAAGAAGGGGTTGGGGCCGTTGCCCGGGCCGTTGGGGTCATAGCCACCGAGGATTGCAGCGCTTAAATCCAATTCGATTAGGATGGAAAACTGGGCGTCAGTGAGTCCGTTTAGCAGCATATTAATATCTGCTAGCGGACGGAGCGAGGAGGAGCCTCCGCTGATCAGGGGGTTGGCCAGTTCATAGAAATTAATTTTGCTGTCGTGCGTGATGTCCAAATAGGCGCGGGTGGGGGCGGGCAGGCCGTCGTAGTCGGCGAGGGTGGCGACGAGCGAACCGTGAGGAGTGGAGCCGGTTTCAGCGACGAGGAAGTTCTCCGGGAGCGACTCGAAGGAAAGGATGCGGCTGTCCTCCAGCGATTGCCGGAGAGTCGGGTTGGACAGGTAAAATCCGGTCAACTGCTGGACGCGCTGAAGGGCGGTCAAGCTGGTGTCGGCATACGTTTCACCGGCGAGGTGTTCGTAGAAAATATGGCCAAGCCTGAGGGCGCGGGCGGCGGCTTGTTCGGCCGGATTGAGTGAGTTGTAGAAAGCAACTGCGCCAGTGATGAGGGCTGAATTGCTGCGGGGCGGGCTGCCGAATTCGTTGACCATGCGTTGGCCAACGCCGAGTTGTTTCATAAGCAGGCGGTCGGCTTCGGAGGCTTGGTCGAGGGCTTGAACGGCGAGCAGTTGAAGGCTCCCGAAGTTTTGTGGCGATGCATCGAAGTCCTTCATGACGGCATGCTGGGTTGCCGACAGTCCAGCGATGTTGCTCAGGAACGTCTGTGCGGAGAGACCACTGGCCAGATCGGCAAGATGGCGGCCCGCTCCGGTTGCGCTAATCAGGGCGATTTCCGAGGGTGAGAACCGCGCCAGCAGGGCCTGAATGTAGCCGGTGCTGGTGTCCATGATGGCGTCGCCGGCGCCCAGATCGATGATGAAGGCGCGCTCGGTGGCGGTCAGGGCGTTCCAGCTGGCGAGGGTGCGGGCGAAGGCGCCGGGGCTCCACTGCAGCGGATCGGGGCTGCTGGACATGTTCACCAGTCCCGGGCCCGCCATTTCCTTGACCATGAGGAAGGCGCCGGGGTTGGACTTTTTGAGGTCGTTAAAGGCCGCCAGGTGGGTGCGCAGGTCGGCGAAGGTGAACGCCACGCCGGTTTGGGGATCGGGGCGGAGGACGAACACTGCAATGTCGACCTCGTTGAGGGCGACCAACAGGTTTTGGATTTCAGGGTGCAGGGCACGGAAGGCGGGCCGCAGGGAGTCAGGCAGGCGCTCGAGGAAAAGGTCGAGGGCGGTTTTGGCGGTGACTTCCTTGATGTTAGGGGGGGGGGGCGGAGGAAGGGTCGAGCCCGGGGGCGGGAGCAGGGGCGGAGGGGCGTCTCCAGGAGGCGGGGCGTCGCCGGGGGCGGGTTCAGGCGGGGGCGCGTCGCTGGTGTCGCGGGCACCGTCGACCGACTTCTGCGTCTCGGGCGAAATCGTGACGCCCAAATCCTTGGCGGCGGCGAGCGCGTTGTTGAGCGCTTCGGGGGCTACGCTGATGCCGGCGTCAATCGCGGTGGCGATGGCCGCAATCGTGGTTTCAGCACCCTTTTGCGCGACCTTTTGGTCTTCGGGGGAAAGTTGGCTGATGTTCTCCACCTTCTGGCTCTGACCGTTGGCCTTGGTCACGGAGAGTTGGCCGGGCGCGAGGGTCATCTTGCTGCCGTCGCTGAAGTTAATCGAAATGGCGCCGTGGGCGACGACGATGGTCTGGATGCCGGCCGAGTTGATGCCGACGGTATAGGTGGTGCCGCGCGCACCGGCCAAGCCGCGCGCCGTGCGGATGCTGTAATCGTAGGTGACGCCTTCGGGCTTTTGCAGGTCGGAAACGACCGAGCCCTCTTTGAGGTCGAGCACCACTTTTTGGGTGACGTTGGTGTCGGAGGTGCGGTTCTCGGTCGCGCTTTCGAGCAGCAGCGTGGTGTTGGGGGTGACGATGGACTTGATGCCGGGCATCGGCGTGAGGACCAAGCGGCCGTCGGCACCGGTGACGATGCGCGTGCCGATGATGACCGTCTCGCCCTTGACGGCGGGACGCAGGGCGGGTTCCTCAGGGCGCTGGACCGAAGCCTGGCCGCTTACAAAGACCACACGCACGCTTTGCGCGGCGAGATCGACAACTAGGCAAAAAACGAGGCCTAAGACAACAAACGGGGTAGAAAGTCGCATAAAACTTACACTATTGTTTCGTCTAGTGCCTCGGTTGATACAAGGAATTTTACCTCAGGTGAAAATTTCTACGCTTACCCCTGCCTTCTTGCTCAGAATTCCACCGGTTTGGCGCCTGCGAATCGGGGCGAGCCTGCTGATCGGCACGGCCGTGATGTTGTGCACCGGCGTGCTCCCGCTGCGCCGACTGGAGTGGCTGACGGAGGACTCCCGGTTGCAGTTGCGGGCAAAGTACAGCTTCGTGGAACCCACCGGCCAGGTCGTGCTGTTGGAAATCGACCAGCAGTCGTTGGATATTCAGGGTAAATGGCCGTTTGATCGCCAGATTCATGGCCAGGTTATGGAATGGCTGGGGAAATTCCCCGAAGTGCGCCCCGCGACCATGAGCTGGGATTTTGTGTTTTTGGATGAAGATAGAGATCCGCTCGTTGACCAAGCGTTTGCGGCGTCCTTGGTCGGTGCGGGTTATCCCATTACGATGGGTGCAAACGCGACCCAAGCCGCCAAGGGGATTTTGGCCCAGGGCAAGCCGGCCAAGCGGCTCGGGCTGACCGAGCCGCTTGGGCTTCCCCCTGAGGTGGTCAACGCCTTGCCAGATATGAAAGGGTTGCTCATTCCTATCAATCCACTGCTGAGCGTTAGCCGCTTTGCGCTGCTCGATGCCGATCCTGAGGACGACAGCATCATTCGTAAAATTCCTTTTGTTACGCGGATTGGAACTCGGGTTTTTCCGAGTTTCGTGCTCGGCACGCTGATGTCGTATTGGAAGGTGGAACCCACGGCGATAACCGTGAAACCGGGCGAGTCCATCGTGCTGCATGCCCCGAACGGTGATCATGTCATACCGATTGATCGGGAGGGGTACTACCATCTTAACTACCGCTATGAGGTTGCTGATCCGGTACTGAAAACCGGCGGAATTAAAGGGGTTTCGTATCAATACGCCTTTGAGGCGTTGGTGGATTGGATGACGCTCGGGAAGTCGGAGAAATCACTGCCAGTGGCAGGCAAGATCCTCGTGGTGGGGCAGACCGCCAACGGCTTGACCGATATCGGAACAAGCCCGCTTAAGTCCAACAGCGCCAAGGTGCTCGTGCACATCAACGCCATGGAGAACATCCTGCGCGGCGATTATCTCATCCGCACCGCGCTTTGGCCGGTATTGGCGGGGATATTACTCATTGGCCTGCTGGCGGCGTGGCTGCTGGACCATTTCCGTACGGTGTACTTTTTCACCGTGGGCGGGCTCGTGCTGGCCTTGGGTTTGGTCTCCTGGGGCATGCTGGCGGCGGGCAACCTCATGATTCCGGTGGCCGCTCCGCTCATCGCGTTCCTCGTGCAGCAGTCGATCGTCACGTTTTTAAAAATCCGCGACGAACAGGCCCAGCGCGACCGCATCCGCAAGATGTTCGGCTCCTACGTCTCGCCCGAACTCGTGCGCCGCATGGTCGAGACGCGCGTCGAGCCCAAGCTCGGCGGTCACCAGGACGAAATCACCGCGTTTTTCAGCGATATTCAGGGCTTTTCGGCGTTCTCCGAGGTGCTCTCGCCGGTGGATTTGGTCGATTTGCTCAACGAGTACCTCGGGGCGATGACCGACATTTTGCAGGACAGTGGCGGTGCGCTCGATAAGTACATCGGCGACGCGATTGTGGCCATGTTCGGCGGGCTGGTGCCGGTCGCCACGCACGCGCGGCTGGCGTGTGAATCGGCCATCAAGATGCAGATGAGGCAGGGCGAACTGCGCAAGGAGTGGACGGCGCAGGGCGACCGCTGGCCCGCGCTGGTGCATTCGATGCGCACCCGCATCGGTCTCAACTCGGGCCAGGTGGTGGTGGGCAACATGGGATCACGTCACCGGTTTAATTTTACGATGATGGGTGACACGGTTAACTTGGCCGCACGCTGCGAAAGCGGAGCCAAAACGTTTGGCGCCTACACGGTGGCCACAGGCGCGACTGTCGAAGGCGCGCGCGCGGCGGGCTGCGAGTGTGTGTTCCGCGAACTGGACCGCATCGTGGTGAAAGGCCGCACCGAGCCGGTGGTGATTTTTGAAATCGTCGCGCTGTCTCCGGTTTATTTGTCGGAGGAGGCGTTCACGTGCCTGGAGTTGTTTGCCAAGGGGCGGGCGCTGTACCTGAAGCAGGAGTGGGCCGAGGCAAAGCGGTGCTTTGATGCGGCGACGGCGAACGAGCCGCTGAAGCCGGGCCGCGACATGGGCGTGGAATCGAACCCCTCGCTGATCATGGCGGCGCGGTGCGTGAAAATGGCGGAGCACCCGCCCGGCGCGGATTGGGACGGGGTTTACCGAATGACCACCAAATGAGCGCGACGTTACGCTGGGTTTTCGGCTGCCTGCTGGCTGGGTCGTGCGCGTCGCACGGGGGCGCGCAGGCGCAGGAGGCTGCTGCAGCAGCCGTGGCTACGGAGGTGAAAGTGCAAGCCTCTGGGGCGGTGAACGCGAACGCGGCTGTGTCGGCGGGCGCGCAAGCGGCAGCGGAACAGGCGCCCACGCTGGGCCACGTGGCTGGGCGGGTCATGTTGCGGACTTTGAACGCAAAAGGCGGGGCACGGCTGGAGTTTCCCAAAACGGGGCGGCAGCTGGCGGCGGGCGAGGTGTTGATCACGGGCGACCAGTCGTTGTTTGAACTGCGCGTGGGCGAGGCGGGTTGGTGGCGGGTGGGGCGGCGGGCGGTGGTGGCACCGCTGGCGGGCGGGGGCGGGGGTTTGACGGCGGGCACGGCGCTGGTGCGGGTGCCCAAGGGCGCGAGCTGGCGCATCGACGCGGCGCGGGGCTCGGCGCGCCTTGCGGCGGGCCTGTGGTTGTTGCAGGCGGTGGACAACGAGGGGTTGAAAATCGCCTGCCTGGACGGCCCTGCCGAGCTGTTGGCAATCGGCGAACCCGCCGCTCCGGAGCCGGCGAACGCCAAGGCGACTGGGGTGGGCGAGGGGAGCGGGGCGACGGCTGCAACGGGTGTTACGCCGGCGCCGTTGGACCGCTTAAAACTCAACCCCGGTGAGCTGGTGTTTTTGCGCCCGGGCGGCGCGGCGTTCGGGCCGATTGTGGTGATTTATTTGGAGGAACTCATTGCGACGAGCCGGCTGATAAACGGGTTTCCCGAGCCGTTGCCCGAGCTGCGTCGCCTGCAGGTTCTGGGGGTGGTGCAACGTCAGCAGCTCAAGGGCGTGACGAACGCGCTGGTCGCCGGCGCGCGCGATGATCAGGGCTTTGAGGTCGCGGTGCCCAAGGCGCCGGCGAAGCCCGATGCGACTGAGAAGTCCCCCAAGTAGGCAGTAACATTTAAAGAGTCGGCTCTGCCGGCCCTGAAAAAACAGAAAACACTTCGATCCTTTTAGCCGCAAAAGAACGCAGAGAACGCATAGAAATACAGTGTTTGTTCTTTGCGTTCCTTGCGTTCTTTTGCGGCTAAACTGCTGTGGTTTGATCCGACACTTTGAATGTTACGGCCTGCTAATCCGCGCCGGCGACTGCGCTCGCCCGCCCCCAACGCCTGCGCCTGCGAAGGCGCCAAAATAGGCTTCCGCCGGGGCGCTGCGTGGCGCGTAATCGGGGGCATGTCTACGTTGTTTAAAACGATCGCGGTGGTCGGCTCGGGAGCGCTCGGGTTGTACTACGGCGGGCGGCTGGCGCGGGCGGGCAATGCGGTGCGTTTTCTGGCGCGCAGCGACCTGGCGGTGCTGCGCGCGCGCGGCATCGTGGTGCGCGCCCCGGACGGGCACTTTACCTTGCCCGACGTGTCGGTGGCGGCGACGCCGGAGGAGATCGGCCCGGTCGATCTGGTGGTGATCACGCTCAAAGCGACGGCCAACGACCAGTTAACGCGGTTGCTGCCGCCGCTACTGCACGCCGGCACGGTGGTCTTGAATCTGCAAAACGGCCTCGGCGTTGACGAGGCCGCGGCCGCCGTAGTGGGGCCGGAGCGCACGGTGGGTGGGTTGTGTTTTGTGGGGGTTAACCGCGTCGAACCCGGCGTCGTTGAGTGCAAGTTGCCCGGCCAGATTGTGGCGGGGGAGTTCACCGGAGCATCGCAGGAGCGCACCCGAGCGTTGGCCGACTTGTTTGGGCGGGCCGGGGTGAAGCTGAGCGTGAACGAGTGCCTAGCCGGCGCGCGCTGGCACAAGCTGGTGTGGAACGTGCCGTTCAACGGCCTGGCGGTGGCTCGCGGCGGTATCAGCACGGCGGATATTCTGGCTTCCGCCGAGCTCACGGCGGAGGTGTGGGCGCTGATGCGCGAGGTGCAGGCGATCGCGGCGGCGCACGGGGTGGTGATAACCGACGCGTTTTTGAAAGATCAAGTCGAGCGCACTCGGCCTATGGGTGATTACAAGCCGTCCACGCTGCTCGACTTTTTGGCAGGCAAGCCGCTGGAGCTGGAGCCGATTTGGGGCGAGCCGCTGCGCCGCGCCCAGGCGAAGGGCCTGCCGGCGCCGCGCCTGCAGGCGCTGTACGCGGCGCTGGCGCAGGTCGGGAGGTGACACTTTCGCACTCAAAGAAATACAAACGAACCGGTTTACCGCTAATGAACGCTAATGGCCGCTAATAAAAACCTGGGATATAGGGCTTCTGCATTAGCGTATCTTAGCGTTCATTAGCGGTTAAAAATCCGGGGTTTGATGTTTGGTTGCTGGTACGGTGATCGTGAACTGCAGCCAGGTTTTTATGCGTGTGAATGAGAAAGGGTAGCAATCACCGACCCACCGATCGGCATGCCAGCGGCACCTCCGAGCTCCGTATCGTTCTCGTTCTCTTAATCCTACTCGTTCTCGTTCCGATGCCGATTGCTCGAGGTAAAGCATGCCTTACAGGTATTGTTTTTAGGGCCATCCTCCGCCTTCCAGTCCTTAGCCTTGCCGTAGTGAGCCCGGCACGCCTGTCTGCCCTGAGTTTTCTTCTCCCATGTCCTTCTTCATCATCCTTGTTCTGGCCTCCGCATTGATTTTCGCCTGGCTGAAAATCTGGTCGCATCGGCAGGCGGTGCGGGCCTTGGAGCAGGCGATTTTTCGCAAGCAGCCGCTGTTGAGCGAAGACCTTCCCGGGGCGGCCGGTTCGGCGTGGGAGCGGCTGCGCGTGGCGGGCAACGAGCTCATCGCCGAGTGCGCTCAGTTGCAGCAGCAGCGCACCGGGCAGCTCGCCCAGCTTGAGGCCACCTTGGGTAGCTTGCAGGAGGGCGTGCTCATCGTGGATGCCAACAACTACGTGCTGCTCGCCAACAAGGCCATCCAGGCCATATCGCCGCGTCCGGCCCACCAAATCATCGGCCACCGCCTCGAACTGGTTCTCCACAGCGCGGCGTTTTTGACCCACGTCGAGGCCATTCGCCGGGGCAGGTCGCGGCCCCAGCAGGAGGTCGAATTTGTCGAGGCAGGGCGCACAACGTGGTTGGAGGTCACCGGCACCACCATCCCCAGCCAAAATGGGGAGCGCGGGCTGTGGACGATTTTTGTGCTACACGACATCACCAAGCAGAAGCAGCTGGAGGTCGTTCGCAAAGATTTCGTCGCCAACGTGTCGCACGAGTTGCGCACCCCGCTGTGTGTGATCAAGGGCTACGTGGAAACCCTCGTCGATGGCCACGCCGATATCCCGGCCGACGACCGTGAGCGTTTTTTGAAAACGATCCAGCGGCACACCGAGCGGCTCAACTCACTGCTGGAGGATCTGCTGGTGTTGTCGCGCTTGGAGTCGATCAACCCGGGGCTTAAGCGTGAGATCACCGACCTGCCGGCGTTGCTCACCGCGATCATCGACGACTACCGAGGCCGTCCTGCCGCCGCCGGCCACACGCTGGAGTGGGTCAATGACCCGGGGCTTGTGCCGTTCGGCCTTGATCCGCTGAAGTTCACGCAAGTGGTGGAAAACCTCGTGGACAACGCGCTCAAGTACACGCCGAAGGGGTCGCGCATCCAGCTGGCGACCCGCCTACACACGGCGGACGAAGTGGTGGTGAGCCTGCGCGACAACGGGCCGGGCATTCCGGCGGAATATTTGCCGCACCTATTCGAGCGGTTTTACCGGGTGGACAAGGGGCGTTCGAGGGAGACGGGCGGGACGGGTTTGGGGCTGTCGATCGTGAAGCACATTGTGCAACTGCACGGCGGCCGGGTGTGGGTGGAGAGCCAGCTCGGGCAGGGCACGACGTTTTTTGTCTGCGTGCCGCTGAGGTCGGGTGGCAAGTAGCGCAAAAGCTGAGGTGGGAAGTAGCGCAGACTTCCAGTCTGCATCGGGGGCTTGGGGCGGACGTGAATGGCACTGAGTTAGGCGGGGCCATCGTCGTTTTCGGTTAAGGCGCCCCTTCAGGGCAGGTGTACCTTAATCCATGATTCCTAGGGCGTTGCCCTAGGCTTGGATCGAGTGCCCCTTTGGGGCGGTCGGGCCCCAACTAAGTGCCATTCAGGCCTAACTAAGTACCATTCGGGTCAGACGTGAATGGCAATTAGTTAGGCCCGACCACCCCAACGGGGCTCACTACCACAGCCTAGGGCAACGCCCTAGGAATCATGAGGTAAAGTGCACAAGCCCTGAAGGGGCGATCTAACCAGGACGGACGATAACACCCCTTAACTAAGTGCCATTCCAGCCAGTCCCCGTTTGACCCCTGCCCTTTCAGGTGCGGTCCCGCACAACCGCCACGGTAACCGCCTCAGCCCGCCAATCCTTTGCCAATCCTTTAGTGTCACCTATTAGGTGACACCTGGAGTTTGGCCCCAAAAGCAGGTGGATGCGAAGCGGCCGGAGGCCCGGTTACGCAGCGCGGAAGAGTGCTTCAGCCAAGAAGGGTGGCGCTTTTGATGAGTTCGTGGAGGGAGGGTCGGTCGACGTGAAGTCGGAGAAACTCTCTGGGGCGATCTGGTCGGCCCAGCATTCGCTGCGCAGGGTGCGCAAGAGGTCCCCCGTGGAACTGGTCGCAGGCGAGGCGCCCGAAGAGTGCGTGCGCCATTTGGGCGGGCGAAGATGCGGCGGCGGATCAGGGGTTTGCCCCGCAGGATCGCCGAAGAGCAGGGCGGCGATTAACAACAGCGCATAGGCGGCGACGGTGGCGGCGGGTTGGTTGCGGTTGGAGGCGGCGGTGCGCAGTTGTGCCTGGCCGGTGCCGATCAGGGTTTTCTCATCCCGGAAGTTTCCCTCGATGACCCAACGCCAGAGGTAATACTGGAGTTGGTCACCCACGGGCATATCCGGGTCGGTGCAAACCAAGAAGGCAGGCTGGCGATAGAGCAGCTTCGAGCCTGCGCGCAATCGGTAGCCCACCGGGGCGATCACCATGACTTGCAACGGGAGCGTCGCCCCGGCTTTACGCCACAGCACCGGCCCGAGGGTCTTGATTTTAAAGGTGTGCTTTTTTCCGGCCGCATAAGCCTCGACGCTTTGCCAGGCCACGGTGTCGTCGGTGCGCAGCTCTTCCGGGGTCTGGACCGGCGCGCCATAGACCGGCGGGCGACCGGTGGCCGCGGGTGGTCCAGGCAGGGCGTTGAGCACGGCGTCCCGGCGGATCCGGCCGATATAAACGGTCTTGGCGGGCAGGCCCTTGAGTACGACCGCATTGGTGTAACTGCCATCGCCGGCGACCACCAGTTTGCGCGTGTCTGGCAGCGCCTGGCGAAGCTGCTGGATGCGGGCGAGCGCGACGACATTAAGCCGCTGCTGTTTTTTCTTCTCCGTGTACTGCTGAACCTCGTCGGTAGTGGCTTTTTTACCCGGCTTTGGCGGCGTCGGCGCGTGGGTGAAATCCACCGGAATCATCCGGGCGTGTCCGTCGGAACCAGGCCAGGCCGCAGAGAGTTGCACATAGCGCTGGCCGCGCACCAGGTTGGTTTGGAACGCGGGGCCGAGCGGATCGCGTTTCCAGCCGACGCCGTCGATCTTGACCCCGGTTTTGCGTACCAGGGTGTCATCGATGGCGGCCACCAACGGGGTAAGCGCCGGCAGGTTTACCTCAAGCTCATGGAGGACCGTGCGGAAAAGCCCCGCCGGCTTCACCCGGTCACGCGAATACAACCGGTAGTCGGCCGTCCAGTCCTGCTGGGCACGCCCGCACAGACAAATCAGGTTGGTAAGAGTCCCCCGGCACGGTGAAACCAGTGCCGCCATGAGATGCCCCTGCAGTCTCCGGGCGCACTCGGGGGCGGCGCAAGCCGCAGCACAAGCCCGTTTCATAAGTCGTCCCAGCCGATCGGATAAACCCAACTGGACTTTTTTTTAACGCCTACGTCCACCAGCTCGGGCGTGACCGGCATAACGGGCGCGACCAGACTGCGTGAGAGGACCAAATGATGCGCGTCGGTGACGGTCCACTCGACGGCCTCCGACTTGGCGAACCCCATCGTCTGGGCGATGGAAGCGGGTAATGTCACATACCACTGCTCACTGTTTTTGCGGATGATGCGCTGAACTTTGGTGGTGGTGCTCATGGTCCGACACCATCGTTCATGGCCACGCTTTTTCCCATGGGCCCGACGCCCCATTTATCTCTACGGCCTTCTCCGGGCCAACTAGTGCTTACTTGCAATAATAAGTGATATTGTATCCGCTTTGTAGATGGGACGAAAAGCCGTGCGAATCACTTGTAGCGAGGGGGATCAGCAATCCCTAGAAAAACGGGCAACCAGCCGGATTGAGTCGAGGCAGCGAGTTGAGCGCGCCCGGATGATCCTTGGGTGCGTGAGTGGCGAGCAGGTGCAAGAGGTGGCGCGCCGCTGCAACACCAGGCCGAACACCGTAATAAAGTGGAGGGATCGCTTTGTGCTGCTTGGCATGAAGGGGCTGGATGATGCGGCACGGCCGGGCGCGAAGCGCACCTACGGTGAGGACTTTCGAGATCGGGTGCTGGCTTTATTGGAAGGGCCACCCCCTCCGGGGCAGGCGCGCTGGGATGGTCCAGCGGTGGCCCGTGTGCTCGGCGGCTCGGTGCACGCGGTCTGGCGAGTGCTGCGCAAGGAGGGCATTTGCCTGCAGCGCCAGCGCTCGTGGTGCGTGAGCACTGACAAGCAGTTCGCAGCCAAGGCAGCCGATATCGTCGGGCTCTACCTGAGCCCACCGGAAAAGGCATTGGTGATAAGTGTGGATGAAAAGCCTGGCATCCAAGCCCTAGAGCGCGCCACCGGTTACGTGGAGACCGACAATGGTAAAATCGTCCAGGGACTCAAAAGCACCTACAAGCGCCACGGTACACTCAACTTGTTCGCTGCCCTTGATGTGGCCACGGGCTTGATCAAGACGCAGAAAACCACCCTTAAGCGCCGGGAGGAGTTCCTGCTGTTCATGGACCAAGTGGTGGCGGATCACCCGCCCGAGAGAGAACTCCACGTGATTTTGGATAATTATTGCACCCACAAAAAGTGCGACGCTTGGCTCGCTCGGCACCCCAATGTCCACTTCCACTTTACCCCAACCTCGGCGAGTTGGCTCAATCAAGTTGAAATCTGGTTCGGCATACTAACAAGGAAGGCGCTACGGGGCGCGAACTTCAGAAGCGTCGCCGAACTTAGTCAGGCCATTGACGCTTTCGTCGCCGCCTACCTGCCCAATGCCAAGCCGTTCAAGTGGCGCAAGCGCGAGGTCAAGGGAAGCCAACTCAGAAATACTATCATTAATCTACGCAATTAAGCACTAGTCAGAGGCCAAACTCCAGGTGTCACCTATTAGGTGACACTAAAGGGTTGGCCCTGGAGACTGGATCGGCGGGTGAGAAAGGGGGGCGGGGGGGGGGCTGGCCGTGGTTTTGTTGTTTTTGAGTGTTCGAAAAGTTCAAGGACCCCTAGAGGCACGCGGCGCGCCTCTCCAACACCAGAGTACCCGGATTTTACCACTGTCGGCCAACCTTGGGCTGGATTCGGCCTGGCCGCTCCGGTCGGTTCCCCATCTTCGGGATTGAGCACCGCCGCCGCCCTGCGTAACACCTCAGCACTTCATGCCGCTGGAAATCGCCCAAGCCATCACCGCCTCCCGTCTCACCGAGTTGCGCGCCCTCCTCGCTCCGCTCTTGCAGACCCAACTGCCGCTCACCCTGGAAATCGGCAGCGGCCACGGCCACTACTTGACCGCCTACGCCGAGGCCCACCCGCAAAAGTTCTGCATCGGCATCGACATCATCGGCGACCGCCTCGAGCGCTCCGCGCGTAAATCCACCCGCGCCGCCCTCACCAATATCGCCTGGGTCCACGCCGAGGTGACGCTTTTCCTAGAGGCGCTGCCCGCCGACACCCGCCTCGCGGAGATTTTCCTGCTGTTTTCCGATCCCTGGCCCAAGCGCCGGCACTGTAAAAACCGGGTGTTGCAGACCGAGTTTTTAACCTTGTTGGCGAGTCGGGCAGGGGAGGGTGCCCGCTTCTGTTTCCGCACGGACCATGTGGAGTATTTCGACTACGCGCAGAAAATTGCGGTGGCTCACGCCGACTGGCAGGTGGCCGAGGAGGTTTGGCCCTTCGAGCTGGCTTCGGTGTTTCAAGACCGCGCCGAGAACGGCCACCAGTCCTTCATCGCCCGCCGCCGAGCGGGATAGTCGGCAGTAACGTCCGAGTTGGCGCATCTGCCGCCCTCGTCGGCTTTGATAAGCGCGGGAAAACGAGGCTTTTCGGGGGCGTCAGCCAAAATGTACGGGGCTCAGCTCGTGCTGGACGTGCCCCCTTGACGACTCTGTTATAACTACGAACTGCCGTGCCTTCCGCTCCCGCAAAAACCGCCCCCGTCACCCGCGTCCAAGGCGCGATTGCGTGGCTGCTGGCCGGGCTGGTTTTAACGCTTGGGCTGCTCGCGGCCTCGCCGGAGACCCACGCGCGGCTTCACGCCGCCTTTGACGCTCCTGCCGCCGACGGCCACTGCGGCGATCAACCCCATGGCGCGTCACACGCCGCGTCCCACGCTGGGGCCCACGACGACTCCGACTGCGCCGTATCCCTTTTTCAACACGGTGTGACTGCGCCGCTGCCGCTGCCGCGCCTCACCTGCCCGCAACGGGTGTGGAGCGTCAGCCAGTCTCAGCCGAGTGATCGGCAGTTGCCTCCGCCCGCTCCGCACCGACTGCAGCCGGCTCGGGGTCCGCCCGGCCTCGGTTAAATCCCCTGCCTCGTCCTTCGGGCGGCTTCCTGTGCGAAGCCCCCTGTTTATCGCCCTGCCTGCACCGCGTTCCATCGCACCCTATCCTTGCCGCGCCCGTTTGCGCGCAAGCTGCGGCGTGCGTGCCAACGCCCTTGTTCATCGAACACACCTGATAACACCATGACTTTAACTGTCCGCCTTTGCCTCCTTCTCGCTGCCGCCGGCCCTGTGCTGGCCTACGCCCAAACGCCGCCCCCGGCCCCGCTTCCCGCAACACCCAGCGCGGCCCCGACCGCAGCTCAGCTCGCCACGTCCGAAGCGGAACCGGTCACCCTCGCGCCCTTCGTCACCACCGCCTCGCCCTACGCCCGCAGCCAGGCCGAGCTCACCTCCGCCACCACCGTGCTCGACGGCCAGGCGCTCGCCCTGCGCCAACAGCCCACCCTCGGCGAAACCCTCGCCGGCCTGCCCGGCATCAGCGCCAGTTACTTCGGCCCCGGCGCCAGCCGCCCGGTCATCCGCGGCCTCGACTCGAACCGCGTGCGCATCCTCCAAAACGGCCTCGATACCCTCGACGCCTCCTCCACCAGCCCCGACCACGCCGTGAGCGTTGAGCCCTTCCTCGTCAAACGCATCGAAGTGGTGCGCGGGCCCGCCGCCCTGCTCTACGGGTCGGCCGCCGTCGGTGGCGTGGTCAACGTGATCGACCACCGCATGGAAACCGAGCTGCCTGCCAACCCAGTCACCGGCACCTTGGAAAGCCGCTACGACACCAACGCCTCCGGCATTGCCAACGGCGGCACCGTTGACATCGCCCTCGCCCCCGACCGGGTTAACAAATCCGGCTTCGTCCTGCACCTCGACGGCTTCCGCCGCGAGGCCGACGATGTACGCGTACCCGGCCGCGCCGCGCCCGGCGACGCCACCACCGAGAACCACATCCCCAATACCTCGCTGCAAAGCCAGGGCGGCTCCGGCGGCCTCTCCTACGTGAGCCCTGACTTCAACGCCGGGCTCAACTACAACGGCTTCGACACCACCTATGGCGTGCCCAACGAACGCACCGTGTCCGTCGAGCTCACCCAGCGCCGCTGGGACTTCGCCGCCGACCTTAAACGTGAATTTGGCATCTTTACCGGCGCGCGCACCAAGTTGGGCACCGCCGACTACCAGCACGTCGAAATGGACGGCGGCACTCCCGGCACCACGTTTACCAACACCGGCTACAACGGCCGCGTCGAACTGCTCCACGCCCCGCTGGCCGGCTTTACCGGCGCCTTCGGCACCGAGGTGGGCGCCAGCGACTTCAGCGCCGTCGGCGATGAAGCCTACATGCCGACCAACCAGACCCAGAACTACGCCCTCTTCATCTTCGAGGAAGCCAAGACCGGCGCCTTCACCTGGCAGACCGGCGCCCGCTACGAGACGCGTGCGATTGAGGCTGAGCAATTTGATAGCGCCCTTTTTCTTAACAATACCGGGGGGCATCCGACCCGCACCTACGCGGCCCGCACCGACGACCGCGACACCCTTTGCCTTTCCGGCGGGGTGATTCGCACGCTCACCCCGGCCTACGCCCTCGCATTTAACCTCACTCACACCACCCGCGCACCCAACGCCCAGGAGCTCTACGCCGACGGCCCCCACCTCGCCACCGACGCCTACGAAGTCGGCGACGCCAGCCTTGCGGACGAACGCGCGCTCGGGGCCGAACTCAGCCTGCGCAAAACCAAGGGCTTTATGACCGGCGCGCTCACCGGCTTCGTTACCCAGTTTAACAACTACATCTACCAAAACGATACCGGCACCACGGTCGATTATCTCAACACCCCCGGCGACACCACCGACGACCTGTCGGAATTCCGCTTCATCCAACGCGACGCCCGCTTCTACGGCGTGGAGCTGGAGACCGCGTTTCACCTGATCGCCGAAACCCGCCACACCCTCGACCTGCGCCTCAACGCCGATCACACCCGCGCCCAGGAAACCGACGGCCCCGACCTGCCGCGGATTGCCCCGGTTAAAGGCCTGATCGCCCTCGACTGGACGCGTGGCCCGTGGAGCGCCGGCACCGACCTGCAACTGGCCGCCAGCCAAAGCCAACGCGCCCCCGGCGAGACCCCGACCGACGGTTATGCGCTGCTCGGCGTGTCGCTCGGCTACCGCCTGGAAACCCGCTTCGCGACCTACGATTTCTTTATTCGAGGCAGCAACCTGACCGACGAGTCGGCGCGTAACGCGACGAGCTTTGCCAACATCAAAGACATCGCCCCGCTCCCCGGCCGGGCGGTGACCTTCGGGGTGCGCGCCGCCTTCTAATCGGCCGTAACGGCCATCGGTACGGATATCCGCTACACGTTCCGATTTTAGGCTTTAACGCCAATGCCTGTAAGGCATGGCCAAGATAGATTTAATCACCTCTAAATCAAGACCATGGGCGAGACGCCCATGCCACGTTACGAGCCGATGAAAGGGCGGGACGCCCAAGGCACTCGGCCCCGTCCGGACGTAGCATGGGCGTCCCGCCCATGGGATTGACGTGGCATGGGCGTCTCGCCCATGGGATTGCTGCTGTGTCGGTTATGGTACTTTTAGGAATGCCTTACAGGCATTGGCTTTAACGCAAAGGCGTAGGGATCCAAAGAATCGCAAGGAAATCATTTCTTGGTAATGCTTTGCGGACTTTGTGGCTCGGCGGGATTCACGGAGGTGACTGGCCGTGTTTTGTTAGTTTATACGCCAAGGCGGTATTTCAGCATGGGATCTTTGCCACCGAGCTGATTCGGGCGGAGTACCCCCGTGCGCATTAGGGCTCCCTGGGTTTATGTCCGGCTAAACTGCACCTTGTAGGCTTTGCCGAAACCAGTCGGAGCTTCAGCCAACAACTCAAAGCTCACCCCGAGGTTGGCGTTGGTCGACAGCGCTTGGTAGGCCGCCTCGGTGACCAGGATTTCATAGGCTTTGGCCGTGTCTTCGCCGAGTTTGGAGGCGGCGTTTACTTCGGCCCCAAAGACATCGCTGTCGCCGATGCGCAAAACCCGGCCGAAGCCCAGGCCCACACCCAGTAAAACGTGCTCCTCGGGCGTGCGGTTTTGGTTATAAGTGGCCAGCGCTTTATTCATCTGAATGGAGGCCGTGAGTGCTTTAGGCGGGTTGCGGAAAATCACCAGAAAGCTGTCGCCCTCGGTTTTGAGCAGAATACCGTCGTGGTCCTCGATAATCGGAATCAGCAGGCGGTGGGATTCGGCAATCGTTTGCAGGAAGTGGATCACCCCGAATTGGGCGACGTTACGCGAAAACCCGGACAAGTCGGTAAACATGACGCACCACTCCTCGCCAAAAAGATCCCAGATCCGCGCATCAATGTGTTTTTTATCCGAGTCGGGCTTGATGCGTTCGGCGATCAGCTTTTCCAGGCGGTCTTCCGAGGCGGACGCGAGAATCGATTTTTTATAGGCCATGAGAGTGGGGTTACTCTTTTCATGAACGGGTGCGCTCACAAGCCCTTCCGCCGTTTACCGTGTTTTCGCGGGTTGGGGGGCGCAACAAAAGCGGACCGGTGAAGGCCCGCTTGAAGCGGTGACTATACCAATAGCTTAAACGAACGGGGCTATTTTTAACGCAAAGCCGCAGAGGCGGAAAGTTCGCAAAGTACTACAAATAAATGACTCCCTTGCACTTCTTCGCGTCCTTGCGCCTTTGCGTTAAAGCCCAAAATCGAAACGTGTAGGGTATAATACTAATTCGCGTTCAAGATGAGGCAAATTGGCCAGGGACGGCCAACCCTGGTACAGAGCTCGGAAATGTAGGGTTGGTCGTCCCGGCCAATTCCGATCACCTTGAAAGCGTATTGGTGTAATAGGCAGCCGGGATGGTGGCTTCTGGTAGGGTGCTAAATCTGCCATAATGTGCCGGAAATAAGCAGGTTAACAAGCGTGCGGGTTCGCCTGTTGCGGCAATTAGTGCACGGCTTCCGCCAAGAAACACAACGCCTTGCCCGTTGTGAGTCGGGCCTTGGGGAGTAGCTTAGTGACCGAAGCCAGCGCCTAAAATGAACGCCCACCCTTACGCCTTCCTCGCCCTGTTTCTGGGGGTCGCGATTGCCTTCCCTCTCGTGTTGCTCGGCGTGGCGTGGCTCTGGGTGCGCTTCTTCCAGCCGGCCAAGCCCGGCCCGCTGAAAAACTCCACCTACGAGTGCGGCCTGGCCGCTAGCGGCGAGACGTGGATCCAGTTCAAGGCCCACTACTACCTCTACGCCATTCTGTTTCTGGTTTTCGACGTCGAAGTCCTGTTCCTGTTGCCCTGCGCGGTGGCGTTCACCGGCCTGTCCACCGGAGCGTTGGTGGCCATGCTGGTCTTTATTCTTCTCCTCGCCGAGGGCCTCGTCTGGTTCTGGCACCGCGGTCACCTCGAATGGAAATGAACGCCTCCGACATCAAGCACACGCCTTTCCCCGCCGCTGGCACCATGACCGATGCCGAGCGCGAGGAGCTTCGCCGTCACGGCATTTTGTTAACTAGCCTCGAGGAGCTCTACAACTGGGGCCGCAGCAATTCCATCTGGCCTATCCAGTTCGGGCTGGCTTGTTGCGCCATCGAGATGATCGCCGCCGCCACCGCCCGCTTCGACATTGCACGCTTCGGCGCCGAGATTTTCCGCCCCTCGCCGCGCCAGGCCGACCTGATGATCGTCTCCGGCACCGTCACCAAAAAGATGGCCCCGCTGGTCGTGCGCCTCTGGAACCAAATGCCCGAGCCGAAATACTGCATCGCCATGGGTGCCTGCGCCATTTCCGGCGGCCCGTTCAAGCAGGGTTACAGCGTGCTCAAGGGCATCGACCGTTTTCTACCGGTGGACATCTACATCCCCGGCTGCCCGCCGCGCCCCGAAGCGTTGCTCAACGGCCTGATCAAGCTCCAGGAGAAGATCAAGGGCGAGAAGCTCACCGGCCCCAACGCCGCCCGCCACGTCCGCGCCGACGTTAACAACGAGCACCCGATTCCTGAATACGGCGCGCACGACCTCGTCCCCTCCAAGAACACCGCCCTCTGGTCGCCTCCCGCCCCGCCGACCGCCTGATATGGAAACCGTCGAACAGATCCGCGACCGCCTTCTCGCCCGTTTCCCAGCGGCCGCGGTCGCCGTCGTCACCAACCCGGGCGCCGCCGCCGAACACGCGCTGTTGCTCGACGCCACCCACGCACGCGAGATCGCCGAATTCCTGCGCGACGACCCGGTGTTGCGGCTGGATTATTGCTCCAACGTCACCGGCATTGACTGGCCGGAAAAAGAGATCACCGACACCGTCAAGACCACCGTGGCCGATCCCGCCGGCGGCCCTGCCAAGGTGGTGGAAACCAAAACCGTGCGCGTTGAGCCGGGTTACTTCGAGGCGGTGTATTTCCTCTACTCGATGGCCAAAAAACACGGCCCGGTCATCGTGCGCCTGCGCACGGCAAACCGCACCGACGCGGTCACCCTGCCGTCGCTCACGCCGGTGTGGCGCTCGTGCGACTTCCAGGAGCGGGAGATTTTCGATCTTTTTGGCATCGTTTTTACCGGACACCCCGACCTGCGCCGCTTGCTGCTTTGGGACGAGTTTGTCGACCACCCGATGCGCAAAGACTACGTCGAACCCGACGACTACGAGTGGGAGCCCACCGCGCACGGCGACGTGCTCGCCCGCGCTCAGGCCCACCAAGCCGCCGTCGCCGCTGCGGCCGCCGCCGCGCCCTCCGCCGCCATGCCCGTGGTCAACCCCACGCCTTCCGCCTCATGAACCCTTCCGGCAATTCCTGCGGCTCCATCCCCGCCGCCTCGCCCTTCGCCCCTGTCGCCGGCCCGATCATACGATCGGTAAACGACCCGTTTCACGGCGATTTGTTGGAGGTCTCGATGGGGCCGCAGCACCCGTCCACCCACGGCGTTTTCCGCATGGTAGCCACCCTCGACGGTGAGTTGATCGTTAAGCTGAAACCGGTGTTTGGATACCTGCACCGCAACCACGAGAAAATCGCCGAGAACACCAGTTATCTGGCGTCGATGCCCTACACCGACCGGCTCGACTACCTGTGCTCGCTCTCGACCAACTGGGCCTACGCCTTCGCGGCCGAGAAACTCCTCGGCCAGCCCGTGCCCGACCGCGCCCAGTACCTGCGCATCATCCTGGCCGAGATGACCCGCCTGGTGAACCACGCGTGTTTGGTCGGCTTTCTTTTTAACGACCTCGGTACCTCGTTCACCCCGTTGCTCTACGCCTTCCGCGAGCGCGAAAAGATCATCGACCTGTTCGAGTCGCTCACCGGCTCGCGCATGATGTGCAACTACCAGCGCTTCGGCGGTTGCCGTGTGGATCCGACGCCGGAGTGGCTCGAAGCCGCCCGCAAACTGGTGGAGAACTTCCCGCGCTTCCTCGACGAGTACGAGCGCATGCTCACCGGTAACGAGATCATGCTCGCCCGCACCCAGGGCATCGGCCGCGTCACCCCCGCGCAGGCGATCAACGCCGGTATCACCGGCCCCGTCCTACGCGCCTGCGGCGTCGATTACGACATCCGCAAGGTCGACGCCTACGGTTTCTATTCACGCTTCGATTTCCGCGTGCCGCTCGGTGACCACGGCGACACTTACGACCGCTACATGATCCGCATTTTGGAAATGCGTGAGTCGGTCAAAATCCTCGCCCAGGCCTTCCGCGATTTGCCCGCCGGCCCGATCATGGATTCCAAGGCCAAGCAGCGCGGACACCGCCCCAAAGCCGGCGAAGCCTACGGCCGCATCGAGGGGCCCAAGGGAGAGATCGGCTTCCACCTGATCAGCGACGGCAGCCCCAATCCCTACCGTTACCGCGTGCGCCCGCCCTCCCTTATCAACCTCACGCTGCTCGAAGACATGTGCCTCGGGCACACCCTCGCCGACTCCGTGGTGATCCTCGGCAGCATCGACATCGTCCTTGGCGAAGTGGACCGCTAGTATGAAGACGAACTCTAAAAGAAATCAGCGATCAGCGGTCTGGCATCAGCCCAAACACCCTTCGCCTAAGGGCCCCCGAGCCATGGAATCCCGCCCTCTGCGTTCTGAATCCTGCCATCTGACATCTGTCACCTGACCGCTGATCTCTAGTATCTGCCCCATCACCATGCTCGGCACCGGCATCCTCAACGGCCTCGCGGTCACCGCCAAAAACTTCCTCGGGAGTTTTCACGATCCCGCGCGCCTCGTCACCGTCGAATACCCCGAGCAGCACATTCCCGTGCGCGAGGCGTATCGGAATTTCCCCTTCCTCGTGAGCGAAAGCGCCGACGATCCCATGGGGACGTTGCGCTGCGTGTCTTGCCTGACCTGCGAAAAGGAATGCCCGCCCCAGTGCATCGTGATCGTGCGCAGCAAGGACAAGAAGCCCGATGCCACCGGCAAGGCCCAGTTCTACCCGACCACCTTTAACATCGATACCTCGGTGTGCATGGGCTGCCAGATCTGCGTGGAGGTCTGCCCGTTCGACTCGATCAAAATGGACAAGGTGTTTGAGATCACCGCGACCAACCGGTTCACCGAGCTGCTGCTGACCCGCGAGCAGTTGGCCAAGTCCAACGCCTACTATCACAAGATCCATCCGGTGGAGGCCGCCGAAGTCGATGCCCGCCTGGCCGCCGAACGACTCGCCGCCGAGGAAAAAGCCAAAGCTGCGGCCGCCGCCAAAGCCGCTGCCGCCGCGGCTAAACCCGCAGCCCCGGCAGCTCCCGCAGTTCCGGCGCCGCAAACTCCTCCTCCCGCCACCCCATGAGCGCCGTCCTCGCCTCCGAACCGTTTCTGGAACGCGCCCCCATCGAGCTCCGCGATGCCATCGTTCAACTGCTGCCCGCCCCGGCGCAATGGCTTGGGCACCACCTGATCACGATCCTCGCCGTGGTTTTGGGGTTTAGCCTGTTTTTTGCCTTCACCACTGTCGCCGAACGCAAGCTGCTCGGCCGCCTGCAAAACCGTCTCGGGCCCAACCGCGCCGGCGTGCCCAAGTTTTCCATCCTGCCTTTTCACCTGCGCCACAAACTCTTCGGCCTGAGCCAGCCGTTTGCCGACGCGATCAAGGCGCTCACCAAGGAGGACATCGTGCCGGCCGCCGCCGATAAACTCCTTCACTTCCTCGCCCCTGTGGTGGTGGTGGCATTTTCGCTGATGACCTTCGCGGTGCTGCCCGTTGGCCGCCACCTGATCCCCGTCGAACTCGATGCGGCGTTACTGTATTTCTTTGCCGCCGGTTGCGCCTCTGAACTCGCGCTGTTCATGGCCGGCTGGTCGAGCCGCAACAAGTACTCCCTGCTCGCCGCGATGCGCGCCCTCGCCCAGCTGATCAGCTACGAGTTGCCGCTGATTCTCTCGGTGGTGCCTATCGTGCTGGTCACCGGTACGCTCTCCACCGTGGCCATCGTGCAAAGCCAGGGCGTGTGGTCCTTCGGTTTGTTGCCGCACTGGTTTGTTTTCACCCCGTGGGGTTTTGCCGGTTTTATCATTTTTCTCATCTCGACCCTGGCGGAAACCAACCGCTCGCCCTTCGACTTGCCTGAGGCCGAGAGCGAACTGGTCGCCGGCCACCTCACCGAATATTCGGGTTTCAAATACGCGCTGTTCTTCATGGCCGAGTATTTCAGCCTGACCGCCCTGAGCGGGCTGGGCGTGACCCTCTTTCTCGGCGGCTGGCAGGCCCCGGCTCCGTTCCTGGAGTTCATCCCGTCGTACCTTTGGTTCATCGGGAAACTCGTCGGCATGCTGGTGTTTTTCATCTGGATTCGCGGCACGCTGCTCCGGTTGCGCATCGACCAGCTCACCCGCCTGTCGTGGCAATTTCTGGTGCCGCTCGCCCTGCTCAACGTCGGCAACGCCGCGTTCTGGTCGCTCACCGCGCATTGGTCTGGGCCGCTTAACTTGGTCCGTTGGGCAATCTCCCTCGCCCTCCTGGTGACCCCCTTTCTGCTCCTTGGCCGCACACTTTCCGCCGGCTACGCGCCGCGCACCTACCGTTACGCGTCATGACCGTCGCCCTTTTCCTCATCGCCGGGCTGATGCTCGGTTCCGCCGCCGTCGCCCTGCTGCTGCGCAACTTGATCCACAGCGCCCTGCTGCTCGTCGCCAGTTGGGCCGGCGTCGCCGCCTTTTACCTCTGGGCCGGCGCCGAGTTTGTGGCCTTTGCCCAAATCCTCGTCTACGTCGGCGCCATCTCGATGGTGGTGCTGTTTGCGGTGCTGCTCACCCGCCAGGGCGCGGAGATTTCCCGGCCGGTCGAGGCGGACTCCCGGTGGCGGGCGTTTTCGGCCATCACGGTGGGGGCCTGCCTCGCCGCTGTGCTCGGTTCGGCGATTCTGTCGACCAAGCTCCCCGCCGCCACACCCGCCGCGCCCACGCTTTCGGTTAAAGACACCGGCTTGGAGCTGATGAACCATCATGGGGCCGCGCTGCTCATCGTCGGGCTGATCCTGACCGTCGCGCTGCTCGGGGCCACGGTGCTCGCCGCCACCGATAAACCCTCAAAAACCGAGGACGCCGCATGAGCTCACTTCACCTTTGCCTGCTCATTTCGAGCGCCTTGTTTTGCATCGGCCTCACCGGCGCGCTCGCCCGTAGCAACACCATCCTCGTGCTGCTCGGCATCGAGCTGATGCTCAACGCGGCCAACATCAACTTCATCGCCTTCTGGCGCTTTGGCCCGTCGCCCGCGCCGGCCAGCGGGGTGATCTTCGTGCTGTTTTCCATCGCCGTCGCCGCAGCTGAGGCGGCCGTGGGGCTCGCTCTGATCATCGCGGTGTATCGCCACCAGAAGTCCGTCCGCCTCCAAGACGCCACCTGCCTGAAAGGCTGAGCCATGACCCTTACCGCCCAACACCTCTGGCTGATCCCCGCCTTGCCGCTTTTCGTCGCCGCCATCGGCGCGTTTTCCCGTCACCGGGGCATCGCGCTCGCCGCGATCTTCGCCATGGCAGGCTCCTGCGTGCTGTCGTGCCTGGCGCTCGCCGGCGCTTTGCAAAACCCCGCCACCCACGCGGTGTTTAACTTCGCCTGGTTCGACCTCGGCGCCAGCACGCTCCGCCTCGGTTTCCTGCTGGATCCGCTCACCGCTCTCATGTGCGTGATGGTTACCTTCGTCGGCACGCTGATTTTCACCTTCAGCCTCGGCTACATGAAGGAGGATAAAAACTTCTCCCGTTTCTTCTGTTTCCTGAGCTTTTTCGCGGCTGCGATGCTCGGGCTGCTGATCGCCAATAGCCTGCTGCTGCTGTTCATCTGCTGGGAGTTGGTCGGCCTCGCCTCGTATTTGCTGATCGGATTCTGGTTTCACAAACCCTCCGCCGCCGCAGCTGCCAAAAAAGCCTTCCTCACCACCCGCATCGGCGATCTCGGCCTGCTGCTCGGCCTGCTCTGGCTCTCGGAAGCCGGCGGCTCGCTCCTATTTTTCGATAACGGCCACGGCGCGCTGGAAACCGCCACCCTCGCCGCGCTCTCCGGTAAAACCCTCGCCTGCTGCGGTCTCGCCCTGTCGACGGCCATTGGGTTGCTCATCTTCTGTGGTGCGATCGGCAAGTCCGGCCAGTTTCCCCTCCACGTCTGGCTGCCCGACGCGATGGAAGGCCCGACGCCCGTTTCCTCCCTTATCCACGCCGCCACGATGGTGGCCGCCGGCGTGTTTCTGGTCGCCCGGGTTTATCCGCTGATGTCCGCCGACGCCGTGCTTGCCGCCGTGCCGGTGCACGCGCTCACCGTCGTCGCCTTTATCGGCGCGATCACCGCGCTGATGGGTGCGCTGATCGCCTGCGCCCAAAACGACATCAAGCGCGTCCTCGCTTTCTCCACCGTTTCCCAGCTCGGTTACATGATGCTGGCGCTGGGCGTTGGCTCGTGGACGGCGGCGATTTTCCACCTGCTCACCCACGCCTTTTTTAAGGCGCTGCTGTTCCTCGGGGCCGGCTCGGTCATTCACGCCGCCCACCACGAACAGGATATTCGCCAACTGGGCGGACTGCGGACGCGGCTGAAAATCACCTTCGCCACCTTCGCCGTCGGCATGATGGCGCTCTCGGGCGTGCCGTTCCTGTTCTCCGGTTTCTGGAGCAAGGAAGGCATCCTCCACGCCGCCCACGGCTGGCACGTTTCCCACATGCCGCTCTACGCCGCGCTCGCCGCCGTGGTGCTGACCGCGTTCTACATGACCCGCCTCGTCGCCGAAACGTTCTTTGGCAAACCCCGGTCGCACGCCGCCGACCACGCCCACGAAAACTCCGCGGTCATGACCGTGCCACTCATCCTACTCGCGGTGTGCGCGGTGCTGCTGGGTTTCCTCGGCACGCCCGCGTATCCCTGGCTGCAAGCCACCCTCGCCGGCGAAGCGGTGCACGCCGACTTCGGCCACCTGCTCGAAGGCGGCGGCTTGATGGCCCTCTCCATCGGTCTAGTCGGCTCCGGCCTTGGTCTTGGCTGGTGGCTCTACGGCACCAAACTGCGCCAAACCGCCGAAGCCCACGACCCGCTCAGCACCGCCGCCCCGTCGGTCATGGCTGCCCTGGCCAACCGCCTCGGCTTCGACGAACTCTACGCCGCCACGGTCGGCCGCCTCAACGACCTGCTCGCCGCCTTTGCCCAAAAACTCGACCGCTACGTGATCGGCGGACTGGTTAACTTCGTCGCTCAGCTCGGGCTGTTTTCGGGTTCGGTTAACCGCCAGTTTGACGAGGACAACCTCAACGGCGGCTTCGACGCCGCGAGCGACGGCATCCGCGGCACGGGGCGGGTTTACGCAAAAGCGCAAACCGGCGAGGCCCACGGCTACCTGCGTGTCATCGCGGTGGCGTTCATCGTTCTGGTCCTCGTGTTGTCACTATCGCTAGGAGGTGCCCGATGAACTGCCTGCTCACGACGATCATTTTCACGCCGTGGTTCGGCGCGCTCCTGCTGGCGTGCAACCCACGGCTCAGTCCCCGTTTTACCCGCCTGCTCGCGCTCGGGTTCAGCCTTACGACGCTCGGGCTCGCCGCAGTGGCGTGGGCCGTCTTTCAACCGTCCGCTTCCGGCTACCAGCTGGTCGAGCAACACGCGTGGATCGCCTGGCTCAACGTCAGCTACCACCTCGGGCTCGACGGCATGAGCCTTTCATTGGTGGCTCTCACCGGGGTGATTGCCCCGACCGCGCTGCTGGCCTCGTGGAAAATCGACCGCGACCCGCGCCTGTTCGGCCGGTTGTTCCTGCTCCTCCAAGGCGCGGCCCTCGGCGTGTTTCTAGCCCTCGATTTCTTCCCGTGGTTCCTCTTCTGGGAACTGAGCCTGGTCCCGGCGTTCTTTTTGATAAAACTCTGGGGCGGCCCGGGTGCCTCGCGGGCGGCTTACCAATTCGTGGTCTATACGATCAGCGGCAGCGCGTTCATGCTGCTGGGGTTTGCCGCGCTGTTTGCGAAAACCGGCTCCTTTGACTTCGTCGCGCTGGCGGCCCTCGCCAAAAGCGGCGTGCTCACCGCCCAGCTCGGGCAGCCGGTGAGCATTGCGATTTTCGTCGGCGTGCTGCTCGGGCTCGCCGTCAAAGTACCGCTGTTCCCCTTCCACACCTGGCTGCCCTCGGCCTACTCCGAGGCCCCGACCGGCGCCTCGATGTTCCTCACCGGCATCATGTCGAAGATGGGCGTTTACGGTTTCTTGCGCATCCTCTGGCCGATCTTCCCCGAGCAGTTGCAGGCCGCCGCGCCCGTGCTCACCGCCCTCGCGCTGGCCGGTGTGGTGCTGGGAGCCTTTGCCGCAATGGCGCAGACCGACCTCAAACGCATGGTCGCCTACTCGTCGATTAACCACGTGAGTTACTGCCTGCTGGCGCTCTTCGCCGTCGCCGGTGCCGGCCTCTACACCCCGCACACCGAGGCGGCTCAGGCCGCGCTCAGCGGCGCGCTGTTGCAGATGGTTAACCACGGCCTGTCCGCCTCGGCGCTGTTCTTCTGCGTGGGGATTTTGGAAAACCGCTCTGGCGGCCGGCGCGGGATTCACGACTTCGGCGGCGTGCGCTCATCGGCGCCGATCTTCGCCGGCCTCTGCGGGGTAGCGCTGTTCTCCTCGCTGGGGCTTCCCGGACTCAACGGTTTCGTCGGCGAGTTTCTGGTGTTCCGCGGTGTGTTCGGACTCGCCCCATGGGCGGCAGTGATAGGCTGCCTCGGCCTGTTCGCCACCGCCTATTTCCTGCTGACCTTCTGGCAACGCGTCTTCCACGGCCCGGAAGGCCCCGGCGTCGCCACCTTCCGTGATCTCAGCGCTCTGGAAATCATCACGCTCACACCGACCGTCGTGCTGATGCTCGTTCTCGGCGTCTGGCCGCAATTCCTCGTCAGCATTTTTAACCCGCTGGTCACTTCGTGGGCCGCCCGCCTGCCATGAACCTGCTGCCTTACTCCATTTACCTGTCGTTTGCCGGCGCGCTGCTCGCCCTGGCTGTCGGTCAACGCTCCGCCGCCGCCGCCCGCGTGGTGGCGTTGCTCACCGCGCTCGCAGCGTGGGGCGTTGCGCTGGTCGCCGCCTTCGGTTTCAAGCCCACGCCCGAGTTGGTGACCCTGGTCAACGTGCCGTGGATTCCCCAGCTCGGTGTTAATTACCACCTCGCCGCCGATGGCATCAGCCTGACGCTGGTGGTGCTCACCGGTTTGGCCGCCACCGCCGGCGTGCTGTTCTCCTGGAACATCGAGGAGCGGGTAGGGGAGTTTTTCGCCTTCTACCTCGCCCTGATCGGCGGGGTGTACGGTGTGTTCCTGAGCGCTGACGCGTTCGTGTTTTTCGTTTTCTACGAAATCGCGATCGTGCCCAAGTACTTCCTCATCGCGAACTGGGGTTCCACCAACCGCCAGTATGGCGCGATGAAACTGGCGCTCTATTCCTTTGCCGGCAGCGCGCTGGTGCTGGCCGGGTTGCTCTGGGTTTATGCCACGGGCCACGCCACCGGTTTCGGGCTGAGTGAACTGACGCGTGCCGCCCCCACTCTGGCGCGGGCCGACCAGCTCACCGTGTTTGCGCTGATCTTCACTGGCTTCGCCGTGCTGGCCGGCATGTTTCCCTTCCACACCTGGGCGCCGACCGGCCACGTCGCCGCGCCCACCGGTGCCTCGATGCTACTCGCTGGAGTGGTGATGAAACTCGGTGCCTATGGCTGCCTGCGCGTCGCCATGCCGCTGATACCCGCCGGCCTCGCCTTTTGGCAACCGGCCATCGCCGCTCTCGCCGTCATTGGAATTATCTACGCGGGGCTGGTCGCCTTGGTGCAGGACGATTTCAAATTCGTGATCGGTTACTCCAGCGTCAGCCACATGGGTTTTGTGATCCTGGGTTTGGCCGCCGCCAACCCGGTGGCGGTGTCGGGAGCGGTGTTGCAGATGTTTTCCCACGGGGCGATCGCCGGGCTGCTGTTCGCGGTGGTCGGCCGGATGGTCTACGAGCGCACCCACACGCGGCAGCTCGCCGAGTTGCAAAAACTCCCCCTGCACCGGCTGATGCCGTTCTCGGCGGTGGTGTTTGTTATCGCCGGACTGGCCTCGATGGGCATGCCGGGTTTTAGCGGTTTTCCCGCCGAACTCACGCTGCTGATCGGCACCTCTCAGTTTTCCACGGTCTGGGCGGTGTGCGCCGCTTTTGGAGTGCTGATCGCCGCCGCCTTCACGCTGCGCGCGATCCAAGTCGCGTTTTTTGGGCAAGCCTCGGCCTCCGTCGCCACGGCTAACGGTGGCGCGCACGCCGAACACGGGGGACCTGCCGACGCCGCTCACGCCTATGCGCCGATCACCTGGCCTGAAAAAACCGGCGCGCTGCTGCTGTTGGCTGCCATCGTGTTGATCGGCCTGAAACCTGATCTGTTGCTCAACTGGATCGTGCCCAGCCTGCAATCGCAGGCGATGCGCGCGATTTGGACCGGAGGTGCCCAATGATTAACCCCAGTTACGCCGAGCTCGCCCACGCGTTTCAACCCGAGATCATTTTGGCCGACGGCGCCGTGCTGGTGCTCGCCTACGATCTGATCTTCGGCCGCCGCCGCGCGCCCGGAGCGCGCCTCACGGCGTCGTTGGTACTCGGCGCGCTCACCCTGATCGGCGCACTGCTAGCATCGGTCGCAGTCGGAGCGGTCGGCGGGGTTTATGGAAACCAGTTTGTGTTGGATGATCTCGCCGTGGGGGCGCGCTGCGGCGTGCTCGTGCTGGCGCTGCTCACCCTCGGGATCGCGGCGGGAGCCAAGCCGCCCCGCCACCCGGCCGAATACGTGGCGATTATCCTGTTCGCCACCACCGGGTTCACACTGATGGCGGCGGCCAATCACCTGCTGGTCGCGTTCGCCGGGTTGGAACTCGCCAGCCTCTCGCTCTACATACTGGTAGGTTTTGACAAAGACCGGCGCGATTCCGCCGAGGCCGCACTCAAGTATTTCCTGTTTGGCGGCATGGCCACGGCGTTCCTTTTGTTCGGCTTCAGCCTGATCTTTGGGGTGACGGGTGAACTGGAGTTGTCGCGCATCGCCGCAGCGCTGGCCCACACCGAGCTGTCGCCCTTGTTAATGGTCGCGTTGGTCATGGTGCTGGTGGCGTTTGGCTTCAAAGCCGCCGCCGCGCCGTTCCACCTGTGGGCGCCCGACGCCTACGAAGGCGCCCCCACGCCCTCGGCTGCGCTGATCGCTTCGGCCTCGAAGCTGGCCGGTTTTACCCTGTTCCTGCGCCTGCTCTGGCCCGGGCTCGGCGGGCTGGCGGGCGATCCGGCGCACGGCTTCGGCCAGGCGGGCGGCTGGATAACGATTGTCGCGCTGTTATCGGGCGCCTCGCTGCTGCTGGGTAATCTGGCGGCGCTCGCTCAAACCAATCTGCGCCGTCTCCTGGCCTACTCCGCGATCGCCCACACCGGTGTGATGCTGCTCGGGGTGGTGGTGGCCGACGTGGTCGGTTTTGGCGGACTTTACTACTATTTGCTCACTTACGGTGTGGCGACGGCGGGCGCGTTCGGTGTGATCGCGGTGTTGGAGCGTCAAGGTGGTTGCCAAAAAATCACCGACCTGGCCGGACTTTACCGCCGCTCACCGCTGTTGGCCGGGTGTTTGACGGTGTTTGTGCTCTCGCTGGCGGGCATTCCGCCGCTGGCCGGTTTCTTTGGTAAATTCTCGGTCTTCGTCGCGGCGTTGCAGGCAGGCGGTTTGGCCAGCCCGTTGGGCGCCCTGACCCTGCTGGCCATCGCCCTGAGTGCGGTTGCGCTCTATTATTACCTCGCAGTTCTCAAGCAGGCCCTGGTCGTGGCGCCGAGCGAGAACGTCCCGGCCACGCCCGTTCGTGTGCCTGTGGTCACCGCACTCACGTTGCTGGTGGCGGCGGGCTTAATCGTTGCCCTGGGCCTCTTTCCGTCCTGGGTGCTCAATCCGTTCTGAGCCCAGTTGATCCCGAATTAGGGATGAAACTCAGGCGGGGTGTCCCAGACAGGGCGAATCAGACGGGTGATTAGCTGCGCAGCGTATGGCCTGCGTAGAACTAATTACATTCCTTCTGATAAGAAGAAGTAATCTTCAGGGATTGACGCACGCATAGCGGGTCTCCTTGGTTTGGACTTTTCCCTCAACGACCGCCCATTCTCGCACCCATGTCCGCTGTCAAATCCCTCGCCCTCTCGACGCTGCTCATCGCAAGCGGCGCGACCGCGTTCGCCGCTGGCGGACATGAAGCCGCCTCGTCCCTCAAGGACTTCATCGGCGTGCCCGTGACCAATAGCATTCTCACCAGCTGGGTGATCACCCTGGTCATCATTTTTGCGATTCGCTGGATGGTGGGAACGCCCAAGTTGGTGCCGTCGCGCGGTCAGGCCATCTTGGAGGAGGCCCTCAATGGGTTGCGCGGCCTGTACGAGCCGATCGTGGGTAAAAAAGCCATGCCGATGGCCTTCCCCGTACTGGTAACCTTGTTCATTTTCATCGTTTTGCACAACTGGTCGGGCCTCCTGCCCTTCGTTGGTACGGTGGGCTGGGGCCACGTGGTTGACGGCAGTTTCCACGTCGAAACCGCGCTGATCCGCCCGCACACCTCGGAACTGAACGGCACCATCGCCCTCGCGCTGGTTTCCTTCGGTGCTTGGTTTGTGATTGTGATGCGCTACGCCGGTCCCGGCCTGCTCATCAAAGACCTGTTCGGCAACAAGGCCGACAAAAAGGAACTCGCGCCCGCCATGTACTGGGGCCTGTCGTTGGTGTTCATCGTGGTCGGCGTGATCGAGGTCGTCTCGATCTTCATCCGCCCCGTGACGCTCTCGATGCGTTTGTTCGGCAACGTGTTCGGTGGTGAAAACCTCCTTCACGCCATGCACTTCCTGCCGCCTTTCTATTTCCTGGAGCTCCTCGTCGGCTTCGTTCAAGGTCTGGTTTTCACCCTGTTGACCGCCGTCTACATCGGCCTGATCTGCAACCACGGTGATGACCATGCCGACGATCACGGTGACGACCACGGCGACGCCAAAGAGGCCGCCCACTAATTTTCCCGACTTTGTTCGGGAGTGATTACGGGCCTACGCGCCACACCAAACGTACACGACCGGACGCAACCCAAACCAACTAAGTAATCCACACATGTTCATCGCTGAAATCACTGGCAACATCGCATCCACGGGCGGCCTCATCGCCGCTGCTATCGCCGTAGGCGCCATCGGCACCAAGGCCGCTGAGGCCGTCGGTCGCAACCCCGGCGCTTCGGGCAAGATCCTCGTTCAGTCCATCCTCGGTATGGCGCTGGCTGAAGGTCTCGGTCTCCTCGCGCTGTTCCTCGCCAAGTAAGTCCGTTGAGTGTTCCCGGCTCCGGCGGCCTTTTCGGCCCCGGAGCCACCCTCCCTTTTTTCAAGTTCCCGCCTCCTACCATGTTCTCTTCTCTCCTGGCTGTAATCACGCCCGCCGTTGAACACGCGACCGCCGCTGCCCACCAGGCTGGCGCCGAAGGTGGCGGTCTTGTCCACGACCTCGTCACCAAATTCGGTATCGACGCCAAGAACGTCGGCATGCAGCTGTTCAGCTTCAGCATCCTCGCCTTCGTTCTCTACAAGTTCGCGATCAAGCCGGTTCTGGCCACCATGGACCAGCGCAACGCCAAGATCGAAGCCGGTCTGGCCAACGCCCAGGCCACCGCCGCCCGCCTCGTCGAGGCCCAGGCCGAAATCGCCGCCCAGCTCAAGGCGGCCCAGCTCAACGCCAACAAGGTCATCGATGAGGCCCGCAAGACCGCCAAAGAGCTGTCCGAGCGCGAAGCCGCCGCCTCCACCGAGCGCACCGCCTCCCAGCTGGCCAAGGCTTTGCAGGCCATCGACCTCGAGCACAAGAAGATGCTCGCCGACGCCCGCACCGAGATCGCCCGCCTCGTGGTCGCCACCACTGAGCAGGTCCTCGCCAAGAAACTCACCGAAGCTGACCGCGCCGCCTACAACGAGGCTGCCGCTCGCGAGCTCACCTCCGTCTAAGCCCCCGTCATGGTCACCGGCAAAGCCCAGATCCAGCAGCTCGTTCGCCAGCTTTTTAAGCTGAGCCTCGTCGACGGGCGTATCTCCAGCGAGCAAGTCGCTGGCATCCTCGGTTACGTGGAGAAGCACCACCCGGTTAACGCGGTGACGATTCTCACCGCCTACCAGCGCGTGATCGCCACCGAAGTCGCCAAGGGCATCGCCGTCGTCGAGCATTCCGGCCCCGTCAGCGCGGCCGCACTCGCTTCGATCGCCACCTCGCTTTCCGCCCGTTACCAGCGCCCGGTTACCACCCAAACCAAGGCCAATCCGGGCCTGTTCGCCGGTATCCGCGTTCGCATCGGCGACGACCTTTTCGAGTCCTCGGTCGCCGGCCAACTCGCTGCTCTTTCTGCCAGCGCCTGATTTCCACCCGCTCCCTTTTTAAAACCTAATCCACCCGCCCGCATGTCCACGGTCATCGAACAAATCGAACAGCAGATCGCGAAGCTTTCCAACAAAGCCGTCCGCAAGAACACCGGTATCATCCGTACCGTCGCCGATGGCGTCGCCAAAATCGACGGCCTCTCGGACGTCGCCTACAACGAGATGATCCAGTTCCCCAACGGGGTCATCGGCATCGCCCTGAACCTGGGCACCGACGAGGTCGGCGCCGTCGTTCTCGGCGACGTTTCCCAGCTCAAGGAGGGCGACGAAGTGTCCACCACCGGAAAACTCCTCTCCGTTCCCGTCGGCAAAGGCCTGCTCGGTCGTTGCGTTGACGCCCTCGGCAACCCCGTGGACGGCAAGGGCCCGCTCGGCACCACCGAGACCTATCCCGTGGAAAAGATCGCCCCCGGCGTTATGTCCCGTAAGTCGGTTTCCCAACCGCTCTTCACCGGTATCCAAGCCATCGATTCCATGATCCCGATCGGCCGCGGTCAGCGCGAGCTGATCATCGGCGACCGTGGCACCGGCAAGACCACCATCGCGATCGACACGATCATCAATCAGGCGAACATCAACAAGGTCGGCCTTGCTTCCGGCGACCCCAAGTTCCGCCCCGTTTATTCCGTTTACGTCGCGATCGGCCAGAAGAACTCCAACATCGTTCGCACCATCTCTGCCCTCGAGGCCGCTGGTGCCCTGGAGTTCACCGCGATCGTCGCCGCTCCCGCCGCCGACAACGCCGCCAACCAATACCTTGCGCCCTTCTCTGGTGCCGCCATAGGCGAATGGTTCATGGAAAACGGCATGGATGCCCTCATCGTTTATGATGACTTGTCCAAGCACGCCGTCGCTTACCGCCAGATCTCGCTCATCCTGAAGCGCCCCTCCGGTCGTGAGGCGTATCCGGGCGATGTGTTCTATTTGCACTCCCGCCTGCTCGAGCGTTCGGCTCGCCTCGACGGCAAGGGCTCGCTCACCGCGTTGCCCATCATCGAGACCCAGGCCGGCGACGTGTCCGCCTACATCCCGACCAACGTGATCTCGATCACGGATGGCCAGGTGTTCCTTGAGACCGACTTGTTCAACCAAGGTATCCGTCCCGCCGTGTCGGTCGGTCTGTCCGTGTCGCGCGTCGGTTCTGCCGCGCAGATCAAGGTCACCAAGCAGGTCGGTGGTAAGCTCAAGGGTGAGCTCGCCCAGTTCCGCGAATTGGCCGCCTTCGCCCAGTTCGGTTCTGACCTCGACGCCAAGACCAAGGCCCAGCTGGACCGCGGTGGCCGCATCGTGGAATTGTTCAAGCAGCCCGCCCTGAGCCCGGTTTCCATCGAACTCCAAGCGATCACGATCTTCGCGCTTCAGCGCGGGTTCTATGACGCTTTGGACATCAAAAAGGTGAACGCCGCCTCGGTTTCCATCCGCGAGTTCTTCAAGAACCGCAAGGACGCGCTGCTCACCGAGATCCGCACCAAGGCCGCCTTGGACAAGGACCTCGAAGCCAAGATCGTCACCGCTCTCGAAGAGTGGAAGTCCACCTACAGCGCCTGATCAAACCTGCCGATCAACAGAAAGACGTCAGAGGTCAGATGACAGAAGTCAGGTCAGCTCCGGAATCATCCGGAGCTCCGATCTCTGCCCTCCGACATCCGACTTCTGACTTCTGACTTCTGATCGCTGACCTCCCTCCTCCAACATGGCTTCTACACGCGATATTCGCCGACGGATCAAATCCGTCAAAAACACCCGCCAGATCACCAAGGCGATGGAGCTCGTCGCTGCGTCCAAGATGAAGAAGGCGCAGCAGGCCGCTCTGGCCGGCCGCCCCTACATCCAGGTGATGTCCGAGATGCTGGCCGCGCTTTCCTCCCGTGTCACCGAGCTCAAGCATCCGTTCCTCGACGAACGCGAGGTTAAAACCCGTGGCATCCTTTTGGTTACCAGTGACAAGGGCCTGTGCGGTCCGCTCAACGCCAACCTGTTCAAGCTCGTCACCGAGATCAAAACCCCGGTGAAGTTTTTCTCCATTGGTCGCAAGGGCTCCCAGTTCCTTGCCCGCACCCACCGCGAGCTCGTTGCTGATTTCGTCGTCCAAGACCGCACCCCGTTTTCCGAGGTGAAGGTGGCCGTCGAGATGATGGTGCAGAAATACCTGGCCGGTGAAATCGACACCGTCGAGGTCATCTACCCGCGTTTCCGCAACACCTTGGTGCAGGAAGCCACGCTGCGTCCGGTGCTACCGTTGACCAGCTTGTCGACCTTCATTTCCCAGGCCCAGTCCGAAGCCGGTATCGAGGTTCAGCGCGACACCCGCGACATGATCTTCGAGCCTAGCGCCACGGAAGTCATGGAAGCGCTGATCCCCTTCTACATCAACAAGCACATTTACCAGCTGGTGCTCTCGGCCCGCGCCTCCGAGCACTCGGCCCGTATGGTGGCGATGAAGACCGCCAAGGATAACGCCAACAAACTCGTGGGCGAACTCAGCCTCGAGTACAACAAGGCCCGTCAGGCAGCGATCACCCAGGAAATCCTGGAAATCGCCGCCGCCCAGTTCGCCGCTTAATTCCCTCTTTTCTTTTAAAAATTTAACTAACCACTCCGTTCATGAGCAACACCGGCAAAATCGTCCAAGTCATCGGCCCCGTCGTTGACGTCCAGTTCGCGGAAAACGCGATCCCCCCGATCTATCAGGCCCTGACCGTCGACTTCACCGTCTCCGGCAAACAGGAGAAACTGACTCTCGAAATCCAGCAGCACATGGGTGACGGCGTCGCCCGCACCATCGCCATGTCCTCCTCCGAGGGCTTGGTCCGCGGCATGGCCGTGGTTGATACCGGCGCGCCCATCACCGTTCCCGTTGGCGACGGCATTCTCGGCCGCATTTTCAACGTCACCGGCGACCCCGTTGATGGCAAAGGCCCAGTGGTTCACACCAAGCGTTACCCCATTCACCGCGCCGCTCCCTTGCTGGCCGATCAGGACACCAAGGCTGAGATCCTCGAAACCGGCATCAAGGTCATCGACCTGATCTGCCCGTTCATCAAGGGCGGTAAAGCCGGTGCGTTCGGTGGTGCAGGCGTCGGCAAGACGGTGGTTATCCTTGAGCTCATCAACAACATCGCCAAGGCCCACGGCGGTTACTCGGTGTTCGCCGGCGTCGGCGAGCGTTCACGTGAAGGTAACGACCTTTACCACGAAATGTCCGAGGCAGGCGTCATCAAGCAGGACAACCTGTCCGAGTCGAAGGTCGCCCTAGTGTACGGCCAGATGAATGAGCCGCCCGGTGCCCGTATGCGCGTGGCCCTCTCGGCCCTCGCCATGACCGAGTATTTCCGTGACGAGAAAAACCAGGACGTGTTGCTCTTCATCGACAACATCTTCCGTTTCTCCCAAGCCGGTTCCGAAGTGTCCGCGCTGCTCGGTCGCTCGCCTTCCGCGGTGGGTTACCAGCCGACGCTGGCCTCCGAAATGGGCCTCCTCCAGGAGCGCATCACCTCGACGAAGAAGGGTTCCATCACCTCCGTGCAGGCCGTTTACGTGCCCGCCGACGACTTGACCGACCCGGCCCCGGCGAACACCTTCGCCCACTTGGACTCCACCATCGTGTTGGAGCGCTCCATCGCCGAGCTCGGCATTTACCCCGCGGTCGATCCCCTCGCTTCCGTATCGAAGGCCCTCGAGCCCTCGATCGTTGGTGAAGAGCACTATAAGATCACCCGCGAACTCCAGCGCGTCCTTCAGCGCTACAAGGACTTGCAAGACATCATCGCGATTCTCGGTCTCGACGAGCTCTCGCCTGAGGACAAGCAGACCGTTTACCGCGCCCGTAAGATTCAGCGCTTCCTCTCGCAACCGTTCGCGGTGGCCGAGGTGTTCACCGGTGCGCCGGGTAAGTACGTTCCCGTCAAGGAGACCGTTCGCGGCTTCAAGATGATCCTCAGCGGCGAACTCGACCACATTCCTGAGGGCGATTTCTACATGAAGGGTGGCATCGACGAGGTGCTCGCCGCGTCCAAGAAGTAAGGCGGATCCAATCGTTAACCACTAATCTTCACTAATTATCACTAATGCAGACACTCCAATCTCGGTCACTGTACCGAAGTTGGATTAGTGTCCATTAGTGTTCATTAGTGGTTCAAAAAATGGCACTTACACTCGAAATCGTCACCCCGGAAGCCCGGGTTTATAGCGACACCGTCGACACGGTGGTTGTCCCGACCCTGACCGGTGAAATCGGTATCTTGCCCGGGCACATCCCGTTGTTGACCCAAGTGGTTGGCGGCGAGTTGCGTCTGATGAAGGACGGCAAGGAGCAGGTGCTGGCGGTGGGCAAAGGTTTTGCCCAGATCGAGTCTGACAAGGTCTCGATTTTGGCCGAGCACGCGATCACCGAAGAAAAGATCGATGAGAAGGCGGTCGAGGAAGCGCTGAAACGGGCCCAAAACGCGCTCACGGCCTCCGCGCACCTGGATCCCTCTGAGCAAGAAATCCTGCACGAACTGGTTCGCTTCGCCGGCATCCAGCTCGAACTCAAGCACCGCAAGCGTTAAGCTTTACGAGAGAATTATTAGACACGAAAAAGCGCCGTCCTTTAACCCGAGTTCCGCAGTTGGCGTAGTCGGCAAAAAAAGTTTCAGAGGAGAGCAGATTTTTGGCGGCGGGCGCCTACGAGGGAAGACGAGGTTTTGGAGGCATGTAGTGCCGAACACCCCGTTGAGGAGCGCTCGGATTTCTGCGATACTGCCGGGCATGTTCCTACGACGTAAGACCAAGTCGGCGCGCGGGGTCGGTTACAGTTATTGGCACTTGTGCCGGACGGTGCGCACCGCGCGTGGGCCGCGTCAGCAGGTCGTCGCCTCGCTGGGCAAACTCGACGACGCGCAACTGGCGGGCTTGCGCGGGGGCTGGGATGATTTACCCGCATTGTTGCGCGGGGAAACTCCGATCCCCAAGCCGGACACCGCACCTCTGCCCGGGCTCGGTTTGCCGGGCCAGACCGAAGGTGACACCGCACCGCGTTGGGAGCCGGCTGATCTGCGCGCTCTGAGAGTAGAACGCAGCCGCGACTTCGGCGAGTGTTACCTCGCCCTCTCGCTTTGGCACCGTCTCAAGCTCAATGAGCTGCTCGGCGAGCTTTTGCCCGAGGGCCGCGAGTCGGTGGGCTGGGCGCATACCGCCGCTCTGCTTACCGTCGCGCGGTTTTGCGCGCAACGCTCTGAACTCGGAGTGGCCGAGCACTGGTATGACACCACCGCGCTCGATGATCTGCTCGGTGTGGACAACCGGCTGGTCAACGATGACCGGCTCTACCGCGCGCTCGATCAGCTCGGCGAGCACAAGGACGCTCTGTGCGCCCACCTGATGACGCGTTACCGGGAGTGGTTTGGCGTGCGCTTCGAGTTTTTGCTCTACGATGTGACGAGCACCTACTTCGAGGGCGAGGCGGAGCGCAATCCGCAGGCCCAACGCGGTTACTCGCGAGATCAACGCAGCGGCAATAAACAGGTTTGCATCGGCCTGGTCTGCACCCCCGAGGGCCTGCCGCTGAGCTTCGAGGTGTTTGCGGGCAACCGCGCCGATGTGAGCACGGTCGAGGACATCGTGCGTGCAATGGAAACCAAATACGGCCAGGCCGAACGGATCTGGGTGATGGACCGGGGCATGGTCTCCGAGGCGAACATTACTTTCCTGCGCGAACGCAAGGCGCGCTACCTGGTCGGCACGCCGAAAAGCTGGCTGCGCGCCCACGAGCAGACTTTGCTCGAACAATCCGACTGGAAAACCGTGCAAGACGGGCTGGAGGTGCGCCTGGTCGAACAGCCCGACGGCGAGCCGGGCGAGCGTTACGTGTTATGTCGCAGCGGCGCGCGGGCCGAGAAGGAGCGCGCGATGCTCCAACGTCAGAGCGAGCGACTGACGGCAGAGTTGATCAAGATCGACGCCTGGCTCAGCCGCACGCCGCAGGCCGATCAGGAAGCCGTGGGCCGGCGGATCGGCCGGCACCTGGGTAAATATCCCGCCGCCGCCGCGATTGTAATGGCGGAGGTATTACGCGATGGGGAAGGCCGTGCCGGCGCCCTGTGCATCAGCAGCCGGCTCGACGCCGGACAAAAGGCGCACCGCCAAAAAGGCGCGTATCTGTTGCGCACCAACTGCGAGGAGACCGATCCGGTCTTGTTGTGGAAGTGGTATATCCAGCTCACGCAGGCCGAGGCGGCGTTCCGCACAGCCAAAAGCGACCTGGGACTGCGACCGGTGTTTCACCATAAAGAGGACCGCGTCCAGGCGCATATCCTGGTTTGCTTCCTAGCGTTGGCGCTGTGGCGCACGCTTGAGCAGTGGATGCACTCGAAGGGGCTGGGCACCTGTGCACGGCAATTGGTCAAGGAAATGGGCGGAATCAAAAGCGTCGATGTTGTCGTGCCCGTGCGCCGGGCCGAAATCACGACCGAACTACGCTTGCGTGTAGTCACCAAGCCAGAACCGGCCACCGCCCAGCTTCTCACCCACCTCGGCCTGCGTCTGCCCAAAGGCACCCGCGAAATCAGCAATGTAGTGCCGAAAATCGCCCCTTAAATTACGCAAGTGCCTCAAATACAACAAAACCATCTTTCGAACTGCGGAACTCGGGTTAAGACGGCGCTTTTTTTGCGGGTAAACACCCGATTCAATGCCTTGAAAAGGGCGGTACCCGAACGGGTAAACCTAGGGTTTACTTGTTGATGGTAATGGGACGGCCGTACGCGTCGACCGACGTGTCGTGGGGGACTTGAATGGTGCGCCCATCGCTGGTGGTTTCCGTGCGCCAGGTACGAATGGTGCGTGGTTCGTTGGTGAAGGGTTTTTGCGCCCCGCTCACCGTTCCTTCAACAGCCCCGACAGCCGCACCGACGACATTGCCGCCAACAACGCCGACTACATTTCCAGCCGCTTGTCCAACTGCGGGCCCCGGGTGGGCGGGGTTGGTGGTCGATTTACCTGCGGGACTGGTGCAACTGGTCAAAAGCGGGGCGAGGACGAGAAATCCGCCGAGAAAAGAACGAGCGCGCAAATGGAAGTTCATAAATGAGGGGTTTGGAGTGTTGCGGCCGTAAGCCTACCTAGCAGGCAGCAATATTTAAGTCGGCTCATCTGATCGCCCTTAAAATTTACCAGAATGCTTCGAGCCTTTTAGCCGCGAAAGAAAGCAGAGAACACATGGAAATGCAGAGCTTGTTCTTTGCGCTCCTTGCGTTCTTTCGCGGCTAAACTGCATGGGTTTAATCCGGCACGTTCGTTACTGTCTATCGGTGACTACGGCTTCGGCGCTGAACCGCTCACCGATTTATCATTGTTGAAGGCGGACTTAACCGTCGGCGTGAACGTTCCGATGTGATAATTGTGGCAGAGTGTACAACTATTGCCCGCACCTTGCGGGTTATGGCAACTCGCGCAATTCATCAGGTTCACTTTTTGGAAGTTACTCGTGAATACAGCGGGATTTAAATTATCCTTAAAGGCCGCTTTATATTGAGCTGCAGGCTCGATCTGGTGGCAGGACTGGCAGCCTTTTTCGCTCAAAAGACTGAAGTGGGTTCCATGATCGAACTTGGTGAACTTATGCGTTTGGGGATTGGTGGTCGCACTGTGCCAATTGACCACCAGGCCGGCGCCCGGTTTCTGATCAATACTATGGCACTTCGTGCAACTATTGGTCTCGGCCAACGTTTTAAACTGAAGTCGCGCGTCCGGGGTGGTTGCTTGGGCGGCGGCATATTCCAGCCAGGCTTTCACGAAAGGATCTGCATGGCCGGTAATACGATACCGAACAGAATAGTCGGAATTGGAGGCATACCAGCCTCCGCCTGAAGTCCACTTTTCACCCGCGATCGGTTTAGGGGCCACCGGCGCCACGGGTTTAATTACAACCGGTGCGCTGGGCGCGTCATCAATGATGTCGTCATCCAGAGCCGCAGCCTTGGCTGCTGGCTTTACGGCTGGTTTGGCTGCAACGGCGGGTGCGGCGGCCAATATATCATCACCTCCAAGAATATCATCGGTGGCTTTGGGGACCGGCTTTACAGGGGCGGGCGCAGCCACCACCACCACGGCAACCGGCTTGGGGGCGGCCTTGGCGGGCAGTGCCTGCCCTGCACGGTGAGCGGCAACTTCGATTAATAAATCAGGAATCCACTCAGCCCGCGTGAAGGCTTGGAGGATTTCGGGCGAAATTGAACCCGCCAGTCCGGCTGCGCTCACCCCGAGCCGTTTTTTGATGGCGTCATGGCCGGAAATAACCAGGTCGGCAATGAGCTCCTTGGTGGCCCAGGCGAGGGTTTCGGCGGCAGCGTCCAGCTCGGGACGTGAGCGCGGGAGCGACATCAAGTCGACGTCTTTTAATGTCGCCAGGGCGCCCTGCGCTTTGGCGTCGGACATCAACAAATAACGCATGAAGGGCGTCAGAGGGCCGTCCGCATCGGCGGGCCATTGGCCGAGGGTCGCTGCGCGGGCTTTAAGGAAGGCCGGATCCAGGCCGGGGACACTTAATACAGCGATACCCGCAGCACCTGGCCGAACAATCGTGTCGCTATGACATTGTGCGCAGGACTGCTCAAAATTACGCGCCAGCATCAAGCGATTGGCACTGTCGGTGACGTGGCAACTGTTACAGCCTTGCGGGACCGTTTTCTGGTCTTTGGCTGCCGGGAAGTAGTTTGATATATGCGCGTTGTGATCGAACATGATCCGCGTACGGCGATCGTAGGGATAACTTTTGAAGTCGGGGTGTCCGTTGGGGAAGCCTTCAAACTGAACGCTATGGCAAACTTGGCAGGACGAATCGGAGACCTTTTTTAGGTCAAAATCGCGCCCGTGGTGCTCCCGATGGCAGGTCGCGCAGGAAACATTGCCTTGATGATCCGCAATCGCCCCGACGGCCGTGTTGACTGAGCCGGCGCCGGTGATTTTTTGCGTAATCAGTGCGAGTTCTTCCGCCTTAAGTCCATGCGGTTGCATGGGTTGGGCGCCCAGATTATGGCAGGCCATGCAGCGCTCGCTGTTGGCGTGAGAACTGGAAGAAGTAAAAGCGGAGGCCAGCCACGCACTTGACGTGAGTTGGGCGGTCGAGTGGCACCGATCGCAGGAAATGCCGTCGGCGGCGTGCTGCGCGATCACCGGGCCCGGATTGAAGGTTTGATTCCGGCTGGGTAAGCCCAGGGCGATTAAAATCGTGCCCAGAGTAAGCGCAACAACCAGCACAACAGCGAGTTTACGCTGGGAGCGGACACTGCGGCGCGGGGTGCACGGAGGAATGGCTTTGCAGCACGTTCCATCGGGTAGCGGGCCGTCGGCGCATTTACCACCGCGTGAATCGGAGCGGGTGCAATTCCACCGGTCGCCTTCTTTGCGGGGTTTGCATTCGGTCGTGGCGCGGCACTGACCCTTGCTGTCGGGTCCCAACGGGCACGCGGCACAGGCATCTGCACTGCCGCACTCCCAATCCTGGTTGGGGCGCTGGTAGCGGCTGAACTTAAAATCGAATCGCTGAAGGCGTTTCATGTCGGTTTGAGCAGGAGTATCAATTAAACGCCAAAGCCATAAGCCCATGCAGCAGCCCCATGAGCAATAGACTAAAGGTGAGCGGAATGTGTATAAACAACCAGTACTTGAGCACGCCTTGGCAGGTCGCTTGCATGTCCAGATTGTCCTTGGCTTTCACGCACTCGATGACTTCGGCCAGAAAAACGCGTTCCGCGGCCACCATGTAGCGCTGGAGTTGATTGAGTTCTTCGGTGAGGTCGTTCACCGGCTTCTCAGAACCGATCAAGTGATGAAAAGTATTCTTTTTAGCAGAGAAATAGGCCTTTAACTTGGATTCATACATGCGTGCCAAGGTAAACGACTTGGTTTCATTTACGCTTTTCCAGATGATTTTCTCCACATCGGCTTGCAGTTGCTGGCGCAAGCTGGGGATGCGTTCGTACATCAGGTTTTCCCCATATAAACGCAGGCGCGAGGGATAGATGCGCGAAAGGATCAGGCCCAGCACACCGCTCAAAGCGACCGCCAAAAAAACACTATAGAGGGCGATCTCAAACAAGCCGTTCGGCATGCGCAGACCGGTATGAAAAAAGAACACCACGACGGCAAACCAGCCGGCGTAGATATGGAACTGCGTCCACGTCGATGCCTTCAGCAGCGGAATGAAGGGGAGCTTTTTTCGCGCGTTAAACAGCGCCAGCACCAGGCAGGTGCCGAACAGCGCCGTCCCCGATAATAATCCCGTGGAGCGAATGCCGTTGGCATAACTTTCCTGCAGCGCCCAAAAGGCGGCAACCGCCGAAAGGAGCAGGCCAAGGTTGATGAGGCGCCGCTGGGAGAAAAACGTTAGCGTTGAAGCCATTTGGCAAAGGTTTGAGTGTCCTGCATATCAACACGGGTCAGGGCGTCATGCGGGCAGGCGTTGACGCACGCGGGGCCCGTCATTTGTTCGACGCACAGATCGCACTTGGCGGCTTTGGTGACCGGTCGATTTTCCTGATCGAGAATGTGTTCGCCGAGTTCATTGCGAATCTCGACCATTTGGATGTTATTATAGGGGCAGCTGTTGGCGCAGGTGGAGCAACCGATACACGTGGTATCGTTGATGACCACCTGGCCGCCGAGCGCGTTACGATGAATCGCGCCGGTTGGGCAGCCGATCATGCACACCGGATCGAGGCAGTGCATGCAGGCATTGGCTATCATATAGCGCCCGATCTGGTGTCCGTGCCGGACAAATCGCGGGTTGTTATCGTGCGCCGATGCACAGGCGCGGATGCAGTCGTCGCAGCGCGTGCAGCGGTCCAAATCCATCACCATGGTGGCGCGTCCGTTGATGAAGCGATTGTCCACCAAGAACTCCACGACGTCCGTCGACAACTCGCCGTCGCGGCGGTCGTTGATTTGTTTGTTTTGGGCAACAATCGGCGGGGGGAATGACGCTTGGGGGATTTTCGGCAGAATATATTGTTCGACCACCGAAGTCGGAACAACCAGCACGTCGACGTAGCCGAGCGCGCGCAGTGTATATTGAAGCGGCGCCGAATCCTTGGTGTTCCAGTTGTGCGCGATCTCGTCGAAGCCGAACATTTGGCCGCGGGAGAGGTAACTCGCGGTGCGTTCGCCCTGATTATACTTTTGGCTCATGCGCGCAAACCCGGCGCGAATAAGAACTAGGCCGTTGGCGTATTGACCTTCCTCGGCGATCAGCGGCTCCTCTTTAATGCGCTCCTCGGGCGCGACGTCCCGATTTTTTTTGTAATTCGAATGCCAGTCAAAGCTGCCGTAGGTCTCGAAACGGGTTTGATTGGCGACCTCTTTAAGCTCCGCAGGGCTGAGGTCTTTGAAATACTTGGTTTCGCGGAGGTGGTTCTCCAGTGAATACTTGCGATAGTTTGTGTCAATGAACTGTTTGATCTCCGGGGCGCGTAAACGCAGTTCACGCAGGCCTTGCCAGCGGATTTCGAGCAGTTCGCAATCTTCCTCGGCAAAAATGGTAGCAGTACGCGGGGTTCGGCTCAAAGCGGCAATTTCGCCGAAGAACATTCCTGCGGTTAATACAGCGGTTCCGCCTTTGAGGACACTGGGGATGTCGTGCAGAAAAATGGCCGTGGTATCATCCCCCTTTTCATGCTCGGCACCCGCTTTGGCTTCTTTATAGCGACGCAGGCTACGCACTTCGGGATAACGCGCATTGCCCCACAACTGGCGCAGGGTAGAGAGAAAGTCCTTCTTCTCGGGTTGCCGGCGGCCAAGTACCTCCGCAGGAATGGCATCCTTGCCCAAGGCGACCCGTACGCTGCCCGTTATAATGAAAAAGGCTGAATTGCCGTAGTCACCTTCACGGACGATGACCTGATTTTTTTTAAACGAACGCAGACCGGTGTCGTTTAAAAGAATGTCGGGCAGTGAGGTGCTGGCGGGAAACCGGCTGGCGTCGATTTGGCTAAACGGCGGAATGGATAAAATCCGCGCCACCGCCACCGCGCCCATGGCACTTTCGAAGGGAACGTCCCAGCGTTGAGGGCGGGAAATGGTGGCGGGGGCTTCAGACATAGTTCCAGTGGTTAACAGCCTTTGATTAGCGCTCGCAGCCGTTTATTGTGCTGCACCGTAGGGTGTTCCCTGTACAACGGTGGGGATCAGGGCGTCGAGCGCGGCCAGTTCCTCGCCCTTGTAGGTGTCGCTGATTTTGCGGCCCAGATCGCTGATGGTTTGAACGGCAGCCATGATGGGTTCTTTGTTGTTAAGCTTCAGGCCAACGCCATCGACGGCGGCGGCAACGGCCTTGATTTCATCCCGGGGGAGCACATCGATGATTTTCTGGATTTCCGCACGGGCGGCCTTGGCGCGACGGGCCATGGTCACGGCATAAGTGGCCTTCTCGGTGGCATTGGCGACACCACGCAGGCTGTACTCGAGGTCAACCACGCGGCCGACCAAGTAAAGCATGCGCTTCCGCTCGGGGGTCGCATCGGCATTGGTGGTTCCGGCCTTAAAGTGGTGGCGGACTTCGCCTTGCACCCATGAGACCAGCTCAATCGCGCTGCCGGCCTGGTGGCCGCCCACGTTCACCAGTTTTTCATTGGGAACGGTGTGGCACGAGTAGCAATTGACCGCCAGTTGGTAAATGTTGCTGGGGGAGATAAAGCCTTGGGCGACTGCGTCGGCGCGGCGGCCCTTTTCATTGTGGAGGGTGATCCAATCCGCTGCTGCACCGTGGCACGATTCGCAGGAAACGCCAGCAACCGCGCGCCCGGTGTCGTTCACCGTATAGTGGCACTGCATGCACGTGCTCTCCGTTTTGATGTTAACAATCTCCAGCTTGGCGGCGATTTCCTTGGCGGCGGGGCGACGGTGCAGATCGTCGAAGGTTTTATAGTGCTTCATCTCCTGCCAGGCGCTGGCCTCGCTCTTGTGGCAATCCGTGCACTTACCGGGCCCCACCAGCTTGGAACTATCTAGGGCGGCGAAGCTTAGGCTGGGCGCAACAAATAGGGCGGCCAGACAGGCGACCACTAGGTTTTTTTTGGTTTTCAGGGCGGTCATGGTTTTTTGCGAAGAATGGCTTAAGTAGGGGTGTTAACCCGATGAATTAGTCGAGAGATGTGGAAAAGCAGAATGGCTTCGTGTCAATCGTATGAATATCTCCGATAAAAGTTTCCCGCGCAAAACCCGAACACCGCCCTGCATAAGTTCTCGGCGAGCCAGTTACCCCAGTTTTATTCACGGCGCTAACCCAAACCGAACCTTGGCATAACCAAGGATGTAAAGTTGGTCGCAGGGCTGATTATCGGCTTGCGCAGTGATGGTCGGCATGGGCGAGTATAAGCAACACCGCTTAATCCTATTTCTATGCGTTTCCCATTTGCCTACAAAAACCTGACATCTGGATGCTTCGCCCTGCTTGCGGCGGGCGTTCTGTTACACGCCGAACCCTCCGCCCAACCCGTTGTCGCCAAAGTGCAGTCGGCCGACGACGAATTGATTTCTCTCATCGTAGCTAAGCCAGCCGCCAAAGTAGCGGCTGCCGCGGATGACGATTTACTGGGGGGCGATGATGTTCCCGTGGTCAAGGCGAAGGCGGCTTCTGCACCCTTGGCGCCGGCCAAACCCAAAGCGAAGGATCCGGTTGACCCGCATCTGGCGATCTACGCCAAGAATAATTTCCCGAGCGCTTCCGAATGCGCGCCCTGCCACAAGCAAATCTACGACGAATGGCGTTCGTCCAACCACGCCTACGCGTCGATTTCGCCCGTCTTCCACAAGTTTGAGCAGAAGATCAACGACTTGGCGCAGGGCACCATCGGCATGTTCTGCATGCGCTGCCACGTTGCGGTCGGGACCACGATGGGCGAAACGCGCGAACAGCCCCTGTGGGAGCGTTCCGAGGTGTCCCGCGAGGGCATCACTTGCGTCACCTGCCATCGCGTTAAGGAAGAGTACTCCCGTGTAAACGGTGAGCGCCGGATCGAAATGGGCGACATCACCAAGCCCGTTTACGGCAATTCGAATGCTTCCGGTTTGACGGAGATCATTTTGAACAAGGATAAACACCATGTTAAGCTCTCACCCCAAGATCCGGGTCCCGGGCAGGTGATTCATAACTCCGCCGTGAAATTTGATGCCCTGAGCAAATCCGAATTCTGTATTTCGTGCCATCAGGTGGCCGTGCACCCCGGCATCAAACTGGAAGTCGTCTGGGATCAATACCGCGCCTCACCCGCCGCAGCCCAAGGAATCAGCTGCCAAGAGTGTCACATGGGCAAGGTGCCCGGCAAAGCCGAGGGCTTCGAGACTGGCCCAGCAGCCATCGTTAACGGCAAAGCGATCAACCCCGGTCGTAAGCACTCCAACCACGCCTTTTTCGGCCCGGGTTATCCGATCGTTCACCCCGGTATCTTCCCTCACCATCCGGAGGCCAAGCGTTTCGCCCTGCAGAGCTGGCTGAAATTTGATTACCGCGCCGGCTGGGGCACCCCGGAATTCGAGAAAAAAGTGGCCAAAAAGCCCGCCGATTTCACCTTCCCTGAAGAGTGGGCCTCGGTCGAAGACCGCTCGGACGCCCGTCTCATCGTCGATGAAAACCTGGTGATGCTGGAGCAGAAAAAGAAGTTGCGCGAACAGGTCATGAACAACGGCGCCAAGCTCGATGGCCCGTTCTTCCAGTCCGATCCGGTTGCCGGAAAAGCGCTGAAAGTGAACTACGTTCTCCATAACACCAACTCGGGTCACAACTTGCCCTCAGGCTCCCTCGGCGCTCAGCCTGAGCTCTGGCTTAACGTCGCCCTGTTTGACGAAAAAGGTGCCCGCGTTTGGGAGTCCGGTTATGTCGACAGCCAAGGTGACATGGCCGACCTGCATTCCCCTGATGTCCGTGCGGGCCGTTTGCCGGTTGATAGCCAGCTCTTTAACCTGCAGACCAAGTTCCTGACCACGAACATCAAGGGCACGGATCGGGAGATGTACCTGCCGATCAACATGGATATCGACCAACTTCCCTTTATCCGTCCTGCCGGCGTGCCGACGAGCGTCTTGAACCATCCGCCCTTTGTGCGCATGGAGAGCCGCAGCCTGCCGCCGTTGTCTAAGCGCACCGCCAGTTACACGATTCCGGCATCGGCCATAAAAACGCCCGGGCGTTACCGGATCGCCATTCGTATGCGCAGTCGCGCCGAACCGATATACTTCATGAACTTCATCGAGGCGACCCCTGAGATGAATCAATCGATGAACGAGTGGATGATCGACCTTCACCCCTCGGCCGCTGAATTCACGGTAAATCCCGCTCGTTGATCCCATGACCTCTTCTCAAATGATCCTTAAACATGCCCTGGGTGCTGGGTTGGTTTTGGCTTCGCTCGGTTCCGCAGGGGCCAGCGACGGCCACGTTGCCATGGATGCACGTGCGCAACCCGTTCCTTACGACGCTGCCGCTTACAAATTCGGGCCCGACCCGGTCTACAACCTGCCCTACGATTTCCAGCGACAGCTCGACATCTATGGCGCCAAACACGCCAACCCGACGGCCCGCCCGTTGTTGGAATTGGGCCGTGAGATGTATGGTCCTGGTCAATTTGAGCCGGGCATAAACCTGTTTGGCGAAAAGAACCTGGTTTTCCCGCAACTGCTGCTCTACGGCGATTTGCGTACGGTGGTCGGCTATAACAACACCGGCGGCAAGGATAAGGAAATCGTGGCCAGCAAACTGACGCTGGACCTCGATTTGAAGATCACGGCGACCGAGCGCATCCATGCGACCTTCACCCCGCTGGATCATCGCGGCGACGTGACGCGCGTGTCCCAAGTGGACGGGCAAAGTGACAACAAGGCGATTTTCGACCTTGAGCCCGATGCGCTGTTTATCGAGGGCGACATGGCCCGTATTATCTCCGGCGCCACCAATAAAGACAACGGCTACGACATTCCCTTCACCGCCGGCCTCATTCCGCTGTTGTTTCAGAACGGCGTCTGGATGCAGGACGCGATCACCGGCTTTGCCTTTACTATTCCGGCGCGCAACAGCCCCGCGCTGCAGATTAGTAATATGGACGTGACCTTTTTCGCCGGTTTTGACCGGGTCACTACCGCGGCGATGGCTAATAATGACAACTCGGGTGTTTTTGGTTTCAACACCTTCATCGAGGCCATGTCGGGTTACTGGGAGGTGGGCTATGGCTATGTCGACGGTCACGACAGCAAGGACGACCTCAGTTATCATAACGCCTCGGCTGCCTTCACGCGCCGGTACTGGGACCGCATTTCCAACAGCGTGCGGGTGATCGCCAATTTCGGCCAGGAGCCTGGCGCCGGGCAAACGCAGACGGCGGACGGTTATTTGTTCCTCATTGAGAACAGCTTGATCTCGTCCAAGCCCCTGACGCTGGTGCCCTACTTTAATGCTTGGGCTGGTTTTGATCGCCCGCAGTCGCTGGCCCGCGCGGCCGGAGCTGGCGGCGTATTGTTAAACACGGGTATTAACTTCGAAACCGACGGTATCACCGGTTTTCCAACGATGGATGATACCGGCCATAACACTTACGGCGGCGCCCTGGGTATCGAGTATCTCTTCGATCTCACGCAGCAAGTGGTGTTTGAATTTGCCGCCCTCGATGCGTTTGATCAGCCGGGTACCGCGGCCGACAAAGCCCCTGAATACGGCCTCGGCGCCCGCTACCAGCGTAACCTGAGCAACGCGTGGATCTTTCGCACCGATCTGATCAACGTGTTTCGGGACAATAATCCCGACGTCACCGGCGTCCGCTTCGAGGTGCGCCGCAAGTTTTAATCTAACCGTCGTCTGAGTCGTATTTGTTAACCATGTCCCAATATATCATCCTTTCACTCGGGCTCATTCTGGTCGCGCTGGTCGTGGCCACATTGGGATCCCTGCTGGTGGCCCAGTTGCGGGCGCTCAGCGCTCAAAAACAGGCGCAGGCGATTTCCTTGCAGAAGCTCTCCACGGAACTGCTCATTGCGCAAAAGGCTCTCAAAAAGGCCGAAACCGGCGGCAGTGTTTGGAGCGGCGTTCGCAAGTTCAGTGTGATCAAAAAAGTGCCGGAGACCAGTGACGCCACCTCGTTTTATTTGGCTCCGCACGACAAAAAACCGCTGCCGCCCTTTAAGCCCGGTCAGTACCTGACCTTTGAACTCGATATCCCGAATCAGAAAAAGAAAACCATTCGCTGCTATAGTTTAAGCGATGCGATTCTGCCTGATTATTATCGGGTGACTATCAAGCGCTGCCCGCCCTCCAAGCCCGAGCATGCAGCCGGTCTGGCGTCCAACTTCTTCCATGATTCGATTCATGAAGGGGCGATTCTTGATGTGAAGGCACCCGGCGGCCATTTCTTCCTCGATACCAACAAGCAGTCCCCGGTGGTTTTAATCTCCGGCGGCGTCGGCATCACGCCGTGCTTGAGCATGATGAACGAGATTATCCAAAACGGCTCGCGGCGTGAAATCTGGTGGTTTTACGGGGTGCGCCATGGTGGAGAGCACATCATGAAGGAGCACGTGGCGGCCATGGCGGCCAAGTACAGTAATATCAGCCTCCACGTCTGTTATTCCAATCCCACCGAGGACGACAAACTGGGTGCGGATTACCAGCATCACGGCCGCGTCGGCGTGGATCTGTTTAAAAAGGTCCTGCCATCGAATAATTTCGATTACTACATGTGCGGGCCTGGCCCGATGATGGAGTCGGTGGTCAAGGGTCTGGCCGAGTGGGGCGTGCCCGACGACAAGGTTCACTATGAGGCCTTCGGCCCGGCCAGCGTCAAGAAAGCGGCTCCTGTGGCGGCAGTGGCGGCCGATGCCGGCGCCAAACCGGTGATGGTGACCTTTGCCAAGTCTAGCAAAAGCGTCGCGTGGAATCCGGAAGCGGGTAATCTGCTGGCGTTTGCCGAATCGCAAGGAGTTGCGATCGCCTCGGGCTGTTGCGCCGGCCAGTGCGGCACCTGTGTGACGGCGATTCGTAGTGGCGATGTGACTTATGCTCAGGAGCCCGGCAGCAAGCCCGAGCCCGGTTCCTGCTTGGCCTGCGTCGCCGCGCCCAAGGGCGATGTGGTTTTGGACGCCTAAGCGCAGTCGGTCAGTGCAAAAAGAAAAACCGCCCGGAAGCGTGAGCTCCCGGGCGGCGTAGTTACTGGTTTTAACTGCAATCCCGTTAGAATTACAGGGGCGAAGTCGTCCCGCGGCTGAGCAACCCGTTAAGGCGTGCGGCCTGGGCCGACGTTGCGGCTTCATATTGTTTCCGCACAGCAATCGTGGCTGGCTGGTTGGCATTCACTTTGGACTTTTTGAAGAATCCAGAAGGCGCAAACCCGCCGATGACGTTGAGCGAGAACTTATCTTTGATCGTATTCATGGTCAGATGGAGGCACCGAACGCTAACCGTCGATTCCTCCCGACTGACCACGCACATTTAAAAAGAACGGCCACCAACCCAGCAAGTGCCGGGCTGAGTGTCAATTCTTGGTTTACTGGCTTACTTACTGAACTTCTTCAGGCCCTTGTTGATTAGGGCCAAGTCGCAGCGCTCTACATCATGCAGCGGGCCTAGCCACTCCAGCCATTCACGGCCCAACTCGGTGGTGGGTTCTTGAATGCAGGCGAGCATATCTTGATACGCCTCCAAGCCCCCGCAGTCCTCGGGCGGGCCCGCCCGTTCGCCCGCCAGGCAGCGGGGGTAAACTTCACCTTTTACCAGGGGCAGGACCGCTTCCACGCGGATGTCCACCCGCCATCCTTCGCCAAAATGGTACTCGTAGCTCATCCCTCCTCGTTTGGCCAACTCCGCGTCGAGCAGCGTGATATCGCGATCGTCCTCGATGCTGATGCCGACGGCCTTGGCCGGGTTGCCCAGGCGCACATCGCCCAGGGTGAATGTGTGGGTCTGGTAATCGAACCAATCAAAGGCCACCTGGATCGAGTCGTGCAGGCGCGCCAGCCACATGGCTTCACGCACCACCAAGCGGCGCCAGATTCGCGGTGTGCAGCCGGCCACCGTCAGGCCGAGAACCAGCGCCTGTGCCGGTGGTTTTTTGGTCCGCGAGCCACGGCCCTCATGCAAGGAAATCATGTCCTCACCACAAACGCTCGCGCACTCACAGGCGACAAAAAAGCCAGTCGCCTTCCCTTGGTGGCCTTGCTTGGCGTGGCGGGGGTTGGCCTCTGGATATACAAAAGCCGCCTCGGGGGAGACGGCTGTTGTGACCTGAAAACTAAAACCACAAAACTGGCTACAAAAACATAGACGCAGCGCAGGCTTAAACGCTCAAAATAAAATCAAAGAAAGTGGCGGGCCGGGGCCGGACGGGTTCTGGGGCGGAGCTGGATATCTGTTAACCAACTGATGATTAGCTGAAAGGGGGGCTTTTCGCTGCTTGGTTTTTGCGTGGGCAGGGCGCAGGTGCGGAGGCTGACTATTAGCCTCAGGTTAACCGTCGGCGGGAAATCCGTGCGCCGCCCAATCGCCCAAAAAAGAGCACAGAGGACGCTGAACCGGATATGAAGAAATTTAATTCCAGTATTAAGGTGGGGCGCTAGTTTGCGCTTGGGCGTGCATCGGGCTGGAACTTCGTGTGGTTGCATTTATAACGCCACTCATGCCTACCCTTCCCCCGACGCTTTGCCGTTTCGATTTTTCAATTCGCGGTGCCGCGCGATCCCTTGCCTGCGCGGGATTGGCATTAACCGCGGCGCTCCCCCTCGCTTTGGCGCAATCGGGCTACGGTGTGGGGCCCGCCGCTGAGGTGCCCAAGATCCCTGCCGCCGCGCCCGCGCCCCAGGGGGCGTTTGATTATTTAACTCAGGGTAAACTCTCGGGTGCCGCTCGCTACCGCTACGAAAACTATGCGCAGGATTCCGTTCCTGGCGCGACCACCGCTGCCGCCGGCCGCATCGACGGCAACGCCGTGGCCTCGACCCTGCGCTTGACCCTCGGCTACGAGACCTTGCCCTGCCACGGCCTGACGGCGTTCGTCGAGGGCGAGGGCGTTTACGCGGTCGGCGAGGACGAGCACTACCGCATGACCACCGTGCCCGGACAAAGCGACCAGCCCCGCGCCGTTATTAACGATCCGCTCGGCACCGAATTAAATCAGGCCTTCCTGAAGTGGCAGCTTCCCGACACCGGCGTCATGCTGCTCGCGGGGCGCGAGTCCTTTTTCCTCAACAACGGGCGTTTCGTCAGTTACTCGCCTTGGCGGCAGAACAACCAGTCGATCGACCTGGCACGCACCTCGGTTAAATTTGGCGACGGCTACACCGCCAATTACGCCTACCTCAACAAGGTTCACCGCGTCGTCGGCGCGGACGCCACCGATGGCGATCTCGGCATGAATTCCCATGTCGGCAGCTTCGATTACGCCAAAATGGGCGTGTTTAACGCGTCAGCCTACGCCGTGCTGCTCGACTACGACGACAACGCCGGTCAGGCCGCCAACGACACGGCCACCACCGGCCTGCGCCTGACCGGCCCTTACAAGTTCGATGATACCTGGAGCGTCGTTTACACCGCCGACTACGCCCATCAAACCGACTACGCCGACAATCCGGCGAACGTCGCCCTCGACTACTGGTGCGTGGAGCTGGGCGTCGGCTACAAGGCGCACAAAGCGTACTTCGGCTGGACGGTGCTCGAGGGCGGGTCGGGCAACACCTTCCGCACGCCGCTGGCCCATCCTTTCAACGGCTGGACCGAGAAATTCGCCGCCACCCCCGGCTCCGGCTTGGACGCGCGTTACCTGACTTTTACCGGGCCGGTTCCCGGAGTGTGTGAGCGGCGGCGCGAACACCGTCTATTTCTGGCGGTTACAAAATCACCTGTCGTAAAAGCCGATGACCGGCCCCGCCAGGGGCCGATCATCAGGCCCGGTCAGCTTGCAGGTTCGTCGGCCAGGCGGTCTTTCATGCGGTAGGATTTGCCCTCGATGACGACGGTCTGGGCCCGGTGCAGTAGGCGGTCCAGGATCGCCGCGGTGATGCCAGCGTCGTTGTTAAAGATCCCTGCCCAGTGTTTGTAGGCCTTGTTGGTGGTGACGATCAGCGAGCCGCGTTCGTAGCGTTGGCTGACGATCTGGAAGAGCAGGTCGGCCCCCGACTTGTCGAGCGGCAGGTAGCCGACCTCATCGAGCACGAGCACCGCAGGGGTCATGTAACGCTTCAACTCGGCTTGCAACCGGTGCAGGGACTGGGCGGTGACCAGGGCGTTGATCGCGTCCACCGCCGTCGTAAACAGCACCGTGTAGCCCGCCTGGCACGCCGCGTAGCCCAACGCGCTCGCGAGATGTGTCTTCCCAAGCCCCACACCACCGCAAAACACCGCGTTGGTGCGCTCCTTGACAAAGCCCAGTTCGAAGAGGTGCCGCACCTGCGCTTCGTTCAACTCCTTGGGCCAGTCCCACTGGAACTGGTCGACGGTTTTCTTGACCGGGAAGCGCGCTGCCTGGATGCGCCGCTCCAGCGCCCGGATCTGGCGGTCCTGGGTCTCGGCCTGCACCAGTCGGCGTAAAAATTCGGCGTGCGAACAGCGCGCCTTGGCCGCCTCGGCCGTGAGTTCGCCGTGGTGGCGCAGCAGGTAACCGAGTTTCAGGTACTTGAGTTGATCTTTTAATAAATCGGTTTTTTCGGGTTCTGTTTTCATTGGGTATAGGGGCTTAAATCCGGGGGACGCAGTTCGAGTTCCAGTGCGGCCAACGCGTCGGCGCGGGTGAGGTGGATCGGCCCGGCTTGCGGCAAGGCCCGCGCGCGTTGTTCGAGCA